>JAKAPE010000109.1 GCA_021811945.1 Pseudomonadota bacterium | reverse complement strand
ATACAGGACACACCGAGATCCCAGCCGCCTAAAGGCGTGGGGTTTCCTGATCCCCTATCGGGGACTCTAAATTCACCCACTCGATTCCCTGAAGACCCACAATTTGAAGCAGGCGATGAATTCGCGACTGCGTAGCGGTGCTGCATAACAGGCGCGCTCCCAAAACGATCTTGCATTTGGTCTTGGTCGGCTAACGTTCCAATCGAGTGCGGAGCCTTCCGCTATGACAAAAGACGATAATACATCCATCGTCAATCTGAACGAAGCCTCTCAGGAACGGGCGCATCCGAAATGAATGCAGCGGGCAACCGCGCGAGCGCCTCGGCGCGCCAAACCTGCGTGTTGAAGTTGTTGAGTTTGGCAGTCTCGGTCAGGGTGTGGATCGCGGCTGCCCGTCGGCCGCCTTCGCCGGAACCGGCTAAGGTCTCACGGATTTTTCGCGCTGAGCAGCGCCGAGGTCATCCCCGCCGGGCGTTGCCATGGCGGCGGGGGCCGGTATCGGTGACACCGAGATGGGCCTCGAGCACGGCGCGGTCGCCCAATAACGCCGCGCTGTCGGCGGCATGCACGATGGCGCCGCGTTCGAGGATGACGGCGTGGTCCGTGACGCCGAGGATCTTTTTGGCATTTTGTTCGACGAGTATGGCCGACATACCCTCGTCGCGGATGATGCGGCGCAACGCCGCCAGCAGTTCCTCAACCAAGATCGGCGCCAACCCTTCGAGGGGCTCGTCGAGCAGCATGACGCGGGGGTTCAGCACCAGCGCCCGGCCGACGGCGAGCATCTGCTGCTCGCCGCCGGAAAGCTGGTTGCCGAGATTGCGGCGTCGCTCGGCGAGGCGGGGAAACAGCGCGTAGACCTTATCGGTCGTCCAGCGGCCCGGCCGCGCGACCGCGGTGAGGTTTTCGTGCACGGTGAGCGACTTGAAGATGTTACGCTCCTGCGGCACCCAACCGACGCCGAGCCGGGCGCGCTGGTCGGGCCGCAGGAAGGTGAGGTCGCGGCCGTCGAGCACGATCTTGCCGGCAAAGCAGCGCGTTACGCCGACGACGGTGTTGATGAGCGTGGTCTTGCCCATGCCGTTGCGGCCAAGCAGCGCCAGCGCGCGACCCTCGCTTAGCGATAGGCAAACGTCTGACAACACCACGGCTTCGCCGTAGCCGGCGGAGAGGCCTTCTATGGCGAGAAGATCAGACATCGCTTTCCTCGCCAAGATAGACCGCCTTGACCCGCGGATCGCGCGCGACTTCGTCCGGCGCGCCGTCCGCGAACAGCGCCCCGTTGACCAGCACGGAGATGCGGTCGGCAAACGAAAAGACGAGATCCATGTCGTGCTCGATCAAAAGGACCGTAACGTCCTTCGGCAATGCGGCGATGGTGGCGAGAAGCTCGTGGCGTTCCGCCTCCGGCACGCCGGCCGCCGGCTCGTCGAGCAAAAGCAGCCGTGGCCGGCAGGCGAAGGCCAGCGCGATCTCGAGCAGCCGCTGCTTGCCGTAGGGCAGCACCGCCGTACGCTCGCGCATCACGTCGGTCAGGCCGAAGCGCTCAACAATCGCGGCAATTTCGCGGGTGATCGTGGCTCGACCGCCGACGCGCCGCCACCAGTCGCCGCCGCCGCCCGCGCGCTCGGAGACCGCAAGACCGATGCTCTCGATCGGCGTCAAATCGGCGAACAATTGATTGATCTGGAACGTGCGCGCCATGCCGAGCCGCACTCTGTGGTGCGGATCGAGCGCGGTGATATCGGCGCCGTTCAGCAGAATCCTGCCGCCGGTCGGCTTGAGCACGCCGGTGAGCAGATTGATGAACGTGGTCTTGCCGGCGCCGTTCGGGCCGATCAGGGCCTGGCGCGCACCCTTCTCCACGGCGAGCGAGACCTCGTTGGTGGCGGCGATGCCGCCGAAGCGCTTTGCCAAACCAACAGTCTCCAAAATCGGCATGGCTCAATGTCCGTCCGAAGCCGCGCCGCCGACGCGCCCAATGCCGCGCCTAGCCGCGATCTCGCGCCTCTTCTTGCGGGATTCCGGCATCGCGAGCAGACGCGGGAAGATCATGTGGTGCAGCGATCTGGTCCAACCGGTGACGCGCTCACGGCCGACGAGCACGATGAGCACGAGCACGAGGCCGATCCAGAACTGCCAGTATTGCGGGGTGAGATTGGCGAGCCAGTCCTGCATGAATTTGAAGATGACCGCGCCGATCAAGCCGCCGTAGAGATAACCGGTGCCGCCGATGATGAGTACCAAAAGGAGGTCGGCCGAGCGCTCGAAGGAGAGCACGTCGAGTGAGCAGAACGCGGTGGTCTGCGTAAGCAGCGCGCCGGCAACGCCGGCGTATCCGGCGGCGATGGTATAGATCGCGACCATGCGGGCGTTGACGGGGATGCCGACGGCCTCAGCGCGCAGGGGATTGTCCTTGAGCGCGACGAGCGACAGGCCGAACGGCGAACGGACGATGCGCCGAGCAAGGAGAAAAAGAAGGAACAGCACGACGAGGCAGTAGGCGTAGGCGGTATGGCCGTAGAGATCGAAGCTGAACCTGCCGAGAATGGGATGAATGTCGACGCCTTGCAGCCCGTTGGCGCCGCCAGTGATGTTGTCATAGCGGTTGGCAAGCTCATAAAGCACCAGGGCGATACCGAGCGTGACCATGATGCGAGTGAGGTCGGAGCCGCGCAGCACGAGAAAGCTGGTGGCAAAGCCGAGCGCGGCGGCCGCGAGCCCGGCCAGTAGGAGCGCCAGCACCGGCTCGTTGACGATGCCGTATTTGGCGACCAGCCCGGTGAAATAGGCGCCGAAGCCAAAGAAGGCAGCATGCCCCAGCGAGATGATCCCGGCGAAACCGAGGATGAGGTCGAGCGACAGCGCGAACAGAGCGAGAATTGCCGTCTCGGTGAGGATCAGGTGCTCGCTCGGCAACAGCCAGATGCTTGCCAGTGCCAGTATCCAGAATGCGATTTCGAGCGGTGACCAGCGCCCCCGCCGCACGAAGAAGCCGGCGACTTCCTCTTCGAGTTGCGTCATCGCGCTCACCGCGAAGCGGCGCGGGCGAACAAGCCCAGCGGTCGCCAGATGAGCACGACGATCATGATCGTATAGATGACGAAGGCGCCGAGCGTTGGCACATAGTATTTGCCGGCGACGTCGCCGATGCCGAGAAGGATCGAGGCGAAGAACGGGCCGATGATGCTCGAACCGCCGCCGACCGTCACGACAATCAAAAAGTAGATCATGTATCTGAGCGGAAAGATCGGATCGAGGCCCAAAATCTCCGCGCCGAGCGCGCCCCCGAGCCCGGCAAGTCCCGAGCCGATCGCGAAGGTGATGCCGAAAGTGGCGCCGACATTGATGCCGAGCCCGCGCGCCACGCGCTGATCATCGACGGCGGCGCGCAGCCGGCTGCCGAAGCGCGTTCTCGTCAGCGCAAGCTGCAAGCCGAGGGTAATCAGGCCGCAAATGACGATGATGAGCAGACGGTATTTGCCCATACCGATGCCAAATACGTGGAATTGGCCCTGCAGCGCGGATGGAATTTGCACGAATTGCTGCGAGGAGCCCATGACGTAATCGACCGCGGCGACCGACATGAAGACGAGACCGATGGTGAACAGCACCTGGTCGAGCGGGTTTTTTTCATAGACGCGCACATACAGCGTGCGCTCGAACAGCGCTCCAAGCGCGGCGGCCGCGAAGAATGCCAGCACAACTCCGACGGCGAAGGGAAACCCGATCCGGTTGACCAAAATGACGGTGATATAGCCGCCGGCCATGGCGAAGGAGCCGTGCGCGAGGTTGACGAAATTCATGAGCCCAAGCGTGACCGCAAGTCCAACCGCGAGGACGAACAGCAGCATGCCGTAGGAAATCCCGTCGAACAGAACGGTCAGCATGGTCGGCCGATCACTTCAGTGTCCCGCGAAAAACCAAGAACAGCGGCCTTCGGCCGGTCCGATGATGGACTTCACCGCCCTTCGCACTCCGTGAGCCCCAAACGCGCCGCCGTTGCGGCGTTTCGCGGTCACCAGTCCCTCGGCCGCGGGCTTGCGCCCGCGCCCCGGAACGAGATCGTTCGCAGCCAGCGTGCCGCCTTTCACTTCTTCTTTTCCGCGGCCTTTCCCGGATCCTTGACGGCCGGGAACGTGGCAAATTCGACATTGTAGAGTTGGCCGTTTTTCTTCTCAACCCTGCGGATATAGACGTTATGAATGATGTCGCGCGTCTGCGGATCAATCGAGATCGGGCCGCGCGGGCTTTCCCAGCTCATGCCTTTCATGGCGTTGACCAGCGCGGTGCCGTCGGTATTGCCGCCGGTCTTCTTCAACGCCGCATACATCAAGTGCATGCCATCGTAGCCGCCGACTGCCATGAAGTTCGGGCGCATGCCGTGGTTGGCCTTCTCGAATGCGGCGACGAAAGCCTTGTTGACCGCCGAATCATGATCGGCGGAGTAGAAGTGCGCCGTGACCGTGCCGATCACTTGATCGCCCATGCCGTTGAGGAGATCGTCGTCCACGACGTCGCCGGGGCCGATGATCTTGATGCCGGCCTTATCGAGGCCTTTCTGGACGAACTGCCTGACAAAGATGCTGCCTTGCCCGGAAGGAACGAAGATGAAGACTGCATCCGGCTTGCGGTCGGCGGCGCGCTGCAGGAACGGCGCAAAATCGGGATTGGCGAGCGGGAAGCGGATGGCATCAACCACCTTTCCGCCGTTCTTGACGAATTCGGCCGTGAAGGACTTTTCCGCATCAATCCCCGGCGCGTAGTCGGAGATCATGGTCACCACTCGCTTGATCCCGTTCTTGACCGCCCAGTCGGCCATCGGCACGCACGATTGGGGAACCGCGAAGCTGGTGCGCACGATGTAGGGTGATCTCTCGGTGATGAACGAGGTGCCGGCTGCCGTGACGATCTCCGGCACTTTGGCTTGGGTCGCCAACGGCGCCACAGCGAGCGCGGTCGGGGTGATGCCGAAGCCGGCGAGGAAGGTCACCTTGTCGTTGACGATCAGCTCCTGCGCGATGCGCTTGGTCTTGTCGGGTACGGCGCCGTCGTCCTTGATGATAAGCTCGATCTTCTTGCCGGCGACGGTATCGCCGTGCTGCGCCATGTAGAGCTTGACGGCCGCCACTTCCTGCTTGCCGGTTGATTGCTGCGGTCCCGTCATCGGGATAATGAAGCCGATCTTGACGGTGCCCTGGGCGAGCGATGTGTCGGCCACCGCGGCGAGGCCGAACGCAGCGATTGCCGCGGCAATGACGAAACTTCGAGCCATGGGGTTCCTCCTGAGAATCGGCGCGGGGGCTCGCCGTGAAACCGACGATGCGGGTTCGCCGCCAGCGCGCATACCAACCGCTCTCGCGCCTGTCCAGTTCGCTTTTGTCTCAGGCCGTTGCCTGAACGAGATCACCCGTTCTCCGAACGAGATCGCCCGCTCTCCGCCGGGCAGGCCGGCGAACGGCGGAAAGCGACAGCGACCGTTGCCGCCTCGCGGCGGCCTCGCGATCCGGGCATCTCCGTGCAGAGAAAAAGCCAAGGCGACGTTGTCTGCTTACTTGCCGCCCAAAAGCAGTAGGAGACCCCGGTTCGCGCCAGGGTCTCCCGACGGACGGGCGGTTGCCGGGTCTCCGCCCAGCCCGTTGTCCGCCCTTACTGGACGGTCTCTCCGTGCAGCGCGAGATCGAGACCCTCGCGCTCCACCTCGGCGTTGACGCGCAGGCCGACGACCATGTCCACGATTTTGAGGATGATGAGGGTTACGACGACATCGTAGATGAAGACGATGCCGACGCCGACTGCCTGGTACAGGACCTGAACGGAATTGCCTTCGAGCAGCCCCGCCGTACCGCCATAGGCGGCGACCGCGAACACGCCGGTAAGGATCGCGCCGGTCGCTCCGCCGACGGCGTGCACACCGAAGACATCGAGCGCATCGTCATAGCCGAAGAAGTGCTTGAGGCCGGTCACACCCCAGTAGCAAACAATGCCGGCCGCGATCCCGATCCAGAATGCTCCCATTGGGCCGACGAAGCCGGATGCCGGAGTAATGGCGACAAGCCCGGCGACTGCGCCCGAGCAAATGCCGACAACCGTCGGTTTGCCGCGCATCATCCACTCGACCAGCATCCAGGTGAAGCCCGCGGTCGCGGTGGCGAGCTGGGTGACCGTCATCGCCATTCCAGCCTGCATGCCCGCGGACACCGCCGAGCCGGCATTGAAGCCGAACCAGCCCACCCATAGGAGCGAGGCGCCGATCATCGTGTAGACCATATTGTGGGGTGGGGCAGTGTCCTTGCGCCTGCCGAGCACGAGGGCGGCCATCAGGCCGGCGGTGCCGGAATTCACATGCACCACCGTGCCGCCGGCGAAATCGAGGACGTGGAACCATGCCTTGGGATTGCCGGAGTTGAACACGCCGTCTGGTCCCCATACCCAGTGGGCGATCGGGGAATAGACGAAAATCGCCCATAAGCCGATGAACCAGAGCATGGCCGAGAATTTCATGCGCTCCGCGAACGAGCCGGCAATGAGCGCCGCGGTGATGATCGCGAAGGTCAACTGGAACATCGAATAGACGGTCTCGGGGATCGTCGGCGCCAGCGGATTGGGATTGCCGACGTTGTTCGAGAAATCGCTCATGACGCCCTGGAGGAAGGCGCGGTCGAGCCCGCCGATAAAGGGAGTCCCGGCGCGGAACGCCAGACTGTAGGTGAAGAACAGCCAGAGAATCGTGATAAGGCAGGTGACGGCGAAGCTCGTCATTACCGTATCGCCGACGTTCTTTCTGCGCACCATGCCGCCATAGAACAGCGCGAGCCCCGGGATGGTCATCATCAGGACGATGGCCATCGAGGTCAGCATCCACGCAGTGTCGCCGGAATTCGGCGCGCATTTCACAAGCGTCTTGGCGTCGCATGCTGGTGGCGCGGCGGTCACCACGCTCGCCGCGGTAGCAGCAGGATTGGCTTGCGCACGGGCCGCGTGGAGCGTCGGTAGGCTCAGCACAATGGCGAACAGTATCGCTCCGGCGAGCGCGAGCAGTCCCGCAGTCGAGAATTTCCTCAATGTCATAGTCTCGCTCCTGTCGTGGAGATAAGGTGCGGGCGTTTACTAAAGAGCCGCGGCGTCGGTCTCGCCGGTGCGGATGCGAAGTGCATGGTCGAGGCCGAGCACGAAGATCTTGCCGTCGCCGATTTGCCCGGTCTTCGCCGCCGCCGAGATCGCCTCGATCACCTTGTCGACCTGATCGGACGCGCAGGCGACTTCCAGTTTGATCTTCGGCAAGAAACTCACGGCATATTCCGCGCCGCGGTAGATTTCGGTGTGACCCTTTTGCCGCCCGTAGCCCTTCACTTCGGTAACGGTCAGCCCCTGAACGCCAAGCCTGGTGAGCGCGTCGCGAACCTCATCGAGCTTGAACGGCTTGATGATGGCCATGACGATTTTCATCGGTTCGATCTCCCGTCTGTCACGTGCGCCGTATTGGAACGGCCGATCCACGCGATTACCGCGGAAAGGCCCACGGGCCGCGGAATCTGAATCAAACGGCGTGCCAGTTGCCGTGGAAAGAGTTATGCGCCGGCAAAATAAGGCGATTCCGAGCGGTCTCGCTCGTCTTCCAGCATTCCCGCAAGTGATAATCTGGCCGGCAAAAGAAAGAACTTCACAATTACTCGCTTGGGCGCGGCGACAAAACCCTGCCCGATTTTCAGTCAAACGCCTAAATATTAGGCGATATATATGAGAGCTATTGCAGAGCTTCGCCGTGCTGACTTACGTCGAGACCTTCAAGCTCGGCTTGCTTGTCGATGCGCAACGGTAAGAATACTGCGATCGCCTTCAGCAGCACAAAGGTCGCAATCGCCGACCACGCCAGGGTGACGGCGACGCCGTAGAGTTGAATGAGAACCTGAGTGCCGTTGCCCTCAATGAGGCCGCTGGTCTTGCCGATGGCGCTCACGGCGAAAACGCCGGTAAGCAGGGTGCCTGTTGCTCCGCCAACGCCATGCACGCCGAACACGTCAAGCGAGTCGTCATAACCGAAAAAGAGCTTGAGCCTCGTGCAGCTCCAGAAGCAAACCGCGCCGGCAGCAAGGCCGATGACGACACCGGCCCAGGGAGCAACAAAACCGGACGCCGGCGTGATGGTGCCGAGCCCCGCCACGGCGCCGGAAATCATGCCGAGAACCGAGGGCTTGCCGCGGGTCCACCATTCGAGCGCCATCCAGGTCAGGGCGCCCATAGAGGCAGCAAGGTGAGTGGCGAGAATTGCAAATACGGCGCGTGAATTGGCCGCGAGCGCCGATCCGCCGTTGAATCCGAACCAGCCGATCCACAACAGTCCGGTGCCGATCACGGCGAGCGAAAGATCGTAGGGCGCGAAGTTTTCACTGCCGTAACCGCGCCGCGCGCCAAGCACGATGGCGGCGACCAGACCGGCGACGCCGGCATTGAGATGCACCACCGTTCCGCCGGCGAAATCGAGCACTCCCGCCGTGCCGAGGAAGCCGCCGCCCCATATCCAATGCGCGATCGGCACATAGACGAAGATGAGCCAGAGGGCGGCAAACCACAAGAAAGCTGAAAAGCGCATCCGATCGGCTACCGAGCCGGCCACAAGCGCCACCGTGATAACGGCAAACGCCATCTGGTAGAGCATGAACAGCGCTTCCGGAATGGTCGGTGCGAACGAACTGACCGCGTTCATATCCATGCCGCGCAGCAGGTTGTGGAGGTTGCCGAGGAGCGGCGCGCTGCCGCCGAAGACGAGCGTGTAACCGACCGCCGCCCAAATTATCGAGCACAAGGCCGTAGCCGCGAGGCTTTGCGCCATGGTCGCCAGCACATTCTTCTTGCGCACCATGCCGGCGTAGAACAAAGCGAGACCGGGGATCGTCATCATCAGGACGAGGGCGGTGGCCGCGATCATCCAAGCCGTATCAGCCGGGCTGATACTGGTCGTCCGCGCCAAGGTTTCGGCCATGGCTGGCGTATCCGCAAATGCCACGAGCGCGCCGCCGGCAGCCACGACGCGGGCGATCGATGCCCTTCTTGTCATTCGTGCCCCCTGTCGAAAATCCCGGCGCTCAGAGCGCGTCGGCGTCGGTCTCGCCGGTACGGATGCGAAGCGCATGGTCAAGGCCGAGAACAAAGATCTTGCCGTCGCCGATCTGCCCGGTCTTGGCGGCGGTGCTGATCGCCTCGACGATGCGGTCAGTCTCGGCCGCGTCGGCGGCGATCTCGATGCGCACTTTCGGAAGAAAATTCACCGCATATTCGGCGCCGCGATAGATTTCGGTGTGGCCCCTCTGGCGGCCGTAGCCTTTGACCTCGGTGACGGTCATGCCGCGCACGCCGATGGCGCCGAGCGCATCGCGAACGTCTTCGAGTTTGAACGGCTTGATGATCGCAATGACGAGCTTCATGGCTCAATTCCGTGTTGATTCCAGGCACCCATGGAACAATGCATACGATATCGGCAAAACGATCAAGAATTAAGCGATTTTTTGTGGGATAATGGGCAGCGCTTCATTTGCATCGCCCCATGTGACAGCATTGCTATGCCTGCTGGGAGCGGCGTTGCCGCAGAAGTCCCTCCTGCGCGACCGAAGCGACCAGTGTGCCGTTGCCCGCAAAGATCGACCCGCGCGAAAAGCCGCGCGCGCCGGCGAGACTGGGGCTCTCCTGCATATAAAGGAGCCACTCGTCGGCACGGAAAGGGCGGTGGAACCACAGCGCGTGGTCGAGGCTCGCCGCCATGATGTCCTCGTGAAAGACGGTTTTTCCATGTGGAATCAAGGCCGCATCGAGGAGGGTCATATCGGAAGCATAGGCCAGCACGCATTGGTGGATCGCCGGTTCGTCAGGGAGGCGGCCGGTGGCGCGGATCCAGACATGGAAACGGCCGCCTTCGATCTTCTCGCCGAGATAGCGGCCATACTCGACCGGCCGTAGCTCGATCGGCCGTTCCCGCTCGTAATAGCGGCGCACCGGGTCGGGCATGAGCGGCAGCACGCGCGCCCTGATTTCGGACTCGCCCGGCAATGCCTCCGGTTTCGGCACGTCGGGCATTTCGAGTTGGTGGGTCAAGCCGTCTTCGGCAATATGGAACGAGACTTCCATGGAGAAGATGGGGCGGCCGTGCTGGATTGCGATCACGCGACGCGTTGTGAAACTCCTGCCGTCACGGATGCGATCCACCTCATAGATGATGGGCACTTTAGGATCGCCGCCGAGAAGAAAATAGGCGTGCAGTGAATGCGGCGGCCGCCGCGCCACGTCGTCGACCGTGCGGCAGGCCGCCACCAGCGACTGGCCGATAACTTGGCCGCCGAACACGCGCTGCCAGCTCGACTGCGGCGAGCGCCCGCGAAAGAGGTTTACCTCCAGCGGCTCGAGATCGAGGATGGAGAGGACGTCCTGGATGGCGGAAGACATGCTTGAAGAGTTCCGGTGCGTGGTTCAAAGGAATGGTGGTGGCGGCGGGGGTGATATGAATGCGTGCATTGATCCCTCGATGCTATGCTGCCTGCCGGCCGCGGTCCAGGAATAGGCTTGCCGATCGGAGCTGAGCATTAGGCGTAAAAATCTAGACTTGAGGCTTCGGACGGTGTTGGCCGAAATCGCAGATTGCCTTGCGTCTGACGGCGGCGAGTTTGGCGAGCGGGCCGAACCTGTCAAGGATGCGAAGCACCGCCTTGAGCGGCGGCCCTTCGGGCCGTCCTTGACAGGTTCGGACCCGGCTCGCCGATAATGTCGGCCGCGAGACGTAAGGCGAAGTCTGACGCTGTCTGTCAACTGGAGTCTGAACTTTCACAGTTTAGGACATCGACATCATGACCCGTGCGCACGATACGACCGAGGTGCTGATCGCCGGCGGCGGCTTTGCCGGCCTGGCGCTGGCGATTGCGCTCCGCCAAGCTCTCGGTTCGTCTTTCTCCGTCAATGTCGCCGACCCGGCGCTGGCCGCGCGCCGCGCCGACAATGAGCGGGCTTCGGCGATCGTCGCGGCGGCGCGGCGGCTCCTGGAGACGCTCGGCGTTTGGCAGAGCGTGGCGCAAGAGGCGCAGCCGATCCTCGACATGGTCATCACCGACAGCCGGCTCGACGACGCCGTGCGACCGGTCTTTCTCACCTTCGGCGGCGAAATCGAGCCAGGCGAGCCTTTCGCTCACATGATTGAAAACCGCCATCTCATTGGCGCGCTGGAAGCCAAGGCCCGGGAGGCGGGAGTTGGGCTGCAGGCCTGCGCAGTGGCGAAGCTTTCTGCAAATCAAACCTCGATTTTCCCTCCCGTGGAGGCGAAGGGTCGGCCCTTTCCCTTTAGGGCAGAACGGGAGGCGCCACGAGCGTCGGCGCAACACCTCGATGTCGAATTGGCGGACGGCGGCACGATA
Organism: Pseudomonadota bacterium; assembly: GCA_021811945.1. GTDB lineage: Bacteria > Pseudomonadota > Alphaproteobacteria > Rhizobiales > Xanthobacteraceae > BOG-931. The sequence continues at coordinate 2,097 of JAKAPE010000109.1, read as the reverse complement.
CAGACCCGGTTGCTGGTTGCCGCCGACGGGGCGCGTTCGGCAGTCCGCGCGCTGGCCGGAATCGCAACACACGGATGGTCTTACGGCCAGTCGGCGATCGTGACCAACGTCGCACACGAGCGCGATCATGGCGGTCGCGCCGAGGAGCACTTCCTCCCGGCTGGGCCGTTTGCAATTCTACCGCTCAAAGGCAACCGCTCGTCGATCGTGTGGACGGAGGCAACGCGCGAAGCGGAGCGCATCGCCGCTCTGCCGGACTCCGAGTTCCGCGTCGAGCTCGAACGCCGCTTCAAGCTGCATCTGGGTGAGATCACCGCGATCGGCCGGCGCAGCGTGCATCCGCTCGGCTTCTTCGTCGCCCGCACCTTTATTGCCGAACGCGTAGCGCTCGTCGGCGACGCCGCCCATCTCATTCACCCGATCGCGGGCCAAGGGCTGAATATGGGATTGAGGGATGTGGCCGCGCTGGCCGAGGTGATCGTGGAGGCGGTGCGGCTTGGCCTCGATCCCGGCGCCGCCGACGTGCTCGAACGCTTCCAACGCTGGCGGCGCTTCGATACGATGTCCATGGGGATCACGACCGACGGCCTCAATCGCCTGTTCTCCAACCGCTCCGCGCTGCTGCGCGTCGCCCGCGACGTCGGTCTCGGCCTGATCGATCGCGCCCCCTATCTCAAACGTCTGTTTATCCGCGAGGCGGCGGGGCTCGTTGGCGAGGTGCCGAAACTGCTGCGCGGCGAAGCGCTGTGAGCAGCCTTTATGATCCGCTGCCTCCCGCGGAACCAGGCACAGTATGTTGCAGACCTTCGATCACATTGCGGTCATCGGCGCCGGCGCCTGGGGCACAGCGCTCGCTCTGAGTTGCGCGCGCGCGGGACGCGCCGTCACGCTGTTCGAGCATGACGCCGCCAATGCGGCGGCGCTGGCACAACGGCGCGAGAGCCTGTTCCTGCCCGGCGTGCGCCTCGACGACCGCGTCATGCTGGCCGGCACCCTTGCCGAGGCGGCGCGCGCGCAGGCAATCCTCCTGGTGGTTCCGGCTCAGGCGGTGCGTACTGCAGCGACGGCGCTGGCGCCGCTCATCGCCGAGCGCACGCCGGTCATTGTCTGCGCCAAAGGCATCGAGCGCGGCACGAAAAAGTTCATGGCCGAAGTGGTGGCCGAATGCGTCACCGGCGCGGCGCCGGCGATACTTTCCGGCCCAAGCTTTGCCACCGACGTGGCGCGCGGCCTGCCGACCGCGGTCACGCTGGCGGCGGACGAGGAAAAACTCGCGCGCGAATTGACGCACGCGATCGGTTCGGCAAGCTTGCGCCCCTACCATTCGACCGACGTGCGGGGGGTCGAGATCGGCGGTGCGGCAAAGAACGTGCTCGCCATCGCTGCCGGTGTCGTCGCCGGACGCGGCCTCGGCGCCAGCGCCATGGCGGCGCTGACGACGCGCGGTTTTGCCGAACTGGTGCGTTTCGGCAAAGCCTACGGGGCACGGGCGGAAACTATGATGGGCCTTTCCGGCCTTGGCGATCTCATTCTGACGTCGTCGAGCCCGCAGTCGCGCAATTTCTCCTTCGGCGTCAGCCTCGGCCGCGGACAAAAGCCGGGCGCCATTCACGGTGGTCTTGCCGAAGGAGTCTTCACAGCGTCGGTGCTGGTCGAAATGGCGAGGGAATGCGGCGTCGATATGCCGATTTCCGCGGCGGTTGACGCGCTGTTGACGGAAAAGAAGAGCGTGGACGCTGCCATCGAGTCGCTGCTGACGCGCCCTTTCAAGGCGGAGGCGTAAGTCGCGACCGCAAATCGGCCAGGCACTGCGCACCTTGTGGTGGTCGGTTGCGACGAAGTTGCGCGCAGACCGGAACACGAAGCGACGATCGCACGTTTATTGTCACGCGAGTGCCAGCGAGTTGTCGGCAATGCCAAACATCGCGGGTTCATCGGCGTGCAAAGTCGCCGGCGGCGGCGCCGGCGGAGGAGACAAATGACCCGGTAATGGAGCGGGCGCAGCATGCCGCTTGTTTTGACGCTCGCAGCGCGAAATCTGCGTCCTGAAGCAGGACGAGGTGGTCCGCGCCAAAGGGTATCAAATGCGCCGAGATC
>JAKAPE010000387.1 GCA_021811945.1 Pseudomonadota bacterium | reverse complement strand
GACAGCGACGGCGTCCATGATCGCGCTCCATGCCGAATCAGAGCGCCAACGGGATCACGATCCTCCAGTCAATACAAAATCACCCGAAATTGCCCGTTAACCTGACTTCCGAGCCGTGAGATGCCGGCTGGCATCATTGACAACGGCGCGGGCGCTCCCTAAGGGAAGCGCCGACAGGGGAATTTTGGCCGATGAAAGTGCGCAACTCGCTCAAATCGCTGCGCGGCCGCCACCGCAACAACCGCCTTGTGCGCCGCAAGGGACGCGTTTACGTCATCAACAAGACGCAGCGGCGTTTCAAGGCCCGCCAGGGCTGAGGCCAAGGTAAAACACGCGGCGAAGGCACAGTGCCCCGTTTGCCGCGCAAGTTGACGTGGCCTGTCGGCAGCTTCAGGCTGCCGCATCGCGCCCATAGACGCGACGGGATTTTGGGACAGTGCTGCGATTCATGCGCAGGCGGGAAAAGACTTTACGGCGCGCGGGTTTGGCTCTGTGCGTCGCGTTCCTCGCGCCGTTCGCGGTTGGCGCGGCCGCGCCAAGTTCCGCGCCAAGTGCGGCGCCAAGTGCGGCGCCAAGTGCGGCGCCAAGTGCCGCTGCGGGCGAACCCCGCCACCCCGACTGGATCAAGCCGCCGCGGGATGTCAAGCAGCCCGAGCGCGGCGCGCGCAGCCACAGCCTCGATACCCTGTTCCGAGCTTTGAAAATCGCGCCCGATGTGAACAGCGCCAAGGCAATCGAGAACCGCATCTGGGCCGCATGGATGGTCTCCGGCAGCGACACCTGCAATCTGCTCATGGGCCGGGTGACAGCGGCGGCTGACGACAAGGATTACGACCTCGCCATAAAACTGCTCGATGCCATCATCGCGCTCAAGCCGAATTATGTGGAAGCTTGGAACCGCCGCGCCACAATCTTTTACCTGAAAAAGGACTACGGCCGCGCGCTCGCGGACCTGCGCGAAGTGCTGGCGCGCGAGCCGCGCCATTTCGGCGCGCTGGCCGGCCTTGGGGTGATCCTGCAGGAGATCGGGGACGACAAGGACGCGCTCGACGTCTACCGCAAAGCCCTCGCCGTCGACCCGCGCCTCGATCATATTCCCGACGAGGTCAGGGAACTCAGCGTAAAGGTCGAGGGGCGCGATATCTGATTTAGCATGGCCGACATTATTGACGACAAACTCGCCATCCGCGAACTCGTGGAAAACTGGGCAGTGTGGCGCGACGCGCGTTTGTGGGATCGCTTCCGCACCGTCTGGCATGTCGACGGCCGCATGATGGCGACCTGGTTCCAGGGCACATTCGAGGAATTCATAAGAGTCAACGACGAGAGCTGGGCGCGCGGCGTGCGCATCCTGCATTTCCTCGGCGGCAGCTCGGTCGATGTTGCTGCCGAGCGCGCCATCGCGCAGACCAAGATGACGATTTCGCAGCGCGCGCCGGTCGATGGCGTGATGTGCGACGTGGTGTGCACCGGTCGCTTTTACGACTTCTTCGAGCGTCGCGCCGGCCGCTGGGGCCTGGTGCTGCGCCAGCCGATCTACGAAAAAGACCGGCTCGATGCGGTCGATCCGTCGGCCAAGCTCGTGCTCGACCACGCCCTTCTCGGTCGCTTCCCCGAGGGCTACCGACATCTCGCTTATCTGCAAAGCAAGATCGGCTACAAGGTCAAACCCGATATGCCCGGCATCGATGGCCCCGAACTCGATGCCCTTTATGCTTGCGGCGCCCGCTGGTTGAGGGGCGAAGCGCTTTAAGCGGCTTGCGTCGGCTGAGCGCTTTTTGCAACACAATAGAACGATACAAGGTGACGCTTTGGGCCGGCGATCAGGCACGGCACATTGATCCGGCGGTTCGGCAAACTTCAATGTGGCAGTCGGCATGACTACGCTCGTTGTCATTGTCGCGGTCCTGTGCGCCGGTGCCGTCATAACTTTCATTGGCACCCGCCACATCGAGCGGATCGCCGAACTCGCCGTGGTGGCGTCGCACGTGAAAGTAGTCGAGCTTTCCGGCTTCGGCCACATGCTGCACCACGCCGCAGCCGACCGCGTCGTCGCTGGAGTGGAGGAACTCGTGGGCGGCAAATGACGAACTGCGCCGGCGTTTTCCTACCCCTCGCCGGCCTGCGCCCCAACGAAAGCGACCCGCATCATATTGGTGGCGCCGGGTGTGCCCAGCGGCACGCCGGCGACGATAATGACGCGCTGGCCCGCTGAGGCAAAACCTTCCCTGAAGGCGATCCGGCAGGCGCGCTCGACCATGTCGTCCTGATCGCGGGCATCCTCGGCGATGACGCAATGGATGCCCCACACCAGCGACAATTTGCGCCCAGTGGCGAGCATCGGCGAAATGGCGACAGTCGGCGGCTTCGGCCGCTCCCGCGACATCCGCAATCCCGTCGCGCCGGACGAGGTCCAGCAGACGATGGCGGCGAGATCGAGTGTTTCCGCCACCTGGCGCGCCGCCGCAGCAATGGCGTCCGCGCCGGTCGCCTCCGGCTCGGTGCGCAACACATGCAGCGAGGGCAGATACATCGCCTCAGTCTCCACCTCCTCGGCGATACGGTTCATCGTCTCCACCGCCGCAACCGGATGCTGGCCGGACGCCGATTCTGCCGACAGCATGATCGCATCGGCGCCGTCGAAGATGGCGGTGGCGACATCGGACACCTCGGCGCGCGTCGGCACCGGGCTCGCGATCATCGACTCCAGCATCTGCGTAGCCACAACCACGGGCTTGCCGGCGCGGCGGCAGGCGCGCGTCATCTCCTTCTGCACGCCCGGGACCTTTTCCAGCGGCATCTCGACGCCGAGGTCGCCGCGCGCCACCATCAGGGCGTCGGCGATAGATCGGA
>JAKAPE010000386.1 GCA_021811945.1 Pseudomonadota bacterium | reverse complement strand
CGGTCCAACTTGAGCCTGGTCTTATCAGAGCTCGTCATGTAACCGGCGATCGGAGCCACATTATCCACACGCCTCGTCGGTCTGAGGCGGAGCCTCGTTAGGTGCGTTATTGGATCCTCATTGCCTGTGCTGTGCCGCTCCTCACGGGTTGCGCCAGCTATCGGCCGGCGCCGATTTCGGCAATGAAAAACGCCAATGCGATAGAGGCGCGGTCGCTGAGCGATGCTCGGCTGCAGAAATTCATCGCCGCGGCGCTGGCGACCAGCCCGCAGCCAGCCGTCTCGGCGCTCCGCGATCGGAGTCCACCGGCGTGGGGACTGACGAGACTTACACTGGCGGCAGTCTATTACCATCCGCGCCTCGATCTCGCGCGCGCCGAGCTCGCCGCGGCCGAGGCAGCGGTAATCACGGCGCGGCAGGTGCCGAACCCCTCGCTGAGCTTCGAAGAGCTCAGCTATAATCTGAGCGTTCCTACGCCGTCGCCGTGGACGGTGGCGCCGGTCATCAACTTTCTGATTGAGACGTTCGGCAAGCGCGAATTCCGTACCGGGAAGGCACGCGCCCTGCTCGACGCGGCACGCGCCGATCTGGCGACGGCCTCGTGGCAAGTGCGGACTGGAGTGCGCAACGCCTTGCTGAATTTGTGGGCCGCGCAACACCGTGTCGCCTTGCTGCGGCAAAAACTTGTTCTGCAGAACGAGCTGGTGGCACTGTTGGAGGAGCGTTTTGCCGTCGGCCAAGCCTCCGCGCTGGACGTCGCCCGGGAACGCACAGCCCGCAATCAGATCGGCCTTGCTATCCGCGCGGCCGAACGTCAGGGCGTCGACGCTTTGACGCGGCTGGCCGCCGCGGTAGGGGTTGCGCGCCAAGCCGTCAAGGGGATCAGTCCGTCTTTCCGCCCCTTCGAAAGACCGGAGCGCCTTGGCCGACATTTCAGCGCCGGCGAATTGCGCCGCGAGGCGCTTGTCGGTCGAAGCGATGTCCAGGGTCTGTTGGCCGAGTATGCGGCGGCGGAGTCCGCCCTCCGCCTCCAGATCGCGAAGCAGTATCCCGACATCACGCTCGGTCCCGGCTACGGCTACTCGCAAGGGCAGAACATGTTTCTATTGCTCCCGGCGGTCGATCTTCCGGTCTTCAACCAGAACCAGGGACCGATCGCCGAGGCCCTAGCGCGGCGCCAGGAAGCCGCGGCCCGATTCATTGCCCTGCAGACAGAAATCATCGATGCGATCGACGGCGCCGCGGCCAGCTATCGCGCAGCAAACCAAGCCCTCGCCACGGCCAATCGGCTGTTGGCCGGCGAGCGGGACCGCGCGCACCGGATGCAGCAATCCTTCGCGGCCGGTCAAGTCGATCGAGCGGCGTTGCTGACCGCCCGGATCGAACGCATCACAGCCGAACAATCGCGTTTCGAGACGCTTGTCGCACAGCGTCAAGCGCTTGGCGCGGTTGAGGATGCACTTCAGCATCCGTTCTTCGGGCCGGCACTGTCCGCCGGACCGGAAACGAGTCCGCGCACTGCTCCGACGCCGGGTCTGTGAAGATGTGCCCTCGACGATGAGACGTTTCAAATTGTTGCGCTCGGCTACGTTCTTCTCAGAGGCGTTCTATAGGCTCGATGCCAAAATGACCACGGCGTTGTTTGCTCGCTTGCGGCTTACTGCTCTCTACACATTCCACGGCGTTCCCGCGCCGGTTCACACGGCGCCTCCCCTTAGTGCCGCACCAATTGGCGACGCATATACTGGTATTCGTGCCACGTCAGCAGGATCACCAGCGCGTCAAGCACAGTCAAGAGAAGCAGCCAGATCGAATGCGTGAACGTATACCGGTACAATTGGTACACGATGAACAGTCCGAATACGACGTTCGCCGTCGGGTAGTACCAAAGCCTTTCCCGCAGCAGCCCGATAATGAGCCACAGCTTTATGACGCCGTGCGCGAGCAAAAAGAGTGCCGCAAAGGTCTGCGCGCCGACCGAAAGATGCTGCACCGCGTGCAGCAAAAAGTTTGCGACGATGTCGTGCGGGTCCTCGGCGAATTCATCCGTTGTTACCCACAGCACAAACCCGACCAAGAACTGCTTCGGAACCAGATACGCGATAATGCCGCCGACGATTTCGAAGAACGCAAACACGGCCTTGAGCCAAAGGCTCACCTCGAATACGAGATGAACATTCTTCTCGGTCCATATCCGCTCGCTGCCTGGTTGCATGCCCAGATCGTGCTTCTTCAACCTCAACGTTGCTGCAAACGCTCTGGATATTTTAATTCGGCACACAAGCGGGGCAATTTCCTTAAATCAACGCTCTCTTGCGATTTCGCGCAGTTGGCTTGTAAAGCCAGTGATTGCACTAGCTTCGATTGGAGCCGACAAATGGCCTCCCAGGGAGGCCATCGTCGCCGGTTGCGACAAGCTATTCGCGGTAATACCGTCTAATCCGGGTTTTTACCTTCCTTCTTGTTCTCCAGCACCTTGCCGGTCTGTGCGTCAACGCCGACCTCGTGGGTCACTTTGCCTCGTTTGATGTCAAACGAATAGCGCAACCCGCTTCCGCCTCGCTCCCTTTCGATCTCCTCATCGATGATCTTGCCGGGATGGGCTTTCAGCGCGATAGCGCGCGCTTCGCTGACGGTGATCTTTGCTTGCTTGGCCAACTTTTGGCCCGTATAGGCCATTGCAGGAATCGTCAGCAAAACCAAAGTCAATGCCGCATAACTGGAGCGGTAAAGCTGGGTGGTTTTCAATATCACTAGTGTCCCGCTTCCGACGTTCGTATCACTTTGCCGCATGCCCTATTACGAACGTCGGAAGCAAAGGGACACTAGCAACTTTATGAATCTAGTGTGGTTTTGGATTTGAC
>JAKAPE010000108.1:13387-13667 GCA_021811945.1 Pseudomonadota bacterium | reverse complement strand
TCCGATCTCTCGCGACGCGTTTTTTTCTTCGCGCCCGAGTCTTGCCCTGCGCACGACCTTCGAAAAAAGCACGCCCGGATCGGTTCATGCGCGACCACAACGCAACGCCCAAAGAGCCGAGTCCGATCCCGTCATCGGCCGCCGGCGGTGGGTCCGGCGGCCATTTATTTGATCCTGCCCGGCCGACAAAGCAAAGAAGAAAGGAGGCGGAACGCCGGCAGACGCGTAGTCCAACGATCCGCGCCACGCGGACGAATGTTGCCACTCGCCCGCGCTTCGG
>JAKAPE010000108.1:0-13377 GCA_021811945.1 Pseudomonadota bacterium | reverse complement strand
CTGGGACGGAGCTTGCGACGGGCGTTGTCCGTCTCCGCCTGTCCCAGTCCAGCGACAAGGTCGCAGACCGGTCATGGTGCCGGCCGGGCGTTTTCCCGGAGCCGCCCGGGAGCGGCGGTCACGAACCGCCGCCCGCGGGAACCGCCCTCGCCCCGCCAGCCGGCGTGACCGGCTGGCGTCCTGCAAGGGAGCGAGAGGACGCGCTTCTACTTCCCGCGCGATCGCAGTCAAGCACCATCGTCGCGCGACCGGCTTATGCTTGATCTCGCGGGGCTTTTTGCTCTGCCGCTTGATTCGTTGCGGCGCCAAGTGGAGCGAATTCGAACGAATCAAAAGATGCCACTCATTTTAGCCGCTTTATCCCGCGGCGCTCGCAAAGCTTGCACTTCGACCCGTCTGGTCCTCTGCTGGCAAATCAAACGGCAGTATCAATTGCGCGCAGTACGGGAACAGGGGCAGCACACAAAGCCGAAATATTAGCCAGCAGCCGTAAATCGCATCCGGGCCGTAGGGATCGCCGTCGTGCAGTAGACCATGAGAAAGGCTGTGTCGTAGATATGGGCCAGGCTTCTTAAGAAAAACGCGATCGGTATCAGCGATGATAGCCTTGCCGAAAATCGACTCGAGTTCGTCACGCATTTGCTCGAAAAGTGACGAAATCGTCCGGTCCTCCTGTGTCAGCTTTGCGTCGTCGAATTTGGTGACGTCGTGCCCGTGGCTCTTGAGCACGTGCCGCAAAGAATTTTCCAACAGAGGTGTCAAGATATAAAGTGCGCTTACGAAATCGCCTTGGAAGAAACGCACAAAGCCGCGGCTGAAGGTCCACACAAGATCATTGGGTACAAATGGGCTGCAAGCGAGAAGATATGCGAATTGATTCTCGTCAATATAATGCTCGCCAATGATCGCCTGTCGCGCAACTTCAATCACGCCGAACGCGGTGATTTGACGCCGGATGCTTTCGTCCTGTGCGATTTGACGCTCTATAGCGGATTGGTTATCACTCTCGCCAAAGCCGGCGCCTTCGCTCCTGTGAACGATCTTTCCTTCCCGATCATGATGCGACACGGCGAAAAGTGAGGACAGCGGGCGCTCCTTGATAGATGTCGTCGCTCGGTCGATCAACTGCGCTGGATCGGGAGAATCGCCGAGCATTGCAAATATAAATAGTTTGTCACGCAGACTTGGACGATCCATGCGCTGTTTGGTTTCCTTGACGACCTGCTCAAGATCCAGTGGATATGAGAATGCTGACATCTCGTCGGCAATCCCAGCTTGAATATCGATCAAGCGGTGGTTCAGTTGCCTGCGTCGCTCTTTCCTTCCAGGCACGCCGTGAAGCTCGGCAATAGCTTCGGCGAGCATGTGCGACGCCAGCATGGCCGAGGGTTGGCGTTCAGCCATAGAAACGAGCTGCTCGGCGCTGCCTGACTGGGCGCGATGTTTATCCTCGCCTTTTTTGGCAAGATGGTAAGCACGTTTGGCAAGCCGCCACAGATTCACGATCGAGTGCGGATCGGTGCTTTCCGGAAGTGCGGCTATCAAAGCTTCAACGGCTTTACCGACCTCGGCCGGATCAGAAATCCCGAAATCCAAATCCAAATGACCGAACCAGTCTGTCGGGATCGGCAACAGTCTTTCGAGCGCCCGCCCTCGGAGCCCGGCAACCATCTCGCGTGCGGCGATCGGCCCAGACTTGTCCATTCCTGTGGCACGACCTATCGTCAAGGCTCGCTGCAGCAGGTCGCGTGCGTGATATGTGAGTGCACCGTCATTTTTGTCGAAGCGAAATTTAAGCGCGCCGGCATCGACTTTCTTGACGATATCGACATAGGCGGTAGCCGCGGCGCCCGCCAACACTCCCTTTTTTCTATCCAGTAGCCAGCAGACATCCGCGAGCCGCGCGCGCAGCACCAGGTGTTTCGCCCGTTCCGCCATTTCAGTCATGACTTCGAAGGGTGGTCCGCGGAAATCAGCGGGCAATGCTGAACGGCGACCATCTGGAGCAATGAACGCCGCACCAAAGGGCTCGGAAGGTTGTCTCGACCTAAAATACATGCCGGTAACAGCCCAGAGCATGCTGAATATGCGTACGGCACGGGTGTCGGGCGGCTCCGCGTTCTGGCCGGCGGCTCCGACTGCCGCTCGGAATAGCTCGCTAAGCTCTGCGCTGTCTGCGGATTGCGAATCGGCTACGGGCTCTTCAAAATCGAAGCCGACGAGGTCGTCTAGAGATACCCGCAGCCAAGGGAAGACCTTTGGCGGGCTGTCACTACCGGCCTGTTCTTCAACGCCGCCTTGCAATTTCTCTTCGGTTGTCATGCCTCCGTACATAGGCAACATCAAGCGTCGCGCAACGCTAAGGGCGGCAAGGCAAGCGATGGGTTTCGCAAGGGCTCAACCCGTCCTACGCGCTATGAGCTTCGGCGCAATCGCGAATTCAACTGGTTCGGGCGGCCGCTGATAAAGGATCAGGGGAGGCGGCCACTCGGCCGCCCTCCACGCATTTGATCAGGCGCGAGGCCTCACGCTGCCGCCAACCGGCCGGTCGAAGCGGTGGCTCGCCGCAGCCGCTGTAGAACGAGGCCATGGAGCATCAGGAAAGCGGAACCGCGAAGGTGGGCAGCGCAAGTACGCGCCTTGATCACTCGCCGCATTTGACGAGGCCAGCCCCATGATCTCTGGACCAGCCCACAAGCGCCAGCCGATGTTGAGTTGGTATCGAGCTCAAGCGCGTCTTTCCAGCTTCCAGCTCAGAGTTGAATGGTCTTTACGCCCAGGCTGGGACCGGCCTTGCCGAGCCGACGATCAAGCGTACACAATGTCGCGCCGTGATCGGCACAGATGGTAAGGTGCAGGGCATCGCCGGCGCGCAGTCCCAACGCATATTGGTCGGCGAATCGCGCGGCGGTGCGGAACTGAAGGGTTGAGACGGAAAGCACCCCGAAACTTTCCGCAGCCAGGGTCGCAAATTTGGCCAACACCGCCGCACGATGCGCGGATGTGATGCTTCGGCTCCGCAGCTTAATCGAAAAAGCGGCGGAAAACTCCGCCACAACCCAATCGCTGATGACAAGGACACTGGGGTCCTGCCTGTCGAGCCACGCCTGAACACGAACCGTGTCTGCCTCATCCGTCAGCGCAGCGATCAAGAGCGACGTGTCGAGGTAAAGCGTCAATAACGCGCCCCATCCCGCATTTTCCGAATGAAGACGCGGGCCGGCTCCTTGTGCCTCGGCATCGAATCGGTCAGGGCGCGAAGCGACGCGATGTCGATTTTCTTGCGCGGCGTCTCAACCCGCGTGATTTGCGCTACAGGCTTGCCGCGGCGCGTGATGCGCACAGTTTCACCGGCCGCGGCGCGCTCCACGAGCTCGCTCAGCCGGGCCTTTGCGTCAGCGAGATTGACGGTTTCTATCGCCTTTCAGCCTAAGTGACCAGATGATTGGTCAGTTTAGCATGCCGACAATGAGAACGGAAGTGGAGGATCTTTCTCCTACACATCCACGCTCGCCGCCAGCGCGTGCGCCTCGATGAAGTCGCGGCGCGGCTCGACCTTGTCGCCCATAAGTTCGTCGAAGATGGTGTTGGCTTCATCGATCTCCTTGACGCCGACCTGCAGCAGCGCACGCGCGTTGACGTCGAGGGTCGTTTCCCAGAGCTGGGCGGGATTCATCTCGCCGAGGCCTTTGTAACGCTGCAGCGTCACGCCCTTGCGGCCGGCGTTGGTCACCGCCTCGAACAGGCCGACCGGGCCGTGGACCGGCGTTTCCTCGTCCTTGCGCTTGAGCACGCCGGGGCGGGCATAGGCGGCCTGCAGCGAGGCGGCGTAGTCGTCGAGGTGGCGGGCTTCGGCCGATCCGAGCAGCGCAGAATCGAGCACCGCGACTTCTTTGACGCCGCGCAAGGTGCGCTCGAATTGGAAGCCCTGGCCCTCCGTGAAGCGGCCTTGCCAGCCGCGTTCGGTTTCTTCCGTCAGCGCATCGAGCCGGCGCGCGATATAGGGCGCCGCGGCCCCGGCCTTTTCCGGGTCGCCGAAGATGTTCCGGCTGAGCACGCCGAGGATGGCCGCCTGCTCCACCACCTGGCGATTGTAGCGGCTGTGCAGGCCGCGCAGGATATTGCGGATGACGCGGGCGTCTTCGACCAGCGAGCGCAGATCGGCACCGGCGCGGACCTCGCCCGACGACAGACGCAGCGTCGCCTCTTCGAGACCGGCGGTAATGAGGTAGTCCTCCAACGCCCGCTCGTCCTTGAGATACTGCTCGGACTTGCCGCGCGCGATCTTGTAGAGCGGCGGTTGGGCGATATAGAGATGGCCGCGGTCGATGATCTCTCGCATCTGTCGATAGAAAAAGGTGAGCAGCAGCGTGCGGATATGGGCGCCGTCGACGTCGGCGTCGGTCATGATGATGATCTTGTGGTAGCGCAGCTTGTCGACTGAAAATTCGTCGGTGCCGATGCCGGTGCCGAGCGCAGTGATGAGCGTGCCGATCTGCTCGGAGGAGAGCATCTTGTCCATGCGCGCGCGCTCGACATTGAGAATCTTGCCGCGCAACGGCAACACCGCCTGAAATTCACGGTTGCGGCCCTGCTTGGCGCTGCCGCCGGCGGAATCGCCCTCGACGATGAACAACTCCGACTTCGCCGGGTCGCGTTCCTGGCAGTCGGCGAGCTTGCCGGGAAGCGAGGTGACGCCGAGCGCGCTCTTGCGCGTCATCTCCCGCGCTTTTCGCGCGGCTTCGCGGGCGGCGGCGGCCGCAATCACCTTGCCGACGACGATCTTGGCCTCCGCGGGATGCTCTTCGAGCCACGCCTTGAGCATGTCGCTGATCACGCCCTCGACCACCGGGCGGACCTCGGAGGACACCAGTTTGTCCTTGGTCTGCGAGGAGAATTTCGGGTCAGGCACTTTGACCGAGAGCACCGCGGTCAGCCCTTCGCGGCAATCGTCGCCGGTGAGCAGGACTTTTTCTTTGCGCGCGACCCCGCCGGACTCGGCGTAGCTCGTGACCTGGCGCGTCAGCGCGCCGCGAAAGCCGGCGAGATGGGCGCCGCCGTCGCGCTGTGGAATGTTGTTGGTGAAGCAGAGAACGCTCTCGTGATAGCCGTCGTTCCACGACAGCGCGCATTCGACGCCGATGCCGTCGCGCTCGGCCTTGATGACGACAGGCTGCGGGATGAGCGGCGTCTTGTTGCGGTCGAGATATTTGACGAACGCCTCGACGCCGCCCTCGTAGCGCATGTCCTCGCGCCTCTCGACGGCGTGGCGCGCGTCCGCCAGCGCGATGGTGATACCGGAATTGAGGAAGGCGAGTTCGCGCAAGCGGTGTTCCAGCGTGGCGAAGTCGAACTCCGTCATGGTGAAAATCTTCTTCGACGGCAGGAACGTCACCTCGGTGCCGCGGCGGTCGTAGGCCGCGCCGGTGACGGCAAGCGGCGCCACCGCCTCGCCGTCGCGGAACTCCATGAAATGCTCATGGCCGTCGCGCCAGATCGTGAGCTTGAGCGATGCCGACAGCGCGTTGACCACGGAGACGCCGACGCCGTGCAAGCCGCCGGACACCTTGTAGGGATTGCGGCCGTCCTTGCCGCCGAACTTGCCGCCGGCATGAAGCTGGGTCATCACCACCTCGGCGGCGGAGACGCCCTCCTCGTGGATATCGGTCGGGATGCCGCGGCCGTCGTCGCGCACGGTGCAAGAGCCGTCGGGGTTGAGCACGACGGTGACATGCTGGGCATAGCCGGCGAGCGCCTCGTCGATGGCATTATCGACGACCTCATAGACCATGTGGTGGAGGCCCGAGCCGTCATCGGTGTCGCCGATATACATGCCCGGCCGCTTGCGCACGGCATCGAGCCCCTTGAGCACCTTGATCGATTCCGCGCCGTAATCCTCGGGGGCGTCTCGGGTCGGCATGCGGGCGGGTTCGGCCATGCGCGGAACTTTCGAATCGCTGGCAAAAGCGCGTTTGGAAGATGACTTGTTGTACACCAAAAGGAACCCTCGTACAGGGCAAAATGATCTTGGCTAAGATATTGTCGAAGCGCCGTTTTTTCAATGTTCCAGGGGTTCCGGAAAAGGCTGGATTTCGGCGTTGCGCGGCCGTCGCCGCAAGCGCTTTTCGCAAGCTTTATTTAGGTCAGGGGCAGGTCGGAAATCTGCGCGTGATCAGGCGGGAGGAGAGACCGGTCGCCGCCGCGCGGGCGCGTCAAAAATGCTCTCACCATTTGCCGCCCCGGCTCCCCGCCCTCGACAATGGCGGCAACAGGTGTTCGTCGCTCGGCCGGTAGTCCGGCACCGGACGCAGGAAACAACCCAGCGCAGCCGTCCACAGTTCCACGCGGTCCAAATCGTTGTGCAGCCGCGTCAGCGCTTCCATGAGATTGCCGACGATCAAGTCCTCAGCGCCATTGGCGGGCGCCGGCTCTTCCCGATCCGTCGCGCGATCTGTTGGTTCCTGTCCACTCAAGCAAGATTCCTGTTGTTTCTTTCTTTCTTTCAGAACTAAAGACGCTGCTGCGCCTCCGGTTCCATGAACTGCGCCGGCCGGTCGTTATTTTCGTTGCGCTCGGTGGAACAAAAAACCCGGCACTCCGCGCGGTCAGCCGCCGCCGCGCGGTTCCCGCCGCAGACGCCCCGAGTCGACGGCGACCATCGTGGCGCGACCCGCCATCTCGGCGAACAGCGCCGGGTCGGCGCCGGTCATCCAGATCTGTGCGCGCATCTGGGCAAGATCTTCATAAAGCGCGACGCGGCGCGCCGGGTCGAGATGAGCGACCACCTCGTCAAGGAGGAGAATCGGGGCAGATCCCGTCATCGCGGCAATCAATCGAGCGTGGGCGAGCACGAGGCCGATGAGGATTGCCTTCTGCTCGCCGGTCGAAGCGGCTGCTGCTGCAATCCCCTTCTGCGCGTAAACGACTGCAAGGTCGGTCAAGTGCGGGCCTTCGAGCGTGCGCCCGGCGGCGGCATCGCGGGCGCGATTGTCCCGCAGCACGGCGCGATAGAGTTCCTCAATTTCGATGGCCGGCTGCTGCGGGATGAGGCTTTCCATCCAACCGTCAAGCGCGATTTCGGCCGGCGGAAAGGCCGAACCCGGCGGGCGGGCGGCGAGCACGGCGGCAAGCCGGCGCACGGTTTCCGCGCGCAACCCGGCGACGGCAACGGCGAGTTCCGCGGTCTCGTGTTCGACGGCGTCGAGCCAATGCACATCGGGCCGCGCCTCTTCGAGCAGGCGGTTGCGCGACCGCAGCGCCCGTTCGAGCGCGTTGACGCGGCCGGCGTGTTCGGCGTCCACCGCGAGCGCCAGACGATCGAGAAAGCGTCGACGCTCCGACGGCGCGCCGACGAACAGCGAATCCATGGCCGGAATCAACCAGATCACACGTAGATGATCTGCGAAGGCCGCCGCCGAGGCGACCGGCTCGCGGTCGATCCGGCAAAGCCGCGCGGCCGGCGCGCCCTCCTCGCGGCCGCGCTCGACCCCGGTGCCGAGCGTCGCCAGCCCCAAAGCGCCCTCGACCTCGGCGGCAACCGCCCACGAACCGTCGCCCTCCGCGAACGCTACCTCGTCGAAGGTCGCGCGGCGCAGCCCGCGGCCCGGAGCCAGAAATGAAATGGCTTCGATGAGATTGGTCTTGCCGGCGCCGTTCGGCCCATAGAGCACGACAGGCTCATCGCCGACCTCGAGCACGGCCGCGCGGTAGTTGCGGAAATTGGTTAGCGTCAGGCGGCAGAGCATCGATCGGAAATCGGAAATCGGAAATCGGAAATCAGAAGTGGAAAAATGGAAACGCGGGAGCTGAGATGTAACCGGCCGACAGGTTCCGCTTTCTGATTTCCGATTTCCGACGTCAGACGCGCATCGGCATCAGCACATAGAGTGCGCCGTGCGGCTCCCTGTCCTGAATCAGCGTGGGAGAGCCAGGATCGGCCAGCTTGAGCACTGCAGCCTCGCTTTCGATCTGCTGGGCGATATCGAGCAGGTAGCGGGAGTTGAAACCGATATCGAGCGGCTCGGCCTCGTATTCCACCTCCAGCTCCTCTGTGGCGCTGCCAGAATCGGGATTGGTGACCGACAAAAGCAGCCGTCCGGCAGTGAGCGACAGTTTGACGGCGCGCCCGCGTTCGCTCGATACCGTCGAAACGCGGTCGACCGCTGTTTCGAATTCCTTCTTGTCGACGATGAGCTCCTTGTCGTTGCCGAGCGGGATGACCCGTGCGTAATCGGGAAACGTCCCGTCGATCAATTTCGAGGTCAGGATCACCTCGCCGACAGTGAAGCGAACTTTTCCGGTCGACAGCTCGACTGCAACCTCGGCCTCGCCGTCCTCGACGAGGCGCTGCACCTCGCCGACCGTCTTGCGCGGCACGATGACGCCCGGCATGCCGGTTGCGCCCGACGGCAAAGCGAGTTCCATCTGCGCCAGACGGTGACCGTCGGTGGCGACGGCGCGCAGGGTCGGCGCCTCGGTCGTGCCGGCGGCGTGCAGATAGATGCCGTTGAGGTAATAGCGCGTTTCCTCGGTCGAGATGGCGAACTGCGTCTTGTCGATCAACCGCCTGAGATCGGCGGCCTTGAGAGCGAACTTGTGCGTCATCTCGCCGGGCGCAAGATCGGGAAAATCGCTCTCCGGCAGCGTCTGCAGGGAAAAGCGCGAGCGGCCGGCGCGGATCGCCAGCGCGGCGCGGTCGCCGGAGGAATCGAGAATGACCTGCGCGCCCTCGGGCAGCTTGCGCACGATATCGTAGAGCATGTGGGCCGGTACCGTCGTCGATCCACTCGGTCCCACTTCGGCCGCGACCGCGTCCGTGACTTCGAGATCGAGGTCGGTCGCCTTAAGACTTAATTGTGAGCGGTCGGCGCGCAGGAGCACGTTGGCGAGGATCGGGATCGTATTGCGACGCTCCACCACGCGATGCACGTGGCCGAGCGATTTCAACAATTCCGAACGCTCTACGGTGACCTTCATCGCAAAAATCCGCCTACGAGGGATACCAAAAGTGGCGCGGCGCGCCCGTTTCGGCAAGGGTGCAACCCGGTTGGGGCGGCCTTTTCCCCTGCGTTTCCTCTGCGTTCCAGCAGCGGCGATCAGATGCGACGCGCGCGAAGCACGCGTCAGGGCTCAATTCTCGGCGCCCGTCCGGGCCCATTTGCGCGCTGAATCAGCGATCCTTCGGCAGCGGCGTGGCAGCGTCGCAACCATCCTCGATGTCGCCGCCGTCAATCCTGCAATTGGCGCTTGAGCTGCTCGATCTCGTCCGCGAAAGCGCTGTCGTTGCCGGCCAAATTCTCGATCTTGCGCACCGCGTGCAAGACGGTGGTGTGATCGCGCCCGCCGAAGCGGCGGCCGATCTCGGGGAGCGAACGCAGCGTCAGCACCTTGGCGAGATACATCGCCACCTGGCGCGGGCGCACCACATTGGCGGTTCGCCGCGAGGACAATAAGTCGGCGCGGCTGACATTATATTGGCGCGCCACGATGCGCTGGATATCCTCGATGCGCACGCGTTTCGGCTCGGCCGGCCGGATGAGGTCGCGCATCTCGCGCTCGGCCATTTCCAGCGTCACTGGCTGGCCGGTAAGTTTGTTATGGGCAAGCAGGCGGTTGACCGCGCCTTCGAGATCGCGACCGTTATGCGTGACCGACCTGGCGATAAAGCAGAGCACCGGCGCCGGAACGTCGAAGCCGGGATGAAGCGCGCAAGCGGCGGCGATCCGGCTCTTGAGGATTTCGAGGCGCAATTCTTCGCCCAGCGCGCCGATTTCCACCACGAGACCGCCGGCAAGACGCGAGCGGACGCGTTCGTCAAGACTCTCCAGGTCCGCGGGAGGCCGATCGCTGGCAATCACCACCTGGCGGCCGGCGTCGATGAGGGCATTGAGCGTGTGGCAGAACTCGGCTTGTGTCGATCGGCCTTGCAGGAATTGCATGTCGTCGATCACCAGCACGTCGATGGCGCGTACTGCCTCCTTGAAGGCGAGTGTTGTCTGCGTCCGCAACGCCGATACGAAGCCGTACATGAAGCGTTCGGCCGTGAGATACAGAACTTTGCGCTCGCTGCCGTTGCCGACCCAGGTGATTGCCTGCAGCAGATGCGTCTTGCCGAGGCCCACGCCGGCGTGGACGTAGAGCGGGTTGAACATCAGCGGTTCGCCGCGCCGGCTGGTCGCCACCTGCTTGGCTGCAGCATGGGCGAGCGTATTCGAGCGGCCGACGATAAAAGTGTCGAAAGTAAGCCGCGGATCGAGCGGCGAACCGCCGAGCGCCTCATGCACCGTCATAAAGGGGACGCTGGGACGCAGGCCGACACCGTTGTAACTCGCCCCGGGCGCCGCGCCGGCCGGCACCGTCTCCGTGACCTTGGGTTTCACTGGGGCAGGGCGCAGCGCCGTCGAACGGACGCTCAGTTCCAAGCGGCGGAATGCCGGCTCTTCCTCGCGCCAAAGATTGAGGACGCGATCGCTGTAGTGGGCCGCGATCCAGGTGCGCAGAAAGCGCGTCGGCACCGACAGCCGCACCGTGCCCTTGTCGATCGTTTCAAGCTCCATGCGCGCGAACCAGCTCGTGAACACATCCTCGCCGAGTTCGGTGCGCAGCCGGCCTTTGATCCGCTGCCAGCGCTCTTGATCCGTGCCCGTCATTGTTGGCCTGCTTTTTTTGGGAATGGACGCAACGAGCAACCCTGGCGGTGAAACAACCCACCATGCCCGATACCGGGGAACGCAACTGCCTTCTGCGGAACTTCAGCCGGCGGCCGTCCAGAGCGGAGGACGGTGCACAAGCGCCAACAAATCGACAGCGCGACTCAGCCGCTAGGCGCGGCTAACCCGCCACAAGAACGGCACGGAAATGATGAGATGAGCAGCGTGCACCCGCGGCAGTCTTGGCGTCGGTCGCGCATAGTCGCTGATTTTTCCGATTGCCGGATCATCGTCATGGTGCCCCACCCTATCACGCCCAGATTTGACGGCCATCACCAATGGCTTACTGGACATCACGCAGTTCTTCGGACTGCAATCATCCGCATTAAACGCTGCCTGCAAGCAGGCATGCAGAAATACGCGAGGAACGCGCAACTACAGCCGTATCAGCGTCTTGTACACTACTAGACGCAGCTCGCCCGCCCCCATTTTCAATGAGTTTCCACTATGGATCCTATTTGATGATCTTCGGGAGACCGAAGAGAATTTGAGGATAGCACGCCGTCGTCGCTCCGCAACAATGAAATGGGGCGGCTTTGACCCGAATGTTTGCCGGCGGCACCGCGTCCGCTCTGCCGCGCCGGTTGTCAAGGTCTTGAATCAAGGCTTGATTTACAAGTTTGTGACAATCAACGGCCGACCGTTACGGCGGCGTCGGCTGAGGCCAAAAATACGCCCAGAAGCATAACAAATTTGCGGCCGACTCGAAGTCCGGCCGCCGGTGTGTCGATTAAGCCCTTCATCATCCGAGAATTCTCTTGCCCGAAAATTCAAGGGTACCGTCGCCAGAGATTGCTTCAAAATCGACAACTGCTAATAAGCTAATTTCCGGCAAAATGTGACAATTTTGCAACAAGGCAATGCCGGCTTAGCGACAATACCCTTGGCTAAATGGGCTCGGCTTCTACTGCCCGAGCTTGGCGATCTGGCGGGCGAGCCGCGAAACCTTGCGAGAAGCGGCATTGCGATGCACGACGCCCTTCTGCGCGGCGCGAACGATCACCGACTCGGCATCGACCATGGCCGCGTGCGCAACGACGCGATCCCCGGCCGCAATCGCCTCCTCGACCTTGCGCACCGCCGTGCGCAGGCGAGAACGCCGCGACTTGTTGATCGCGGTACGGCGAGCGATCTGGCGTGTCGCCTTCTTGGCGGATCTGGTATTTGCCATGGAACCGATGAACGAGGCTTGTGATCGAGCGGCGCTTATAGGGGCCTCGCGCGCAGGCGTCAACGCTCTGTTCGGACACGCTCTGTTCGGACACTGACACGACACCCCGCCAACCTGCCCGTCACGCGCCTCATCGGCCCGAGAGGGGTTTTTGTAAGCGTTTCGCTGACATTGCTATTTTCGCGTGCATGAGTCACGATCGTTCGCCCCCGAAGCCCTGCCGTTTTGAGCGTTGCTTGAACAAGACAAGCGCCACGGCGGTGCTTGCGGCCGGGAGAACAGGGTGGCGTTTGGCGTGCTTGCGGCCGTTCGCCGCTCACCGGTAAGCAAACGGGGCGCGGGCGCGCCCCCAGCGGCGATCAACCGGGCCCGCCAGCATGCGCTTGCGATCCCGTCTGCACGCGGCTTTCCGGAGCTTGATTGCGTCTGCGATCTCTTGCCTCGCTCGGTCATTCTCGCCGCGGAACGCCGCGCGCGGTCGATCGGGCTCGGCGCGGACCGCGTGCTGATCGCCGCCGATGCTATTACCGAGGAAGCCTATCTTGACGCCCTTGCCGCTTCTCTCGGCACTTCTTTCGAGCCGCTGGAAGGCGTTGCACGGACTGACTGTCCGCTCGACGATCATGAGCTCATTCAGGCTGCGGCCGCGGGCTTGCTGCCGCTGCGTGAAGGGAACACTCTGACCTGGATCGTCGCGCCCCGCTCGTTTGCCGCGCGCCGGCTGGCCGACCGATGCCAGTCGCCACCGCAATGGCTGCGCCCTTTCCGCTTCACCACCTACGAACGGCTGCGCCATTTTGTTGTGCGCCACACCCAGATGGCGCTTGGTCTGCGGGCCACCGAAACGCTGTATCTGGCATGGCCACGCTTTTCCAATGCGCCGCGGGGAAACGGGGCACGACGACGCATGGCGATCGTGGCGGGAACGCTCGCCGCCGGTACTCTTGTCTTCGCGCCCGCTGCGGCGACGGCGGTGCTGGGCGTGCTTTTTCTTAGCGCAGCCGGGCTGCGGCTTGCGAGCACCGTCGTCGCGTCGCCAGCGCGGCGCCAACCGCTTTATGGCAACGACGAGAAGCTGCCGATCTATACAATCATATGCGCGCTCTATCGCGAGGCCGCGGTCGTCAACGATCTTGTCGCCGCCATCCGTGCGCTCGATTATCCCGGTATTATGGCGCAAGCGCCACAAGCGGACTAAATTCCTCCGCCTAGGCATTGCATCTTAATACCGCTCATTCGGAAGGAATGGGCGTATGGGATTATTCATCGGGCGATTTCTTGCTAAGGATTGCTTGTGTTCTGGGCTTCACCCCGGCTGGCGGGAGAGTGTGATTCTCCTAATGGAATTGCCATGGCTGGTAACGACGAACCAAGCAAATCGGTTTTCGAGAATATGCGGCAAGCATTCGCCGATCCGCAGCGAAAGCCGGTGGCCGAGAGAGGTTCAAGCGAAAGGTGGCAACCAGCCTTCAGCGATCTCGTTGCCATTGGTACAGA
>JAKAPE010000385.1 GCA_021811945.1 Pseudomonadota bacterium | reverse complement strand
GATCTCTCGATATCATTCTGGGATACGGCGGCATGGTGAGCTTCGGCCACGCCGCCTATCTCGGCATCGGAGCCTACTCGGTAGGCATACTCGCCTTCTACGGCATTCATAACGGCTTTCTTCAATTCGGGACGGCTATCCTCACCTCGGCGGTGGCGGCGCTCTTCATCGGGTTCGTGTCCCTGCGCACCAGCGGGGTGTATTTCATCATGATCACCCTGGCTCTCGCCCAGATGATCTATTTCGTGAGCGTCAGTCTCAATACCTATGGCGGCGACAACGGGCTCAACATCGACCGGCACAGCGACTTCATGGGGCTTATCAACCTCGGTGACGGCAATACACTCTATTATTTGGTCTTTGCAACCTTGATGCTTTTTCTCCTCCTTGGGCGCAGACTGGTTGAATCCAGGTTCGGCATGGTGATCCGTGGCGCCAAATCAAACGAGCGGCGCATGGCCGCGATCGGGTTTCCGCTGCTGCGATACAGGCTCACGGCGTTCGTCATCGCCGGCGTCATGTGCGGCGTCGCCGGAGCACTGCTTGCTAATCAGGAACTTTTCGTCGCTCCGGCCATCATGGCGTGGACCCGGTCGGGAGAGATTCTGATGATGGTGATCCTCGGCGGCATGGGAACGTTGATCGGCCCGATTGCTGGCACCGTTGCCTTTCTCGCGCTCGAGACGGTGCTGTCAGACCTGACCGAACACTGGCAAGCGATCATGGGGCCGATCCTGGTCGTTGTGGTTCTGTTCGCGCGCGGCGGGATCTTCGGCCTGCTGCCGCGCAGCCATCCGGAGCGCCGCCGTGGCTGAGCCGCCGCTGTCCGTTATCGGGTTGTACAAGCATTTCGGCGGCGTCGTCGCGACCGACGACGTCTCGCTGACGATCGCCGAAGGCGAGCTTCATGCCATCATCGGTCCGAACGGTGCCGGCAAGACTACGCTCGTTGCGCAACTGATGGGTGAGCTGCGTCCCGACCGCGGCAGCATTCGTCTCGACGGCCGGGACGTTACCGCGATGCCGACCTACCGCCGCTCTCGGCGCGGCATTGCCCGCTCTTTTCAGATTACCAGCATCTTTCCCGAATTCACCGCGTGCGACAACGTCGCCCTTGCCGTGCAGGCTCACGCCGGACACAGCTTTCGTTGTTGGCGCGCGGCGCGCGCCGATGCCACCCTGCGTGAACCGGCGCGCGCCATGCTCGACCGGGTCGGGCTGGGACACCGCGCCGACGTCTCGGCGGCGGTCCTCGCCCACGGCGAGCAGCGGCTGCTGGAGATCGCAATCGCGCTGGCGTCACGACCGCGGGTGCTGCTGCTCGACGAGCCGATGGCCGGCATGGCATCTGACGACGCCGCGCGGATGGTGAGCTTTCTCTCGCAGCTTAAGGGAAAGATCACGCTCCTGCTGATCGAGCACGATATGGACGCCGTCTTCGCGCTCGCCGATCGTATTACCGTCATGGTGCATGGCAGGGTTATCGCGAGCGGCGAGCCGGCGGCGATCCGCGCCGATCCGGCCGTACGGGAAGCCTATCTGGGCGAGCAGGAAGCGCGTCCATGACGGAGCCAAAAGCGGCCGTGCGGGAAAATCTGCTCGAAGTGTCGGGGATCGAGACGAGCTACGGTCTAAGCCGGGTGCTGTTCGGGGTTTCGTTCCAAATAGCGCCAGGCGAAATGATCTCGCTGCTGGGCAGGAACGGCATGGGAAAGACGACGACCGTGCGCTCGATCATGGGGCTCACCCCGGCGGCGGCGGGGTCGATCCGGTTTGGCGGCGCGCAAATCCGCGGGCTTCCCGCCTACCGCATCGCCAAGCTTGGGCTCGGACTCGTGCCGGAAGGACGCCAGGTCTTTCCCAACCTGACCGCGCGTGAAAATCTCGTGGCCACTGCCGCCAACCGCAGAAGTGCCGCCGATCCGTGGACGCTCGCAAGAATATTCGAATTGTTTCCCCGTCTCGCTGAAAGAGCGTGCTCAATGGCAAATCTTCTCTCCGGCGGCGAGCAGCAGATGCTGGCGATCGCCCGCGCGCTGATGACCAATCCGCGCCTGCTCATCCTCGACGAAGCGACCGAAGGTCTGGCGCCGCTCATCCGCCACGAAATCTGGCGCTGCCTCAAGCTCCTGCGCGCCGGCGGGCAGGCGATCCTGGTCATCGACAAGAACGTCGACGCGCTGACCCGCATCGTCGACCGCCACTACATTATCGAACGCGGCCGCGTCGTGTGGACGGGAAGCTCGCAACAATTGGCGCAGGCGCCCGAGGTCCAGCATCGCTACCTCGGCATTTGACGCTCGGGATTTGCCCCGTCTTTTGCACATGGTGGCTGATGATGATCGAATTCTTCTTCGACTGCTCCAGCCCGTGGACCTATCTCGCCTTCCACAACATCCAGCCCATGGCCGCTGAGCTCGGCATTGCCGTCGCCTGGCGGCCGATCCTGGTGGGCGGCATATTCAACACGGTCAACCCCAGCGTCTGCCAATCGCGGCAACACCCGGTGCCGGCCAAAGCGGCCTATCTGCGCAAGGACCTCGCCGATTGGGCGGTGCCGCGCCGGACTGAGAATCGTTTTTCCGCCGCGGGTTTTTCCCGTCAACAGCGTCAAGGCGATGCGCAGTTGCCTGCTGCTCGAAGGCGAAGGCAAGCTCGTTGCCTTCGCCCGCGCGGTATTCGAAGCCTATTGGGGCGGGGATGAGGACATATCCCAGGACGCGGTGCTCGCCCGCATCGCAGCGCGCGTCGACGTCGAGTTGAATTTGGACGTTGAAGCCAAGCTTCGTGAGTTGGGCGACCAAACGCTTGGTTTGCACTTCGGTGGAGCGGCGATTGAAGTGGCCAGCGCCGAGGTCGTGGTGTTCGGTGCCGTCTTTGAGGAT
>JAKAPE010000107.1 GCA_021811945.1 Pseudomonadota bacterium | reverse complement strand
CCCGCCGCGAAGCAGCGACAAACTCGCCGACCGAAAACCACGCCATCGCTGACGAAACTTCTCCCCCCGCCCCAATCGGCGACTTACAAAGGAGAGTGTGAGATATCCGGGCTAGCTGCCAAATAGCTCCGGCCGGCGAAGACGCAGTGTCTGCACCAACAGCAGCGTCTTGACATCGGTGAGTTCGTTGGCATCCGCCATGCGCGCAAGCTCGGCGAGGCCGATCTCGACGGCAAGGGTATTCTCGTTCTCGTCCGCGAGGCCGCCGCCAATGTCGGTTTGCGCTTCCTCAGCATAGACCGCCAGATAGAAATGCATGCGCTCCGTGGACAGGCCCGGCATGGTCCATGCCGTGAAGATATGTTGCACGGCCTCGAGCTGGAGGTGGGCTTCCTCGCGCGCTTCGCGTTGCGCGCATCGAGCCGCAGCTTCGTTCTTCTCGACTATCCCCGCGATGGCTTCGAGCGTCTCCTCCGCTTGGGCTGCAAACAGCACGGGCACCCGAAATTGCCGCACCAGCACCGCCGTCCGGCGCAACGGATTGTACGGGAGAACGCAGGCCGCTTCACCGTGATCCTCGATCTCGTGTTTGATGAGACGCCCGTCGGGCAGTCGCACCGTGGCGACGAGAAGCCTGGCCCAGCCGGCATGGGCGATCTCTTTGCGCACGATTTCATGTATCGACCGTTCCGGTTTCTCCGCAATCTCATCTGTCATTGCACTTGGCGCCTTCTTGCTTCATGAAGATGAGGCGTAGCCAAAGTCACTGCGCGACTGAAGCGACGCCGGCGGCGACCAACAAGGCGACAGCGCCGTTCTGAGTCAATGCGCGCGCCGACAAAAGGCGAAATTCTGTCGCTTTGTCATGCGAGACGGCTATGAGAAATGGCAAAAACCGGCGGCATGCTCTTGCAAACGCCGCGAACTCTTGCAAAAAAAAAAACGGTCCCGGCCAAGAACCAGATGACCAGGACCGCAAAGTGCCAGGCGCTGCGCCGGGGGAGGAGGCGGGAGCACCTGGTGCTCGCATTATGCAAAATCGCTCCCCGCGCGCTTTGACTTGTGTCAAACGCTAGGCCTCGTCAGCCGGAGCGGAACGGAGGCTTCTTGATCGATCTCAGGCAGACGGTCGCGGGACGGTCGCGCGCCCCGACGCAATTTTGCCAATGTTGCCAATAGAATAGCGTAACGCCGAAAAGCCTTACGGTGTTAACCGTGGCGGTAAGCCGCAGGCGGTAAGCTTCCGCGCCGTATCGCCAAGGACGATCACTAAGCGAAAATGCGGGCGTCAAGCCGGCGCACGTTGACGCAAGCGGATGTGGAAATGAAGAAGCTGTTGGGCGGATGCGCGTTAGTCGGCGCCTTCCTCGCGGCGCAAGGCGCCGCCGCGGCCGATCTTTCGCTCGCGCCGCTCTACAAGGCGCCGCCGGCAGAGGTGACGCAGGCCTACAATTGGACGGGCTTTTACATCGGCGCCAATGGCGGCGGTGGCTGGGGTCATTCCTGGTGGAGCGGTCAGACCACGGGCTTCGGCCTTTCCGGCGCGCAAGCGGGCGGCACCGCCGGCTACAACTGGCAGGCCGGAAAGGTGGTCTTCGGCCTCGAGGGCGACATCGACTGGTCGGGCTTGCAAGGTAGCAGCGGTTCTGCGCTGTGCCCCGGTTGCAGCGCGAGCGACAACTGGCTTTCGACCGTGCGCGGCCGCCTGGGCTACTCGTTTGGCTGGGTGATGCCCTACGTCACCGGCGGCCTCGCCGTCGGCGACATTTCCGCCGCCGCGCCTGCGCTTCCTGGCGCCACCAGCACCAATGCCGGCTGGACCATCGGCGGCGGTCTCGAAATGGCGCTGCCGGGCAACTGGACGGCAAAGGCGGAATACCTGCACGTCGGTCTCGGCCGTTTCAATTGTGGCGCGGGCTGCGGCGTAGCGCCGACCGACAATGTTTCGTTGAACGAGAATATCTTCCGCGCGGGTGTGAACTACCATTTCGGCTGGGCCAAGTAGCCGGCTTCCCAATCTTGTCGGTCTGGGACTCGGCCCACCTTGCATGCCGACCCGCGTTGCGTCCTCCGCATACCAGAATCTGCGCACCTCGGCACGGCGCCCGAGCCGCGCTTTGATTCCTGCGGCGCCTGCCCCTAAGGATGTCCGCAAATTCCAGAGCGGCCTTTATCGCTCACAACCGGGAGACACGATGATGGCGAGCGAGCGCGTGAGCGCGCTACTGACCGATCTCTATCAGATCAATATGATGCAGGCCTATCTGGACCATAGCGAGACGAAAACCGCCGTCTTCGAATTTTTCGTCCGCAGCCTGCCGGCGCGCCGCGGCTTTCTGGTTGCGGCCGGGCTGGAGCAGGTGCTTGATTATCTTGAAAATCTCCGCTTCTCGGCCGCCGAGATCGAATGGCTCAGCAGCACCGGACGGTTTGGCCGCAATCTCCTCGATTATCTCGCGGAGTTTCGCTTCACCGGCGACGTGCACGCCATGCCCGAGGGCACCGTATTTTTCGCCGACGAGCCGATCCTGCGGGTAACCGCGCCGCTGCCAGAAGCGCAACTCGTCGAGTCGCGGCTCATCAATATCCTCCATTTCCAGTCGCTGGTCGCCGCCAAGGCGGCGCGAGTCATGCTGGCTGCTCCCGGCAAACTCATCGTCGATTTTGGGATGCGGCGTGCTCACGGCGCCGAAGCCGGGCTCTTGGCGGCGCGGGCGAGCTATATCGCCGGCTTCGCCGGGACCGCGACCGTCCTCGCGGGGCAGGATTTCGGCATTCCGCTTTACGGGACGATGGCGCACTCCTTCATCGAGGCGTTCGTCGACGAGACCGCGGCGTTTACTGCCTTCGCGCGCTCGCGGCCGCAGAACGTCGTGTTGCTGCTCGATACCTACGATACCGAAGCGGCCGCACACAAAGTCGTGGCGCTGGCGCCGCGGCTCAAAGCGGCCGGAATCGCGATCCGCGGCGTGCGGCTCGACTCGGGCGACCTGATCGCGCTGTCGCGGCGCGTGCGGAATATTCTCGATGCCGGCGGGCTTGCCGAGGTGACAATCTTCGCCAGCGGCGGCCTCGACGAGGACGCGCTTGCCGCCATGACGCGGGCGAATGCGCCGATCGACGGTCTTGGCGTCGGCACCGCGCTGACCACATCCTCCGACGTGCCGACACTCGATTGCGGCTACAAGCTGCAGGAATATGCCGGCCTCGCGCGACGCAAGCGCTCGCTGAACAAAGCGACCTGGCCCGGCCGCAAGCAGGTATGGCGCCGGTATGGCGCGGACGGCAGCATGGCAGGCGACATATTGGCGCTCGAAGGTTATCAGAAGGCCGGCACGCCGTTGATCGAACAGGTGATGCAGGCAGGTCGGCGCCTGCAGCCGCCGCCGTCGCTGGACGATACCCGGCGGCGGGCCAAACACGACCTGGAACTTCTGCCTTCGCCCTTGCGCCGACTCGATCCGGGCATGACCTATCGGGTGGAGGTCGCCGACGAACTCAAAGCGCTTGCGGCGGAAGTCGACCGCCGCACGCAAGAGAAGACGGCGCCGCCGTTAGACAGCGCCGCCACAGCAAGGTGAGCCATGAGCGATCATGAGTGATGGCGCCACCATTAACGGCAACGACGTCCTCATCGTGGTGGACGTGCAGAATGATTTCTGTCCCGGCGGAGCCTTGCCGGTGCCGAGCGGCAACGAGATCGTGCCGATCGTCAATCGCCTCGCCGCGCGGTTTCGCAATGTGGTGCTGACGCAGGACTGGCACCCGCCTGGACATTTATCCTTCGCCTCCAGCCATCCCGGCGAAAGTCCCAACGACACCATTGCCGCGCCTTACGGACCGCAAATCCTCTGGCCCGACCACTGCGTGCAAGACACTCAAGGCGCTCAGTTCCATCCCGGCCTGCACATTCCTCATGCCGCCCTGGTGGTGCGCAAAGGCATCCACCCGACAATCGATTCCTACTCGACCTTTTACGAGAACGACCGCACGACGCCGACCGGCCTGATCGGCTACCTGCGCGAGCGCGGTCTTTCACGCATCTTCCTTGCCGGCCTCGCTTTCGATTTCTGCGTGCGCTATTCGGCCGAGGACGCGCAGCGCCAGGGCTTTGCCGTATTCGTCGTCGAGGACGCCTGCCGCGGCATCGATGTCGATGGCTCTATTGCTGCCACCCGTGCAAGCCTAGCTGCGCGGGGTGTGGCCTGCATTTCCGCGCTGGAATCCGCCTGAAAGTTCCGGCTCGCCCCGTTGTGTCTTCACCGAAACCTTTATCGCAGCGCAGCGTTATTAATGTGCAACGCACAAAAATTCGTTGACATCGCGAAAAAGACCAAGAAAATAACAAAATGTAACATCGGATTAATCGATGCGTCGCCAAACGGTCACACAGCCGTCGGGACTGCCTTCGCTGATCATGCCGTGTCCGGCATGCTCCGGACGCATGGTTTACCGTGGCCGCCGCCCGATCAGCGCCGAGGTCGAAGATACCGTTTATGCTTGCGGATCGTGCGGCACCGAACTCGTTCGGACCTCCGTGCGCACCAAGCGCTCGCAGATCGGAAACGTAGAAGCGGCCTGAACCGCGGTACCGCCTTCGGCAAAAAAAAGCTGCTTGATGCTCGCGTGGCCGCGGGGTGGCGGCCGAAGCGCACCGAGGGTGCGACATGGGCCAGAAGACTCTCGATGACGCCTATGATCAGGTCGTCTATGCGCCGAACAGCGACCTGATACTCGCGCGCATCGCCTGAAGCCGGCGCGATTGCGCCAATTCTGTCACTTCCGCGGCCATGGATTCCGGGCCCGCACCTTCGGTGCGCCCGGAATGACGCTACCCCAAATTCAACTCCTTGAAAAAGTCGTTGCCCTTGTCGTCGGTGACGACGAAGGCGGGAAAATCGACGACCTCGATGCGCCAGATCGCCTCCATGCCAAGCTCGGGATAGGCGAGGCACTCGACTTTCTTGATGCAGTTGGCGGCGAGGTTCGCCGCCGCGCCGCCGATCGAGGCGAGATAGAAGCCGCCGTACTTCTTGCAGGCTTCGCGCACCACCGCGGCGCGGTTGCCCTTCGCCAGCATCACCAGCGAACCGCCGGCGGCCTGAAACTCCTCGACGAAAGAGTCCATACGGCCGGCGGTGGTCGGTCCGAACGATCCCGAGGCATAACCCTCCGGCGTCTTCGCCGGGCCAGCGTAATAGATCGGATGGTTCTTGAAATAGTCGGGCAGTCCGCCGCCGCGACTCAGCCGCTCGCGCAGCTTCGCATGTGCAAGATCGCGGGCGACGATCATCGGCCCTGTGAGCGACAGCCGCGTCCTGATCGGATGTTTTGTCAGTTGCGCCAGAATCTCCGGCATCGGCTTGTCGAGGTCGATCGGCACCACCTCGCCGCCGAGCTTTTGCACGTCCATCTCCGGCAGATATTTGCCCGGATTGCGCTCCAGCTCTTCCAGGAACACGCCATCGCGCGTGATTTTCCCCAGCGCCTGGCGGTCAGCCGAGCACGAGACGCCGAGCCCGATCGGCAGCGAGGCGCCGTGGCGCGGCAGGCGGATCACGCGCACGTCGTGACAGAAATACTTGCCGCCGAACTGGGCGCCGATGCCGAGCGTCTGCGTCATCTTGTGAATCTCGGCCTCCATCTCGCGGTCGCGGAAGGCGTGGCCGTCCTCGGAGCTTTTTTCCGGTAGCGTATCGTAATATTTGCAGGAGGCGAGCTTCACCGTCTTCATCGTCAGCTCGGCCGAGGTGCCGCCGATGACAATGGCGAGGTGGTAGGGCGGGCACGCCGCGGTACCGAGCGTGAGCACTTTCTCCTTCAGGAAAGCGAGCATGCGCTCGCGCAAAAGGATCGACGGTGTCGCCTGGAACAGAAACGATTTGTTGGCCGATCCGCCGCCCTTGGCGATGAACAGGAACTTGTAGGCCGCGTCGTGTTCGCCGGCGCCCTCGGCATAGATCTCGACCTGCGCTGGCATGTTCGAGCGCGTGTTCTTCTCCTCGAACATCGAGAGCGGCGCGAGCTGCGAGTAGCGCAGATTGCGTTTCAAATACGCATCGCGCGCGCCTTCCGCGAGCGCCGCCTCGTCGCCGCCGTCGGTCCAGATAAGCCGGCCCTTCTTGCCCATGATGATGGCGGTGCCGGCGTCCTGGCACATCGGCAGCACGCCGCCCGCGGCGATGTTGGCGTTCTTGAGAAAATCATAGGCGACGAACTTGTCGTTGTCCGACGCCTCCGGGTCATCGACGATGGTTTTTAAGCTCGCGAGATGCGCGGGGCGCAGCAGGTGATTGATGTCGGTGAACGCGGCCTCGGCGAGCAGGCGCAATGCCTTGCGCGGCACCACCAAAACCTCCTCGCCCAGCACGCGCTCAACGCGCAGCCCGTCGCAGGCGATTTTTCGGTACGGCGTTTCGTCCTTGCCCAGCGGGAACAGCGGCGTGTGCTTGTAGGGAGGCGTCGGGCGGGTGGAGACGGGAGCGCTCATTTTCGGCGATACCTCTTCGGGTCTGCCTTGCCTTATAGCGCCAGCGATCGGCGCGTCATATGCGGCACCGCCCGCCGCGGATTTCGCTGCGCTCAATCCACCACTCGTTGCCGTGATACGAACATAGGATACGCCGGTAACCGGAGCCGCGTTCCGAAGGCACGATGCTTACCAACAGTCGCGACATAAAGCGCCACCTGGAACGCCAAGCTGGGTTCTGGAGCGCGTCGAGCTGGATACGCAAGCAGCTCACGCTGCGAAAGAGATCGCGGCATAAGCAGGCTTCCCGGATTTCGCTGCGCTCAATCCACCACTCGCTGCCTTGGCCCGGATCGCAAGCGAAATCCGGGGTGAATGTCCGCGCTTGGCCCCGGATTTCGTCTCTGAACCTGCCCTACCGGCATTTCGGCCAGTTGGGACAGGCAAGTTTGCTATGCAGCGGGCGGTAGGAGTCCAGCGGAAGATCACCATCCGCAGCAATAAATGCCGGGCGTATAACCGACGGTGTATGCGTAGCCCGGCGCGTAGTCATACAGCGGACCGATCCCGTAGTAGGCGTAGCTCGGCGCGTAGTCATAAAACGGGCCGACGCCGACGCCTCTCCCGTAATCATAGTACGGGGTGTACGCATAGCCTGGCGCGTAGGCATACGGCCCGCCACTGCCGTAGTCGTAATACGGGTATCCATAATAGGGGCCATAGCCTCCGACGCCATAGCCCCCCAATCCACCGTAGCCCCATCCTTGCCGATACCCGCGCCGATACCCGCGCTGATACCCTCGGGCGTAGCCGGCGCGTGCAAAACGTCGCCCGGCATAGCTCCGCCTGGCAACGCTATGGCCAACCCTGCCGCCCCGCGCGATCCCAGCGTGTCCATAGCTGCCGTGTGCGCCGCGGCCGAGCGCCAGCGCGCCGGTCGTCGTCATTGCCGTGCCGAGAGCGCAGGCCAACAGGCCCGCGAGAAGTTTACTGCGCATGATCAGTTCCTTTCGGTTCAAGCGCGCCCTCGGGCTTGCAACGTCTGTTCGCGTGAATGGTTGCGGGGGGATGGGTGCTGCCGCTATTCGTTTGAGGATCTTATTTCGCGCGCATTCTCGCGGTAACAAGCGCCACCCATGAACGGGAAGGTTGTTGTCATCACCGGCGGCACGTCGGGGATCGGCGAAGTTGCCGCCTTAGAGCTTGCCAAAATGGGCGCCCGTATCGTCCTCATCGCTCGGGACGCTTCGCGGGCGGACGCCACCCTCGTGCGTCTCCGCAACGCCGCGCCCAACCTCGTCCACTCCGCATTCCTTGCCGATCTCTCGCGTCTCGCCGAAATGAAACGCGTGGCAGCGCAAATTGCCGATCAGGAGCCGCGGATCGACGTTCTCGTCAACAATGCGGGCGCAATTTTCGCCGCACGGCAGCTAACGGAGGACGCACTGGAACGCACGTTCGCGCTGAACCACATGTCTTATTTCGTCCTGACGCTGGCGCTTCGCGAGCGGTTGCTGGCGGCCAAGGCGGCGCGAATCGTCAATACGGCCTCCGCTGCGCATCACGGCGCCGCTTTCGATCTCGACGATGTTCGGTCAACGAAAGGTCTTGGCGGGATGAAGGCCTATCGTTGCTCCAAACTCTGCAACATTCTGTTCACGCGCGAGCTGGCGCGACGCCTGCGCGGCACCGGCGTGACGGCGAACTGCCTGCACCCGGGCTTTGTTGCCACCCGGTTTGGCGATCAAAGCGGCGGAATGCTCTCCCGCCTCGTGTGGGTCGCCAAACTGTTCGCGATCTCGCCGGACGAAGGTGCACAGACGATCGTCTATCTCGCCTCCTCACCCGAGGCGGCAAAAATAACCGGTCAATATTTCCACAAGTGCCGTCCGGCTATTCCGTCGGCGGCGGCCCAAGACGACCGATCGGCGCGTGAACTGTGGCGGCGAAGCGCGGACCTGGCCGGGATGAACGCGTAGCAAGCCCGCGGCGGGGGTGCTGCCGTCGGCACCAAAGGTACGTCACGGTGGTGTCTCAGTATGAATTTGAGGCGATCAGAAAAAGCCGTCGATCGCAGTGGCCACAAGCGTTCGAGTGAAAAATGACGGTCTTGATTCAAACTGAGAGACATCACAGTCACAATTTCATTGACACACAAGACTCGCGCGTCGCGCCGCGAGAGCGATGGTCATTGCGTCGCGCTACCGGGCCCTTCCCCGCGCCTTCACGGCGATCGACAGCAACGCCCGCGCGGCGATCACCTCGGCCAGCGCGGGGCGCTGACGTGAGGTCAGCACCGCATCGGCGAGATCGGGCATCGCGGCGGCAAGCCGCGCGGCGGTCCATTGCCTGAGCGCGGCCTCGACCGGGCTTTTGCGGCGGAAGTGGAACGGCGGCTGCACGTTGTCGAGCGAAAACGGCGCGCCGGCTTCGATGGCAGTGCGCCAACGGTGAAGCTGGGCGAGCTGACGTTGGGCGGCAAAGAAGATCGAGCCTGGGGCGCTGCCGGCGGCGTG
Source organism: Pseudomonadota bacterium (assembly GCA_021811945.1). GTDB lineage: Bacteria > Pseudomonadota > Alphaproteobacteria > Rhizobiales > Xanthobacteraceae > BOG-931. The sequence goes on along the minus strand of JAKAPE010000107.1, from coordinate 4,774 downwards.
CGCCTTGGCGAGCCGCGCCTCGAGCTCGGCCGGGCGGCCGGCGAAGGCGGCGTCGATGAGGTCGTCGAGCGCGAGCGCAGAAGCGTCGGAGACCACCGCGGTCACGTCTTCGACTCCGACCTCGCCGCGGCCGCGCGCGTAAAGCGCGAGCTTGCCGAGTTCGCTGCGCGAAGCCGCGCGGTCGCCGCCAAGGAGGCCGACGAGGAGGGCGCGAGCGTCCGGCGCGAGCGCGAGGCCTGCGGCACGCATTTCGCCGTCGATCAGCCGCTCCAGCTCGCGCTCGGCATCGGCATAGCAGGGCAAGGCCGCAGCATTCTTCGCCCGTTCGCACAAGACGCGCAGCGGCGCATTGCGCCGCAGGTCGCCGGCTTCGATCACCACGCGGCATTCGATCGCGGAGAGGGTGATGAGCGTCTCGACCGCCGGAGCGATATTGCGGCCTGCCGCCTTCACCCATACCGCACGGCGCCCGCCGAACAGCGGTATCGTCTGCGTCTCCTCGACCAGCCGGCCCGGATCGGCGGCAATCGCTTCGCCGTCGAGCCGCACCAGCGAAAACGGATCGTCGGGATCAGCGACCGCCGCCTTTATCAGCGCATCGACGCGTTCGCGGACGAGCCCGGCGTCAGGACCAAAGACGAGCACGATCGGCCGCGCCGAATCGGGACGCGCCAGGAAGCGATCCACGTCTGCTGCTTTGACTGCAACCATGTTCTTTCAAGTCATACTTGCGGTTCGCTCGTGCCCGCGGAGAGGAGCCAAAGCGGCCCGGAAAGTATTCGAAGCAATACCTCGGCTTCCACCCGGATTCCCGCGTGCGCGCGAATGACCGGAGCAGGACTCAAGTTCCTGCGACGAAGTATGAGGCGAGCCGGTTCTTGATGGTGTCGGCCACGATCAGCACGGCGTGGTCTTCGGCGTCGCGCTGGGCGCGCTGCTTGGCGAAGCGCTGCTCCACGCCGGGAATGTCGTAATCGACATGGGCGAAGGTGTTGGCATGCATGACCGTCTTGCCGGTCGCGATCTCGATCAGCTGGTAGTCGGCGGTAATTGCGGCGATCTCCGCACTCGGCCGCCCGCTGGCGGGGTCGATGGTGATCGTCCACTGTGTGTCGCCAACATTGACCACAAGGCGATGGGTCGGCGCGCGGGCGCCCGCGGCGCCGTTCAAGTCGTATTGCAGCGCATTGCGCAAGCCGACGGCGATACGCTGGAGCGGCGAGCCTTCCGGGGCGGCGATCACGGGGATATCCACAGCGGCGAGCTTGTCGCCGACGCCCTCGGTAGCGGTCGTGCCGACAACCGGATGGGAGCTGTAAAGCGGTTGGAAACATCCGGCGGTGAAACTCGCAGCGGCGAGCGCGGCGGCCAGGCCGCCGAAGCGCGCAAGCCGCGCCACCGCGCCCTTTCGGCGCCACGTCCCGCGAAGATCACGCCACCACATTGACGATCCGTTGCGGCACGATGATCACCTTTTTCGGCGGCCTGCCGGCAAGCGCCCGCTTTACCGCATCGAGCGCGAGAACGGCAGTCTCGACATCGGCGGCCACCGAGTTCCGGGAAACAGTTACGTCCGCGCGCTTCTTGCCGTTGATCTGCACCGGCAGCGTCACCGTGTCCTCGATCAGAAGAGCGGGCTCGACCGCCGGCCACGGCGTTTGTGCCACCAGCGAGTCATGGCCGAGCGCGGCCCAGCACTCCTCGGCGAGATGCGGCATCATCGGGGAAATCAACTGTATCAGGATGTCAAACCCCTCTCTTGCCGCCGCTGCGTAGCCGGAGTCTTTGGTGAGATTCCGATTGGGATCATCAACCACCTCGCTCAATATGTTCACAAATGTGTAAATTTTGGCGATGGCCGTGTTGAATTTCAACCTTTCGATCTCGTTCGTGACCCCCGCAAGCGCCTGATGGGTCTGCATTCGCAGCGCCGTGACCCCGGCCTGTTCGACCGGCAATGCAAGACTGGACCCCGGCAGCGGCAAATGTGGGGCAGCTTGTTGCACCAGCCGCCAAATTCGCTGAGCGAAACGGTAGGCCCCTTTCACGCCCTCCTCAGTCCAGATCACGTCGCGCTCGGGCGGGGAATCCGACAGCATGAACCAGCGGGCGACGTCGGCACCGTATTCGGCGATGATGTCATCGGGATCGACCGTGTTGCGCTTCGACTTCGACATTTTCTCGACCGGGCCGACTTCGATATCCTCGAGTTTCAAGATGGAGCCACTACCGAGGTCTGTTACTTCTGGCTTTGCGGCAATACCCTGAAATTCGGCTGGGGAGATCCATTCGTCTGTCTTTTTATTGCGGTAGGTCTCGTGCACCACCATGCCCTGGGTGAACAGGCCGGCGAACGGCTCGTCCAGCCCGACATGGCCGGTCTTTTTCATCGCGCGGGTGAAGAAGCGGCTGTAAAGGAGGTGGAGAATGGCGTGCTCGATGCCGCCGATATATTGATCGACCGGCATCCAGGCATCGACCATGGCCGGATCGGTCGGCGTCGTCTTAGTCCACGGATCGGTGAAACGGATAAAATACCACGACGAGTCGACGAAGGTGTCCATCGTGTCGGTCTCGCGCGTGGCCGGTCGGCCGCATTGCGGACAGGCGACGCGTTTCCAGGTCGGATGTCGGTCCAGCGGATTTCCCGGCCGGTCGAAGGTCACGTCCTCCGGCAGCGTCACCGGAAGATCCTTTTCCGGCACCGGCACAACGCCGCAGACCTCGCAATGGACGACCGGAATCGGGCAGCCCCAATAGCGCTGCCGCGAGATGCCCCAGTCGCGCAGGCGGAAATTGACCTGTCGTTGAGCGACCGGCTCCCTCTCCCCGCTTGCGGGGAGAGGGCTGGGGTGAGGTGGCGTGCTCGCCCGCCCGGACTCGCGGGCAGTCCCCGTCACCCGATCGCCCTCGCTTCGCTCGGGCGCTCGACCTCTCCCCGCGCGCGGGGAGAGGTACGTTTTCTCCAGCCGCCGCGCGACTTCCTCTTTGGCTTCCGCGGTGGTCATGCCGTCGAGAAACCGTGAATTGATCATGCGGCCGTCGCCGTCATAAGCGGTATCGGTGACGACGAAAGTCTTCGGATCAACGTCCGGCGGGCAGACCACGGGAATGTTGCCGAGCCGGTATTTGTTGACGAAGTCGAGGTCGCGCTGGTCGTGCGCCGGGCAGCCGAAAATGGCGCCGGTGCCGTACTCCATGAGAATGAAGTTCGCCACATAGACCGGCAGCTTCCAGGCCGGATCGAACGGGTGCAGCGCCTTGATGCCGGTGTCGAAACCGAGCTTCTCGGCGGTTTCGATCTCGGCCTGCGCGGTGCCGCGATGCCGGCACTCGGCGATGAATGCCGCGAGCTTTTCGTTCTTCGCCGCCGCTGCGGCGGCCAGCGGATGATCGGGCGCCACGGCGACAAACTTGGCGCCGAACAGCGTGTCCGGCCGCGTGGTGAAAATCTTCACTTCGCTTTCGCCGTTGGACGTCATGCCTTGATCGAGCGCGAAACGGATCGAAAGTCCTTCCGAGCGCCCGATCCAGTTCTTCTGCATCAGCCGCACTTTTTCCGGCCAGCGATCGAGCCCGTCGAGGGCGTCGAGCAGCGGCTGCGCGAACGCTGTGATCTTGAAGAACCATTGCGTCAGTTCGCGCTGCTCGACCACGGCGCCGGAACGCCAGCCGCGGCCGTCGATCACCTGCTCGTTGGCGAGCACGGTCTGGTCGACTGGATCCCAGTTCACCGCCGATTGGCGCCGCTCGACCATGCCGGCGCGCAGAAAGTCGAGGAACATTTTCTGCTGGTGCTTGTAATAGGCGGGGTCGCAGGTCGCGATCTCGCGGCTCCAGTCGAGCGAGAGCCCCATAGACTTCAACTGCGCCTTCATCGCCGCGATGTTCTCGTAGGTCCATATCTTCGGATGGACCTTGCGCTCCATCGCGGCGTTCTCCGCCGGCATGCCGAAGGCGTCCCAACCCATCGGATGCAGGACGGAAAAGCCCAACGCCCGCTTCACCCGCGCCACCACGTCGCCCATGGTGTAGTTGCGCACGTGCCCCATGTGGATGCGCCCCGACGGATAGGGAAACATTTCGAGCACGTAGTATTTGCGGCCGAGGTCCTTATTCGGCGTGACGAAGATGCCGCGCTCGTCCCAGACTTTCTGCCAGCGTGCTTCCGCCTCGCGGTGGTTGTAACGGTCGATTGCCATTGGAATTGCGTTCGTTTTCCCAGGCCGATTTAGGGCGAGGCGACGTGACACGAAAGGCGGCGGCGGGTCAATGTCCTCTGCCGGTGCAGGCAAACGAAGTCCAGTATAGGTGGTGCGCTCATCCATCAAGGTGTGCATCGTGGCCGACCGCGGGTTTGGCGATCAGAAGCTCTATCGGGTGCTCACCGAGGAGCTGAAATTCGACTACGTCATCCGTTTCCGCGGCAACATCACGGTGACCGCCGCGGACGGCGAGGTGCGCACCGCCGCAGCCTGGGTCGGACCCGGCGGACGCGCTTGCGTCCTGCGCGATGCCTTGGTCACTGCCGAGCGTTATCAGGTCGGCGCCGTGCTCTGCGTGCAGGACAAGGACATGAAACAGGCCTGGTGCCTGGCGACCAGTAGCACCGTGGCGACGGCCAGGGCTTTGATGACCCTCTACGGCAAGCGCTGGGCCATCGGCGTGTCCAGAGAAAGGGCACGCTGTCATGTCGGTGAAAGTCCGACCGGAGCTAAAAGACTCAGGCTTCGAAGCAAGGGAGGCGCCGTGGCGCGAAAGCAAGACGGCGGAG
>JAKAPE010000106.1 GCA_021811945.1 Pseudomonadota bacterium | reverse complement strand
ACGGGGTGCGGCAAACTCAGGCTAAGCTGAACGGCACAAAATTTCCCCGCTTGCAGCAACTCCGGTTGTATTGGCAACGCGGCTCGCGCCGCGGCGGCATTTTGAGTGCTCGCGGGCGAGCCTACAATATTGCCTGCCGGACGCGCCGAGTAGACCGCAGCGCTCGCGTTGTGAACGGTGGTGAGGTCGGAGGACGCCGCGATGACGTTGAATACGCCGCCGAAAGACATGCGCACCTGGATCGCGGAGCTGGAATCGGCTGGCGAGCTCATTCGCATCGACAAGCCGGTAGACCCGCTGACCCAGATGGGCGCGCTGCTCTATCAATCGCGCGAGAAGGCGGTGTTCTTTGAAAAGCTGCCGCACGGCTGGCGATCGCTCGGCCAGGCGCCGGCCAACATTTCTCACGCGGCCATCGCCTTCGGTACCAGCCTCGACAAGCTGGTGCCGACCGTCGCCGAGCGCATGGGCAACAATATTGCTCCGGTGATGGTGGCGGACGGTCCGGTCAAGGAATTGAAATTTAAGCAAGGCGAATTCGACCTCACCGAGCTGCCCGTTCATGTGGCCGGGCAGCGCGACGGAGGACCGGTGATAGGTTCGGGCCTGGTGGTGACCAAGGACCCGGACACGGGAAGCCGGAACGTGAGCTTCCACCGCCTGCAGATAAAGGGACCGAACAAGTCCGGCATCCTGCTTTACCCTCGCCACAGCTGGAAGAACTACGTCAAATATCAAGCCCGCAACGAACCCATGCCGGTGGCGATATTCATCGGCCACTATCCACTCTACTACGCAGCCGCGGCGACGACCGCGGCCTACGGGCTCGACGAGTTCGAAATCGCCGGCGGTTATCTTGGCGAAGCCGTGCGCCTGGTGAAGTGCGAGACCGTGGACCTTGAAGTGCCGGCCGACGCCGAGATCGTGCTCGAGGGCCATATTCCGCCGCACTATCGCGAAGACGAAGGTCCATTTTCGGAATTCCAGGACTACTACGTGACCGGCACCGGCAAGAACCCCATCGTCGAATATCAGTACATGACGCGCCGGCACGACGCGATCTTCAAGAACCTGCAAAACGGCTCGGAAATGGAGGGCTGCGTCTTTCACAAGATTCCGATGAGTGCCGCAATCTATCGCCGGCTCAAGGACGTCGGCGGCGGGCCGGACCTGCACAATGTCATGGCACTGCCCGGCATCTTCGGCCTGGTCGTGCAGATGACAGCGCGCACCTACGGCGACGCCAAGAACGTGCTCATGGCGGCGCTCTCGTCCCCCTACCATCATCCGAAGATCGCCATTGCCGTTGATGCCGATGTCGACATCTTCAACCCCGCGGAGCTGTTGTGGGCACTGTCGACACGGGTCAACCCGCAGAACGACGTCGTCATCATTCCAGGCACGCACAATCATGCGATGGACGCCAGCCTGCCGGAGCTGGGCGCGCCGGGGACACCGCTGTGGCAGCGCTTCGGCTCGAAGATGCTGGTCGACGCCACGATTCCACCGTCGGCCGACGCCGATGCACGCGCCATGTTCGAGCGTATTCGCCCGCGCAATCCCCATCTTCGGCTCGAGGATTTTGCAGCGGAAGGCTCGCTCGCGATGGTGCGCGCCTTGTCGCCCATGTTCTTTGGCTCCAAGCTGCTTGCTTGGCGGTAAACGCGGCCGTCGAAGAGTAAAGCCTGCAAGGCAACGAAGATAGGCGCACAAATCAGGAGGACACGATGAGGCGTAAATTTGCGATTCCGTTTTTCGTTGCGGCATGCGCGTTCGCTTCCTTCCTTGCGGCACCCGTCGCGCTCGCCGGCGGCTACGTGCTGAAAATCTCCACCTTCGAGCCCATCGGCAATCATTACACCATCTGGCTCCAGTCCTGGGCCAAAACGCTGGAGCAGCGTTCCGGCGGCCGGCTGAAAGCGGAGATCTTCCCGTCCGACCAAATGGGGTCGCTGCGCGACCAGTACGACCTCGCCCGGACCGGGGTATCCGATATCTCTTTCGCCCTGCACGGCGCCACGCCCGGCCGCTTCCCGTTGAGCGAGCTTTCGCACATTCCGTTTCTCATCCCGTCCGCCGAAGTTGGGTCGGAAAGTCTCACATCGCTCATCCCGGACTACCTCGCTCGCGAGCACCGAGGCGTGCGGGTCCTCCTGTTGGCCTCGACATCGCCGCTCGCGCTGGTGACGAACAAGGTCGCGGTCCGCCGTCCGCAAGATCTCAAAGGATTGCGCATTCGCCACCCCGACAGCGTTGCCGGAGCGACGCTGCGGGCCCTCGGCGCCGTTCCGGTTTTCACTCCCCCCGCACAGATCGCCGACGCTCTCAACAAAGGCACGATCGACGGCGCGCTTCTTGCGTGGGAGGCGCTCAAATCTTTTCAGATTTCGGCGCGCTATGCGACCGACTGGGGCGGAAACGTCACCACCTTCGTGCTGGCGATGAACCCTGCGGCTTATGACAGCCTGCCGGCTGACCTCAAGAAAGTGATCGACGACTCGGTCGGCGTGAATGCGGCGCGCGAGGTCGGCAAAGCGGCGGACGCGGCGGCGCTCGACGGACGCGCATACGCCCGCAGCATCCACATGGAAGTCATCGACTTGTCGCCGAGCCAGCGCCAGGCATTCAAGATCGCCTCCAGGGATATCGTCGCGAAGCTCATCAGCCAACAAGAGAAAAGAAATCCCAACGCTGGGCGGTTCATAACCGCCCTGCGCGAAAAAGTCGCGTTCTATCAGCGCCGTCGGTGAAGGCCGCGCCGGTGCAGCGTTCCGTCATTCTTCGAGGACCGCGCTCACGCGCGGCCGCCTCATGATGACGGCGAACAAAGCAGCGGCGCGCATCTCAAGATGATGCCGAGCCGGACCTGAGAACGCATGCCGATGGAGGATGCGCCCGTGATGCAGTGGCCGATCGAGCGGATTACAAGACTTCTGACACACCTTGCCGGCGTTTCGCTCACCATCATGATGTTGGTGACGGTGGCCGACGTATTCCTACGCAACGTCGCCGACCGGCCGATCTTGGGATCGGTAGAGATTGTCCAAGGGGCGCTCGTTTATATGGTTTTTTTTGGTATTCCGGAGACCTTTCGGCGCGGCGGCCACATCGTCGTGGACGTCGCGGATCATCTGTTCGACGTGCGCGTCATTGCGTGGCTAGATGCCTTCGCGCGGATTCTGACACTGGTCTTTCTCGCAGTCATGCTGTGGACCATGTGGGGACGCGCCCGCGACGCCTACACATTCGGCGACGTCACCTCCGATCTCGGCATTCCGCTGGTGGGTTTCTGGATACCGCTCATTTTCGGCGGCCTTTGCTCGCTCCTTGCGGTGTTCTTTCTCGCGGCGCGCGACGTCAAACTCCTGGCGCGGGGATCGTAGCTGTGTCGCCGCAGGTCATCGGCATGCTCGGCATGCTCGCGCTACTGGTGCTGATCTTCGTGCGCGTTCCGGTTGCTGTGGCATTGGGCGCGGTCGGCTTTCTCGGCTATGCGGCCATCGAAGGATGGCAGCGCGCCCTGTTGGTGCTCGGCAGCACGCCGTTCGACATTGCGTCGGGCTACGCGCTTTCGGTCGTGCCGCTGTTCATACTGATGGGCGCGCTGGCCTCGGAATCGGGCATGTCGGCGAAGCTGTTCAAGGCGTCGAAATCCCTGTTCAACGGCTTTCGCGGCGCCGAGGGCACCGCCACGATCTGCGCCTGCGCGGGGTTCGCGGCGGTCTGCGGATCGTCGCTCGCCACCGCGGCGACCATGAGCCGCATCGCAATTCCGGAAATGCGCGCCTGCGGCTATGACGATCGCCTTTCGACCGGCGTCGTAGCGGCCGGCGGAACCTTGGGCATATTGCTGCCGCCATCGATCATTTTCGTCATCTACGCGGTGATTGCGCAGCAATCGATTCTCAAGCTGTTTGCCGCCGGCCTGGTGCCGGGCCTCGTGCTGATGCTGCTTTACATGGCGGTTGTAGGCGTGATGGCCGTGGCACGGCCGGACTGGGCGCAACGGGGCGAGCGGCTGCCGTTTGGCCGGCGTTTGCGCGATATTGTGCAGATGTGGGAAATCGCCGTGCTTTTCGGCGCTTCGATCGGCGGCATGTACGCCGGGCTGTTCAGCCCCACCGAAGCCGCGGCGATCGGCGCTTTCGGTGCCGTCGTTCTCGCCGCGATCACGGGACGAATGTCGCCCGGGCGGTTCTGGAAATGCGTGATGCAATCGGTCCAGACGACGGCCATGCTGTTCTTCATCATGATCGGCGCGTTTCTCTTTTCCTATTTCATCGTCCAGACGCAGTTGCCGGCAAGTCTCGTCGTGCTGGTCCGCGACGCCGGGCTGTCGCCCTTTAACATCATGCTCGCCCTGGTGGCCATCTACGTCGTCCTCGGCTGCTTTCTCGACGGCATCGGCATGATGCTCGTCACCGTGCCGATCTTTTTTCCATTGGTGGTGAAGAACGGTTTCGACCCGGTATGGTTCGGGGTCATTCTGGTCACGCTGATGGAGGTCGGGCTGATCCACCCTCCGGTCGGGATGAATCTCTTCGTCATTCGCGCCGCCATACCGGATATTTCGTTGCGTGCGGTCTATCTCGGGGTGGTGCCGTTCCTTGCCGCGCAGGCGATATTCATCGCCCTGCTCCTGACGTTTCCACGGATGGCTTTATGGCTTCCGACTTTGCTCTATGGCCATTGAAAGCGCACGACCCAAAGAAGGCGGGCGGGCCCGACAACGAGCCGTCGGTCTCACGTCACGCCGGCGCGCCGGACTTCACCAGCTTGTAGACGATCGAGTCCATCAGCGCCTGGAACGAGGCATCGATGATATTGGCGGAGACGCCGACGGTGGTCCAGGAGTCGCCGGTCTCGTCGGCGCTTTCGATCAGCACGCGGGTGACAGCCTGCGTGCCGGCATTGAGGATGCGCACGCGGTAATCGGTGAGTTTCAGGCCGGCGATGTATCTCTGGTATTTGCCGAGATCCTTGCGCAGCGCCACGTCGAGGGCGTGCACCGGACCGTCGCCTTCCGCCGCCGAGAGCAACGGTTCCTCGCCGTCGATCCTCACCTTCACGATGGCATAGGCCACCGCGACGCGTTCGCCGCGCGCATTGTGGCGCTGCTCGACATTGGCGTCGTATTTCTCCACGTCGAAGAATTTCGGCACCGTGCCGAGGGTACGTCCCGCAAGCAGGGCGAAGGAGGCGTCGGCCGTCTCGTAAGCATAGCCGACCGCCTCGCGCTGCTTGACAATATCCAGCAATCTGCCGAGGCGCGCGTCGTCCTTGTCCACCCTGATGCCGAGGCCGTCCAGCACGGCAAAAACCTCGGCGCGCTCGAGCCCGGCGAGCACGTTGGACTTGCCGGACTGGTCCGACACCAGAATCCTGCGTTTGTTGCCAACAAGCTCCGGCGCGATGTGCTCGTAGGTCGTCGGGTCTTTGAGGATGGCGGAGGCGTGGATGCCGGCCTTGGTGGCGAAGGCGCTGTCGCCGACATAGGGCGCGTGGCGGTCGGAAGCGCGGTTGAGAAGGTCGTCGACGGCGCGCGAGATGCGGGCGATGTGGGCGAGTGCGTCATCGGAGACGCCGATGTCGAAGCGTTCCGCATAATCTGGTTTGAGCTTCAAGGTCGGGATGATCGAGACGAGATTGGCGTTGCCGCAGCGCTCGCCCAGGCCGTTGAGTGTGCCCTGGATCTGCCGCGCGCCGGCGCGTACGGCGGCAAAGCTGTTCGCCACCGCCTGCTCGGTGTCGTTATGGGCGTGGATGCCCAGATGATCGCCGGGGATTGTTGCGACCACTTCACCGACAATCTTCTCCACCTCGTGCGGCAGCGCGCCGCCATTGGTATCGCACAGCACGATCCAGCGCGCGCCTTCTTCATAGGCCGCTTGCGCGCAGGCGAGCGCATAGACCCGATTGGCCTTGTAACCGTCGAAAAAATGCTCGCAATCCAGCAGCACCTCGCGGCCGGCGGCCTTGGCCGCGCGCACGCTGTCCCGGATCGCGGCGAGATTCTCCTCCTCGGTGGTCTCCAAGACGACGCGCACGTGATAGTCCGAGGATTTGGCCACGAAGCAAATGGCATCGGCCTCTGCCGCCAAGAGCGCCGCGAGGCCGGGATCATTCGACGCCGAGCGGCCCGGCCGCCGCGTCATGCCGAACGCGGTTATTTTCGCGCGCGCGGGCCTCGGTTCGGCGAACAATTCGGTGTCGATCGGATTGGCGCCGGGATAGCCGGCCTCGATATAGTCGATGCCGAGCTCGTCAAGCATGCGCGCAATGGAGAGCTTGTCGTTGAGCGTGAAATCGACGCCGTTCGTCTGCGCGCCGTCACGCAGCGTGGTGTCGAACAAATAAAGGCGCTCGCGTGACATGATATTAGCCCGAGTAAAGCCGATAGAGCGTGTAGAAGGTGGCGACCACGGCGGCCGCAATCACCGCGTATTTCAGGATCAGATAGTAGAACCAGTGGCGCCGGAACGGCAGGTCGTGCAGTTTCATGGCGCGCTCCTTGTGCTGGCCGCCCCGCCTGGGGCGGCCTCAAGCCGCTTGACCATCGTGGTGTTGGCGAGCCACTCGCCGCGGAGCGATACGGTGTTGCGGCTTTGCGCGCAAAAACCGCGCCGCTCGAAGAAGCCGCGCGCGGTGTCGCTCGCCTCGACCGTCAGTTCTTTGCTGCCGCGGGCGGCCGCAAGCTTTTCCAGCGCGTCGCACAGCATGGCGCCGGCCTCCTGCCCGGCTGCGGCCGGATGCACGTACAGCATGTCGATGCGCTTGTTGCCGGCGAGCGCAGCAAAACCGATCGGCGCGCCGGAACGCGTCGCCACCAGCGTCAACTCGCCGGCAAGCCGCGCGCCGAATTGTTCCTGGTCCTCGGCCTCTGCCGACCATGCTTCCCGCTGCGCCTCGTCGTAGTCCTCGCCCGTCAACTCCTCGATGCCGGCGCGGAAGATTTCCGCGAGCAGCGGCACGTCCGCCGGCAGCATGGGGCGCAGGGCGAGCTTGGGATGCGCCTGCGCGCTCATGGCATTTGCTCATTTGCAAAAGCATGCGGCACAAATTCATCCAACACCTCCCCCCTTGAGGGGGAGGTCGACCGCGCGCAGCGCGGTCGGGAGGGGGGTAGTGTCGTAAGCGCAGTAAGGCACCCCCCTCCCCATCCCTCCCCCTCAAGGGGGGAGGGAGCAGTTGAGCGCGAGCGGCAAGATCGAGCAAGATAATTCATCGCGCGATCTCCCAGGTGGTGCCATCCTTGGTGTCGTGCAGCACCACGCCCATCTTGGCGAGTTCGTCACGGATCCGGTCGGCCGCAGAAAAATTTCTTTGTTTCCGCGCCTCGTTGCGGGTCGAGATTAGCAATTCAACAGCAACGGTATCGACTGAAGCAGCTTTAATGCGCGCCGCGTGATGTTCTGAAGCGGTCTTTGCGAGTAAACCCATGAGCATTGCCGACGATTTCAAATGACGCTGGGCCTCTTGACCAATTCGATCCCCCAACATTGTCACGCCTGCCATTATCAGACCGGCAACCGGCGGGTGCGCCATTTGATGCAGACGGGCAATCGCTTGGGGCGTGTTTAAATCATCGCAAAGTGCCTCGATAAATATTTGGTCGGGTTGTCCCACCGGATCACAGTTGCCAATGAATCCAGACCATCCGTCGATTACTTTTGCGCCTTCCTCCAGCCCTTTCACTGTCCAATCGATCGGTTGACGATAGTGGGTACGCAGCATGTTGAACCGCAACACTTCGCCTGGCCAGTCCTTGAGTAACTCCCGTATCGTCACAAAATTCCCTTCCGACTTCGCCATCTTGCGGCCTTCGACCTGAAGGAAGCCGTTGTGCACCCAGAAATTGGCCATCAGCGGCGTGTGGAAGGCGCATCGCGTCTGCGCGATCTCGTTCTCGTGGTGGGGGAAGACGAGATCGGCGCCGCCGCCGTGGATGTCGAACTGATGCGGATGCGACAGGCCGTTTTGCGACAGCCTAGACTTTGCCTCGGCCCAGAGAAATCTGTCGGCCATCGCCGAGCACTCGGTGTGCCAGCCGGGGCGCCCGGGCGTGGCGATGCCGCACGGCGAGGGCCACGACGGCTCGCCCGGCTTCGACGGCTTCCACAGCACGAAATCCATCGGCGCGCGCTTGTACGACGCGACCTCGACGCGGGCGCCGGCGATCATCTCCTCGAGCGGGCGCTTGGAGAGCTTGCCGTAGTCCGGCATTGAGGCGACGGAGAACAGCACATTGTCCGCCTTCACATAGGCGTTGCCGGAGGCGACGAGCCGCTCGATTAGCGCCTTCATCTCGGCGATGTTCTCCGTCGCCCGCGGCTCGACGGTGGGCGGCAGGCAGCCGAGCGCGGCGACGTCTTCGTGGAACTGCCTGTCGGTCGCCTCGGTGACCTTGCGGATCGCCTCGTTGAGCGGCAGGTCGGGATATTCCTGCGCCGCCCGCGCGTTGATCTTGTCGTCGACGTCGGTGATGTTGCGGACGTAGGTGACGTGGCCTTCGCCGTAGAGGTGGCGCAACAGCCGGAACAGCACGTCGAAGACGATCACCGGCCGCGCATTGCCGATATGGGCGAAGTCGTAGACCGTCGGGCCGCACACATACATGCGCACGTTCGCCGGATCGAGCGGACGAAAAACCCGCTTCTCGCGCGTTAAGGTATCGTAGAGCTTGAGTTCCATCGCACCGAATCTTTCAGCACCGCCCCGGCGGCCTGCCGGCCGGGCGTCCCAAAATTCTCAATCGGAGAGAAGACGGCCGCAGCCAGCGTTTTCCGCTAGCCGATAATCTCCCGGCAAACGCCGCACATATGGGGGAGGCCGTTCATGGCGGGCACAATGGTCGAGGACGGCCACGGCGTCAAGTCCTGCCCCAGCGGCGCCTCGACTTTCACGATTTCTGTCCGTATTTTTGCGGCTGCTCCGGAGCACTTTCCTAGGCGTCAATCATGGATGTCGGGGAGTGGCTGAAAGGACTTCGCCTCGGCCAATATGCGTCTGCGTCGACCGAGAACGATATCGATTTCGCCGTTCTCGGCAAGCTGACTGATGCGGATCTCAAACAACTTGGCGTCAGCTCGCTCGGCCACCGCAAGCGATTGCTGGAGGCGATCGCTGCGCCACGCGCCGAGCCGGGTGAGGGGGCGTTGTCGGCGCGTTCAGATCGCGGCACTGCCCCCTCACCCGCCTGCCTCGCTTCGCTCGGCAGTCGACCTCTCCCCGCACGCGGGGAGAGGTGAAGCCAAACGGCATCCGCGGCAAGACGGCGCCGCGCTCACAATCCCAGATAAAACTTCTTGATCAGGTCGTTGTTGTGCATCGCCTCGGCGGAAACGCCTTCGAAGGCGATCTTGCCGTGCACGATGACATAGCCGCGGTCGGCAATACGGATCGCCTGGGTGAAATTCTGCTCCGCCATCAGCACCGTGAGCTCGTAGCGCGCCTTCATCGTGGCGATGGCGTCGATGGTGCGCGCCACCAGGATCGGCGCGAGACCGACCGAGGGCTCGTCGATGAGCAGGATTCTCGGCGCCAGCATCAGCGCTCGGCCGAGCGCCAGCATCTGCTGCTCGCCGCCGCTCATCGAGCCGGCGAGCTGCGCGCGACGATCGGCAAGGCGGGGAAAGGTTTCGAAACAGACGTCGAGATTGCGCGCGATCTCGCGGCGCGCGGCGCGGCGGAAGGCGCCGAGCAGAAGGTTTTCCTCCACCGTGAGCTTGGGAAACAGCCGCCGGCCTTCCGGCACCAGCGCAATGCCGAGATCGACGATCTCCTCGGTGGTGCGGCCGATAAGATCGTGATGCACGCCGTCGATCTCGGCGATGATTGAGCCGGCGCTTGGCGGCACGATGCCCATGATGCATTTCATCAGCGTCGATTTGCCATTGCCGTTGGTGCCGAGCAGCACCACCGTTTCGCCGGCGCCAACCTTGATCGAGACGTCGTCGATCACGCGCACCGCGCCGTAGGCGGCATGAATGCCGGCGATGGTGAGGCTACTGGCCAAGATAGGCCCTTTCCACTTCCGGATTGCGCACCACCTCGTCCGGAGCGCCGTCGGCGATCTTGCGGCCGGAGACGAGCACGATGAGGCGCTGCGAGAAGCTCATGACGGCGCGCATGATGTGCTCGATGAGCACGACGGTGATGCCCTGAGCGTTCAAGCGCTTGAGCAGCGCCAAAATGTCCTCGACCTCCGAATGGGTGAGGCCGGCCATCGACTCGTCGGCGATCAGCAGCTTCGGTTCCGCCGCCATGGCGCGGGCAAGTTCGAGCTTGCGCATTTCGACCTGGGTGAGAGCGCCCGGCAATTGGCGCGCTTTGCCGTCGAGGCCGACTACGCGCAAAAGGTCGAGGCAGCGCGGCTCGATCTCGTGCCCGGAGTGGCGCGCACCGCGCGCCGCCACCGCATAGAGGAGCGGAATGCGCATATTGTCGAGAAGCGTGAGGCTCAAAAACGGCCGCGGCAGTTGAAAGGTGCGGGAAAGGCCGGCCCGCGTGCGTTGATGCGCGGTCCGGCCGTCGAGCCGCGCGCCGTCGAAGCGTACCGAGCCGGCTTCGTTCTTGAGCGTGCCGCAGATGCAGTTGACCAGCGTCGACTTGCCGGAGCCGTTGGGGCCGATGAGGCCGACGCGCTCGCCGGCCTCCATCGAGATCGAGATGTTCTCCAATGCGACGAAGCCGCCGAAACGCTTGCCGAGATTGTCGATCTCGAGGAGAGCGGTCATGGCGTCGATCCCGGGATGCCGGCCGGCATGTCCGCTTTGACGTGGTGGCGGCCGACAAAGCCCACGCGCTTGTGTTGCACATATTTTTGCACCAGCCCGACGATGCCGTTCGGTGCCACGATGACGAAGGCGACGAGAAGGAAGCCGACGATCAAGAGATTGACTGCCGACGAGATCGTCACCGTCGCGATCTGCTGCAGCGAACCGAGGACGACAGCGCCGATCAGCGGCCCGATCCAGCTCGTGGTGCCGCCGATGAGCGGCATGGCGATCGAGTTGACGGCATAGTCGAGGCCGAAGGCGGAGGACGGTTGCAGATAGCCGATGTAATAGGGGAACGGCGCCCCCGCCATGCCCATCAGCGCCCCGGAAATCGTGGTGGCGATCAGCTTAAGCCAGAGCGTCGGCACGCCGGAAGCCTCCGCTGCCATTTCGTCGTCGCGAATGGTGGCAAAGCCGTAGCCGAGCCGCGAGCGCTCGATCAGCCGCGCAACCGCGATCGATCCCACCGCCAAAAGCAGCATGATCAGAAACAGATATCTGATGTAGCTGCCGAACGGCGCTATCGTCTCCGGCCGCACGATAAAGGCACCGCGCGAGCCGCCGACATAGTCCCAATTGACAATCAAAGTTTCGAGGACAACGGCGAGCGCCAGCGTCGCAATGGCGAAGAAGGCTCCGCGCAGCCGCAGCGTCAAATAGCCCATGCCGAGCCCGACCACCCCGGAAACGATGCCGCCGAAGACGACGAGGACCGGGATCGGCATCGGATGCAACTGATGAATGGCCACCGTCGAGTAGGCGCCGAGCGCAAAGAAGGCGGCAGAGCCGAAATTGACGTAGCCGCAATAGCCGCCGAGGATGTTCCACGCGGTCGACAGGACGATATATTGCAGCACGACATAGCCGGCGAAGAAAACGTAATCGTTGCCAAGGGCCTCGGCGCCGGCATAGAGCGCGGCGCCGATGACGAGCCAGACAAGGAGAAAAACATCGGAGCGCACGGTTAGCGTCCCAGCAGGCCGGCCGGCCGCACCGCCAGCGTCAACAGCAGGAAACCGAACGCCACCGCTGGCGCCCAGGATGGACCGTAGAACGTCGAGGTCAGACTTTCCACGATGCCGATGAGCATGGCGGCGATCACTGTTCCCGGAAGGCTGCCCATGCCGCCGAGCACGCAGATGGCGAACACGCGGCCGATATATTGGCGTCCTACCGAGGGCTCGACCGGCTGGATGACGATGAGAAAAGCGCCGGCGAGCGAAGCCGTGGCGATGGAGAGGCCGAAGGCGATCCGCTTGATGCGCACCGGATCGATTGCCATGAGCTTGAGCGCGAACTGGTCCTGCGCCACCGCCATGATGGCGCGGCCGACAAAGGTCTTCGTAAGCACGAGTTGCAAGACGGCGATGAGCAGCAGCGAAACCAGGCACGGCACCAACAAGCGCAGCGGAACATCGAGATTGCCGAAATGCCAGGTGGGACCGATATAGCTCGCCCCGACATAGCGGTAGTCGACACCGAAATAGAGGACCAGCATCACTTCGGTGATGAACAGGAGTCCGAAGAAGAAGGCGAGACCGCGCAACGATTCCTGGCCGCGCTTCTCGAACGAGAGATAGTAGACTTGATAGATGCCGGCGCCGAGCGCGTAGAACGCCGGGGTCATGACCACGCCGGCGACAATCGGGTCGATACCGAGCTCGGTGTTGACCAAATAGGCGACGTAGGAGCCGAGAATGATGAAGGCCGGATGGGCGATGTTGACGATGTCCAGAATGCCGAACGACAGCGACACGCCCGAGGTCACCGCCGTATAGAAGCCGCCGATGAGAACGCCGGAGACAATGGCGTTGATGAAAAGATCGAAGGAAAAGATCATTCTTCAGTCCTGCGAGCCCGTGCGCCGTCCCGGCCGCCAGCCACCATTCTCCCTACGCTCCTCGCCTTCGCGACACCGCGCGGAGAGGAGAGAACTCATTCCCCGCGAAGCGGGGACGACGAACTGCCCGAATTGCGGCAGAGAGGACACGCACGCCAGTAAACGCGGCGGAGTTACCGGGATCGGAATGGAGCTGCAAGCGCTTTACGCCGCGGCACGCGCTGTGGTCGGGATGGCGAGCGGCTTATTGGCGCTCTCCACAAACTCGACGGTGATGAAGACCATCTCCTTGCCGCCGATATTTTGCAGGTCGTGGACTTTGTGCTCACCGGCCGCATAGGTCTCGTGGCGGGTCTCTCCCGGCCGATAGGTGTATTCGACGGTCTTGCCGCCGTTCACGTGCTGGCGGCCGCGCCCGCCGGTCACGCAGATCCAGAAATAATCGAGGACGTGGCGGTGGAAGCTGATGCGCTCGCCGGGCGCGAGTCGGATCATCCACACCCGCACCCGGTCGTTTTCCGAAACAAGCGTACGGCCGACGCAGCCGTTATGATTCCCCCGCTCGCGCTCGAATTCCGCCGCGACCGCAGGCGGCCAAGCCCATGTCTCGGCGCTGTCGGTGCTCTTATCCAGCATGGTCAAGGCCATGGCGCTTCTCCCCCTGATTATGCGCACAGTATAGAAAACGCGCGGCTATTGGCAAATGGTCTCGTCGGTTTCGGTCTCGTCGGTTTCCGCCGAGTCGCAAGGTGTTTCGCATGGTCGCCGGCACTGCACGAGGCGCCGCCCAAAGCTCGGGCGGCCCCGAGCCGAAAAGTGCAACCCCAGCGGGCGCACCATCTCGGCGCCTACCTGCAAGCGACGCAAAACATGCCGGAGCACCATAGCTCTCTCCGCCACGGCATTCGCGCCGCCGTCCTCGCCGAGACCGCCGTGTTGGGTTTTCTATATGCGCCGTGATTAAACGCGCTCGCCTCGGCGTGGAGCCGGCACACAAAATCGGAGTGGAGCCGGCACACAAAATTCGTCGGCGGCAGCCGTCCGACGTTCCTGCCCCGCCCTGGGACTTTGGGGCCAGGGCACGGAATCCAGGTTAACGCTCTTTGAGCTGAAGGATTTGTAGCAGGAACTCCGGGCTCCAACCTGCGGTTTTACGTCGTGTTTTGACGCTTCCCTTATTCTTGTTGGCGCG
>JAKAPE010000384.1 GCA_021811945.1 Pseudomonadota bacterium | reverse complement strand
CAGGTGATCACGATTGTATTTCGGTCGGTTCTCATGCGTCCACATCAGTGGCCTCTCCGCGAATCAGATCGCCGTCCATGAAAACACAGATGATTCAATCGACTCAAGAAGTTTCGAAACGGACACTTAGAGGCTCGTCACTGCAAATGATAGTGAATCGCCGCCGATGACGCCGACCACTCCCGCACGCGCGGTAGCCCACACCGATGTCTGCTCTCACCGGACGGATAGAAGCAACAGCCTCACAACATCGAATATGCGCTGGCGACCATGCCGACCGGACGCCGATCAGGTGCGCCGAGCAACATGACGCGGCCGAAACTGGTATTGCGGCCGATGCGCACCACACGCGCGTCCGCAATGACGTCGAAATTTACCGGCCGCAAAAAGTGCGTGGTCTGATCGATCGTGCTCATCGGTCGGTAGCCGTTCCAGGCCGCTGAGCAGGCGATCACCATGGCGGTGTCGGCAAGTGCCATCAGCGCCTGGCTGCAAATCGCCGCACCGTCGCTGCAGATCTTTTTGGAGAACGGTAGCCGCACGACGGCGCCAGGCTGCCAGTCCGGCAACGCTCCGGGCGGGCGCACTGCTTCGACGCTTTCCACCAGCAGTGCAAGATCCTGTACCCAGGGCGCAAAAATCCTGGTCATCAGGCGCCCTGCTGCCTGCAGACCGAACGATGCTTCAGAAGTTACAAGCCGGTGCACCTCGCCCATTGCCAATCGCCCCTCCCGGTGGCGGCCTCTCGGCCGCATTGCCGACGAACATCCGTTTTTTGCGAATGCCGGGCCGATTTGCGGGGGCACGCCCTGCACAAGCGCCAACGCCCAGGACGCAACTTCTTGCAACGCAACTGTTCTGTCCGATGCAGCTTCCCGGCGCCCGCCTCGGCTTCCGCCGTACAAGCCCGGTAGAAGGCAAACACAACCGACTGCTTATTGGCGGCCCCGGAGGCTGCCTTACGTCGGCCGCTCGTCGCAACGAATCACACCCAGCGGCACGCAAGTGGTATCATGACGCCGACCGTGGAGTCGCGCGCTGTGGTTGTGGTAATTCTGTGTATAAGTGGCCAGCGCTCCACATGTCTGTGGAAAAGCCGGCGTCTTTTGCGCTTATCTTCGATGCGGATTTTGCGGGTAGGCCTGCCGACCGAATGACGGCTCAGTTGTGCTTGTTCGGTTGTGATCGCGCGGCCCCTCTTCAGCGACCGGACCTATCCACCGCCTGGCGGTGGGCCACTTGGATTGCCCGCCGCCGCTTTGCAGCCTTGACCGGCGAACGCCGGCGCGGCACGGTTGCGCGTCTGCGAAAAGGAAATCGCTCCAACTAATCGGCAAGGGGTGAGAAGGGACAATGTCCGGCCGTATCGCGTCTGTCGTGCTGGCGTTCGTGCTGGCGTTGGCGTTCAGCGTCGTTTCCCTCCCGCCCTCGCAGGCGGCGAGTTGGCTGGAGAAGAATTTCTGGTTGTCCGGACCGCGCTACGACCGCGTCATCCCGGCCTGCGACAATCCCGCCGCGCTCGACCGCATCGTCGCCGACTTCCATACCACGCAGGCACGGTTCTGGAATTCTGCGCTGCAGATCGTCGGGATCAATAATATCCGCGAGACCGCCGTGCTGCCGTGGGCGGCGCAGGCGATTCCGCGCCGCTTCTGCGCGGGCACGGCGTTGATCAACGATGGCCGCCACCATGCAATCTACTATTCGATCGCTGAGGACACCGGCATGATCGGCCTGGATTGGGACGTCGACTTCTGCGTGGTCGAACTGGACCGCGCCTCGGCCTACGGTCCGCGCTGCCGCGCGGCCCGTCCCTGACTTCGACGGCGCCAACGCTCAGCGCACGCCGTGCCAAGGATCGTATTGCTTGTTCGGCAGGTTGCGCAGCGCCGAGTTGTAGGCGCCCTCGTCGACCTTTCTTTGCGGCGCCGCATTTTGGTTTTGCTGTGCCTTCGCCGCATGCTGGCCAATGCCGCTGCCCGGTATTTGTGTGCCGGTTGGACCCATAATTTGCGCCTGCGCGCTGGCCATGGTCAGCGCGAGGGCCGATGCCGCCATCAGCAATCTCATAGGCTCACCCCTTGAATGTGAACGCCCTCTGCGATCCGCGCGGATCGCCCGTTTAGTATAACGCGGGCAATTCGCGCGGCCAAATCGGGCGAAATTCTGATGGTGTTGCAACTTGAATCCACGGCGGTCGAGGAAAGCCGTTGCGGTCAACGGCACTGAGCGTTCGAACGGCCAATAACGCTCTTGGCCTTGAATGGAGAGCCACCCCCGGATTCGCCCCGGATCAAATGTTCTTGCTTTGTTCCAAGGGCGTGCTACATTGGCGGCGCCAGCGTCGGAGGATGCCATGATCAGGTTCACCGTTCGTACTGCTTTTCGTACTGCTTTTGCCGCCGCGTTCAGCCTCGCATTGATCGCGGCAGCGCTCGGGCAAAGCCTGCGGCAAGATCGAGGACAAGACCAGGCAGGGCAGCTCGATTTTTATGTGCTGTCCCTGTCCTGGTCGCCGTCGTTCTGCGCGGCGGCTGCCGAACGGGGAGGGGCACACGCCGGCGGCCCGCAATGCGGCACGCGGCCCTATTCGTTCGTGGTGCATGGCCTTTGGCCGCAATACGAGAGGGGATTTCCGCAATATTGCCAAGTCCCGGCGCCGCGTCTCGACCGCAGCATCGTTGCCGGCATGCTCGATCTGATGCCCGCGCCGCGCCTTGTCTTTAACCAATGGAACAAGCACGGGACCTGCTCCGGCTTGTCGCCGCGCGTTTATTTCGCGACCGTGCGCAAAGCTCGCGCCGTGGTGACGATTCCGCCCGAATATTCCGATCTGCATCAGCCGCTGAAAGTCACACCCGCGGCGGTCGAGCAGGCTTTCATCAAGGCCAATCCGGATCTTTCAGAGATCGGAA
>JAKAPE010000383.1 GCA_021811945.1 Pseudomonadota bacterium | reverse complement strand
CGGGCCTCGAGGTCGAGGCCCGCACCCCGATCTCCTCGGCGTCGGGCGAGGCCGACTCCTACGACATGGCGCTGGTGCGCGATGCCGGCGGGCTGCCGCGTATTCAGGGCACCTCGGTACAGGGCGTGTTGCGCGCGCTTTATCCCGATCGCGCCAAAGTGGACGAGCTGTTCGGCTATCAGCGCCGCGATACGGGCGAAGCAGGGCGCATCATCGTCTCCAACGGCTGCGTTCACGGCAAGGACGACACGTCCGTCGCCGGCCTGATGCGCATCGCCGACATCGCCAGGGATGAAGTCCTCGACCGTCTCTTTAGCGAAGGCCCGCTCCGGCGCGACCATGTGAAACTCGATCATCGGGGTGTCGCGGACGCGCAAACGCGCGGCAAGTTCGAGCGCATTGCCGTCCCCATAGGCACGCGGTTCTCCTTCGAGCTGGCAATGTGGGGAAATGCGGACGACGGCGCTATCTTGAAATCGCTAATTGACCTCACGGCCGATCCGCGCTTCCGGCTGGGCGGGGCGACCGGACGCGGCTATGGCGCGGTCGCGGTTACCCGTGCCGCGACCTGGAGCGCCGAGATCAAGGGAACCGACGCCGCGATGCTGCGCCGCGTGCGCGAAAGCGCCTTCAGCGACCATCCCGCGTCATTCGTGCCATACGAGGGCTATAAATCCAAGAAAGGCGCGTCGCCATATTGGCTGGAGGCTTCGCTCAAGCTCAGGCCGATCGACGTCTGGCGCATCGGACGCGGCGCTTCCGACACATCAGAGACGGTCGGGAAACGGATTCCCGGACCGGACGGCAGCGACGCCCGGCGCGATAAGGAGCCTGACGCGGTGCCGCTGCGCGAGCGGGAAATCGTCTGGAATAAGGGCACGCCGCGCGATCGGGCCATCGTCCAGGAGGCGATGGACAATGGCTACGTCGTTCCTGGTGCCGGTATCAAGGGCGTGCTGGCGCACCGGACTCTCTTTCACTTTAATTGCTTGAAGGGCGATCGCTGGGCGCCCGTCGACATCAGCGACAAAGACGAACGCGAAAAGCGGCTAAAGGAGCTGGAAAAGCTCCCGCCGGAATTGATCAAGATTTTCGGCACTAAACGCTTCGGCACCGGGGGCGTCGATGACGGCAGCGCCGGGCGCCTCTTCATCGACGACACGGTCGTCAACCTTGCCGACACGGCGGCCGTCGCCTTCGACCACAATTCCATCGACCGCTTCACTGGCAGCGTGCGCAACCGCATCCTGTTCAGCGAGGAGACGGTCTCCGGCGGCCAGATTGTACTCGCCATCCGTCTGCTGCCCGCCCGCGATGGTAAAGGCTACTGCCCGAAGGCCATCAAGGCGTTGTGCGCCGCCGTGGAGGATCTATGCCAGGGACGCCTTGCGCTCGGCGCCAAGAGCCTCGGCTATTGCAAGGCGGCGCTACCCGAATGGAAAGGCGCGGGCGCGGCGCAGGACGGGCAGGGGAAAGCGGCATGAGCAATCTTCTCAACGCGGTGGCCGACGAGTGGCCGAAGGTCCGCGCAAAGGCATCCGGCCACTGGATTCTGCCGGACCTGCAGAAGCGGTGGGTCAATGTGACAGCTTCAAAATCGTTGCCCATTGGGGCGGCGGAGAGCGCGACGCTCGAACGGCAGGCCGTCGCCGCCGCAGAGAGCGACCGCGGCTGGCTGCGCTATCGCTCCGACTCCTTCGACGGCGAACGCTGGAGCGCCGAGCGCGCGGACAAAGGTCCGCTGCTGTGGGCCGAATGGGCCGACGACACGGGCAGCACGTCTTATCGGCTCGTCCCCGACGGCACGGGCGGCATCGTCTGCCGCACTTATAGGGAATCCGACACGCCGAAAGACGGCTGGACCGCCGTGCTGGCCGAGAACGCAATCTTGCAAGGCCACAGCAACGGCCGCGACTTGGTGTATCGGGTCTATTGGGGCGCCGGGACCAGCGGCGACCCTTCGGAAATTCGTCGCCTGTTTGCCCGTTTTGTCGGGTTCACGGAGAGAAGCAAATGAGTGTTCACGCACCCTACGCATTCGTCCCGCTTTCCAAATGGATTTATCGGCCCGATTGGCGTGGGAGCGTCAGCCATGACATTCCGTTCAGGGACGGCGTCTCGGGCTCGTTCGAAATCAAATTTTTGGCGGTCACGCCACTACTAGTGGGCGGTCCCCGTAGGGCACCAGACAAGGACCAGTCGCGCGCGGTCGTCGTCTGGCCGCACCAATCGGACGACGGAAAAGTCTTGGTTCCCGGCTCGTCTCTGCAAGGGATGGCGCGTTCGATTTTGGAAATTGCGTCGTTCGGGCGGATGCGCCTTGTCGACGCGGATCCCCGGTTTGGACTGAGAGATCTGACCGCCTCGGCACAACCAATCTATCAGAATCGTCTGACGCCTTTCAGCTATCCAAATGCCAAGCCCAAGGTTAAGGCTGGATGGCTGCGGCGTGGTCGGAGCGGGTTGGAGCTTTATCGTTGCGAATGGGCCAAGATCGAGGTCTTCGCCCGGGGGCCCGTGCTTCGTCCAGATGGAAAATCCTATGCTCCACAGACAATCGAGAGTTTGATTCCTGCTGCCAACTTCACACGTGTAGACTGGAGCGAGAAGCGCGACCTTCTTGAAACGCTTCAGGGTGGCGGAATCCGGACACGATACGATCTTTTCCCCGCCGGCTTCGCGCTTGGCAGGACCTTTTCGGTCGATGATACCCCACAAGACTATGATCACTCCAGGTTCAGGCCGACACCGCGGAAGCTTTTCATCCGTTATCGGCGTGCGTGGGCAAGCCCCATTCCTAACGAGGCTCCGCCTCAGACCGACGAGGCGTGTGGATAATGTGGCTCCGATCGCCGGTTACATGACGAGCTCTGATAAGACCAGGCTCAAGTTGGACCGCAAGGGTCAAACGCTCCCGCGCGAG
>JAKAPE010000382.1 GCA_021811945.1 Pseudomonadota bacterium | reverse complement strand
AGCAAGTGACTCATCGGACTCTCGAATTCGGTGTCAGACCGAATCATTTTCTTATGAAAGCGGGTACTAGAGAGCCACACCGTTCGATTGCGCGACGAGCGCACTGCCCGCCTCCAGGGCGCGCAGGTTCAGCGCGGCGACCGCCGGCTTTTGAAAGGCCGATGTTGCGGTCTCATAGGCTTGCGGATCGAACAAGGCGACTTTTTGCAGAAGAGCCGAGAGCGCGAGAGGGACGGCGGAACGCCGGTCGATCTTGCCGGCAGTCTTCAGCAATGGAAGGCGCAAGACCACGGCCTTTGTTTCCGGCAGCTCGATCGCGTCATCGGCAAGGACCATGCTGGTTGCCGGCAAACGACGTATCTGCTCGCGAACTCGCTTCAGCCCATCTACGGAAAGAACCACGACATAGTTGGGCACCTCGATCCCCGTGTAGTCGATCTCGCGGGGGCTCAGGATGATCTCCGCGGTCGAATGCCCGGTCATCACCGTGACTGGAAAGTCGTCCTTCTGGGTTGCCCTGAGCCCGGTCGAAATTGCCGCCTTGGCAAAGATAGTCGCGCTCGATTGGATTTTTTCGCCGGCACTGCCTGAGATCACAATGCCGGTCTGGCGATCGAGGTTATGACGATAGACCACGTCGATCTTCTTGGTCTCCTGGTGCGACGAGGCATTCGCGGCCGCGAGTTCCCGATACCGCGCACCGTATTCCGGGCGCGGCTTGTCGGCGAGCAGGCCAGTGCTAAAGCCGCAACGCGCGATCTGGTCGTAAACGTCCTTCTTTTTGAACTGATTGCGCGGAACGAAATAAGCCGTACAAAGCTCCCACACGTCGAGCATCGCAAAGCCCGGGTGGCGAATGGCTGTCGCTATGCGCTCCGGCAAGTCCTTGTCGAACACGCTGCCGCGATAGACCCAAGAACCGCCGGCGGCGATGGCCGCCCCGCAGAGATCGATCGGCGCCTCCGGATTTCCAGCCGGCGTCGTTGCGGTCACGCGCTCCAACGGCGTCGTCACGGAATGCTGGCCGCCGGTCATCCCGTAATTGAAGTTGTTCGCCACGATCAAGGTCAGGTCGATATTGCGCCGGGCGGCGTTCAAGAGATGCGTGCCGCCGATGCCGCAGCCGCCGTCGCCGAGAAGGACGATGACCGAAAGCTCGGGACGCGTAAGCTTGATGCCGCTTGCATAGGTTAGGGAGCGGCCATGCAGCCCGTGGAAAGCGTTGGTGATGAAATATTGATCGGACAGGCCGATACAGCCGATGTCGGTAACCAGCACCACCTTTTCCGGCGGCAGTTGCAACCGAACCAAAGCGGCGTCGACTGCCGCCAGCAGCGGGGAATGGCCGCAACCCGGACAGAACGGCAAGGACTCCGCTGCATCCGACAAATAGGTTGCAATGGCTTGTGCGGTCACAACAGGCCCCCCTGCTCGAGAATCTGGTCGACAGACAGCAATGTGGTGTCCATCTTGTTGATCCTCACCACGGGTACGGATTGACGCGTCAGGCGTTCGATCTCCTGCACGTATTGTCCCATGTTCATTTCCGGTACGACCACTTTGCGCACGTTGCGCAGCGCCTTCTCGATCGCTCGCCGCGGGACCGGATAAAGCGTCTGCAGCACAAGCGACGAGACTTTGGCCCCGGCCGCGCGCGCCTGCCGCACTGCCGCCTTCACGGAGCGCGAGACAATGCCGTAACTGATCACCAGCGTCTCGGCGCCATCCTGCCGATCCTCCTTCACGAAGGCGATCTCATCGGTCGCAGTCTCCACCTTGGCCACGTAATGGTCGATCATCTCCTGGATCACGGCGGGATTGATAACCAAAAAGCCCGCTTTGTCGTGAGTCGATGTTGTGTATCGCAGCATATGGCCGCCGCATGCGAGATCGACCATCGGCGGAACCTCTTCCGGCGAATGGAACGCATAGGGAAAGGTCGGCGCTTTGCCGTCGGGCCGACGTCGCTCGACCAGGGGCGGCAGCTCGATGGCGTCGAGGTCGACGGTCTCGCGCGTCAACCCGATTTCCTTGTTGCTCATCACCAGCACGGGCACGCGGAACCGCTCCGTCAGATTGAAAGCCCTGTAGGTGAGATCATACGTTTCGGCCACACTGGCTGGACTGAGGACGATGACTGGCATCCCTCCCGAGGTGCCCCAGCGCGCGAAAAGGATGTCTCCTTCCGCGCCTTTGGTCGCCGCTCCGGTCGCCGGCCCTTGCCGCTGCACGATGACGATCACCAGCGGAGTCTCGCCGATGATGGCAAGCCCGATGCTCTCGCTATAGAGGCTAAGACCCGGTCCGCTTGTCGCCGTCAGCACCTTGCTTCCGGCCATGGCGCTGCCCAGGCAAAGTCCGATCGATGCAATCTCGTCTTCCGCCTGCAGCCCAATGCCGCCGGTCCGCCACAGCATCTCCAGCATGCCATCGAGAATTGACGACGACGGCGTTATCGGATAGCCGGCGAAAAAATTGCATTTTGCGCGCTCGGCGGCTCGCACGACCGCTTGGTTGCCATCGAGGAATTCCAGACCCATGCCGTTGTCTTTCACATTTCACGTGTCGTGACGCTGTGCCCGTTGTTTCCTTGCGGGATCAATCAGAGAAACGGATGATTGGCGAAACGCCGCCAAGTGGGTTTGTGCTGCGAAAGCCGATCGCGACAATATCGGATAAACACTTCTTGCATACCATTTCCCGCGCCCTGTTGGATGGCAATTTCTACCGACGGAGCGTTCCGGATTGACTTTTGTTAGTATACTGATAAATTGGGCTCAAGTCAAACGCTGTAGCGCGCGGGAGAGCTGTCGTGTCGCCAGCGCCGCTGCGGTGCTTGCGCTTTGCGGTCGAGAATAGGTTCGGAAAGCCGCTTTGGTTAGGGGTTCGTTCGCCACGCTTCGGCAAAGTGGCGAACGCGCGAAGAGAT
>JAKAPE010000105.1 GCA_021811945.1 Pseudomonadota bacterium | reverse complement strand
GCCACAACCACGGGCTTGCCGGCGCGGCGGCAGGCGCGCGTCATCTCCTTCTGCACGCCCGGGACCTTTTCCAGCGGCATCTCGACGCCGAGGTCGCCGCGCGCCACCATCAGGGCGTCGGCGATATCGAGGATCTCGGTGAGCCGTGCCACCGCCTGTGGCTTCTCGATCTTGGCCATGACCGCGGCGCGGCCGCGGGTGATCTTCTTTGCTTCAGCCACATCTTCCGGCCGCTGGATGAATGACAGCGCCACCCAATCGATACCGGCATCGAGCGCCGCTTCGAGGTCGGCGAAATCCTTTGCCGCGAGCGCGGCAACAGGAACGACGGTGTCAGGCAGGCTGACGCCCTTGCGGTTCGATATCTTGCCGCCCACTCGGACCTGGGCGACGATGCGCCGCGGCTCGACCTTGGTGACCGTCAGGCGCAGCTTGCCGTCATCGACGAGGAGCGTGTCGCCGGGCTTGATGACGGCGAAAATCTCCGGGTGCGGCAGCTCGACACGCGTGGCGTCGCCCGGCGCCGGATCGGCATCGAAAACAAAATCCTGGGCCGCATCGATCTCGGCATAGTCGTTTCTAAAACTGCCGATCCGCAGCTTCGGACCTTGCAGATCGACGAGAATACCGATCGGCCGGTTGCACTCGGCTTCGACGGCGCGGATGGTCGCCACCAACTCGCGCATCTTGTCATGGGAGGTGTGGCTCATATTGATACGGAAGACGTCGGCCCCGGCCGCGAACAGGCTGCTGATGAGGGCACGGGTTGAAGAGGCCGGGCCGAGTGTCGCCACCACCTTGGTTCGCCGCTGCCGCCGCATCGGCCTTAGCTTCCGGGCGTGGTCGCGGCCGGCGCGCGCAGCGGCAGGGTCGATTGTCGCCGCGTCAGCGGGTTACCCGGCGCCAGCGGATGCTGCGACGCCTGCTCGCCGGTCTCGGTGAGTTGCACGGTCCAGGCACGCTGATCGCGGGTGTCCACTTCAAAAAAACCGGTGCGGTCGTAGCCGCGGACGAGGCAATTGCCGATGCCGCGGATAGTGAACTTCTTGTCACGGGTGCACATATAGGCTCGTCCCATCCATTCACCGCCGCGATCGTAGTCGACGGCATAAACATAATAATAACGCGAGATCAGGTTGCCTTTGAGCACCGTCTCGCATTTTCGCGGCGCCAAGTTCCACCAGCCTTCCGTGGTCCAGCCCTTGGCGTCGGTGTAGCCGATAGCGACGCCGACGCGGCTTCCCGTATTGTTGCACAGCCGGAAATCGGCTGCGGCAGGCTCGGCCGAGACGAGCGCGACAAACGTGACTGCAGGGTGCAGAAACTTGAATATTCCGGAAAACGTCCACACCTTCATCCGGTTCTCAACCCCCATCAACGGTCACGTTGCTGTCAGGCTGGCGCGTCAACGGCGATGACGCGGAAATCGGTCACGTTGGTCAACGTCGGACCAGGCCGGAACAGGTCGCCGATGCCGCTGAAAAACCCCGTGGAATCGTTGTCGGCGAGAAAGGCGGCGGGATCGAGGCCGGCGGTGCGGGCACGGCTGAGCGTGGTGGCATCGATGAAGGCTCCGGCGGGGTCGTCCGGACGGCCGCCGCCGCCGTCGATGCCGTCAGTATCGGCGGCGAGCGCAGCGATGCCGGCGGCGCCGTTGAGATGGATCGCAAGGGCCAAGGCGTATTCCTGGTTGGGGCCGCCGCGGCCGCGGCCGCGCAGCGTTACGGTCAGTTCGCCGCCGGATAGAATGATGGCACGTCGGCGCGTGGCGCTGAGCGACAAGGCGAGCCGAGCTTGCTCAGCGGCGACCTCCCGCGCCTCCCCCTGCAGGTCGCCACCCAGCATGATGCATTCATAGCCGGCTGCGCCGGCGCGCTCCGCCGCCGCGCGCAAAGCGTCGTCGGGGCGCGCGACGATCCGGTAGCTCGATCCGGCGAACACCTCCGCGTCCGGCTTCGGCGTCTCGTTGTCCGGGTCGGCGAGGGCCTGCGCCACGGCGGCGGGCATGTCGAGTCGGTAGCGGGCGATGATGGCGCGGGCATCAGCAAGCGTCGTCGGATCCCCGACCGTCGGCCCCGAACCGATGACCGCCGGATTGTCGCCCGGCACATCGGAAATCGCCAGCGTCGCCAACCTAGCCGGATAGACGCGCTGAGCGAGGCGGCCACCCTTTATCCGCGAGAGATGCTTGCGTACCGCATTCATTTCGCCGATTGCCGCGCCGCTGCGAAGCAGCGCGCGCGTCACGGCCTGCTTCTCGGCGAGGGCTAGACCAGCAACGGGCGCGATCCAGTTTGCCGAGGCGCCGCCGGAGAGCAGAACAAGAACGAGATCGTTGCCATCCGCCGCATCGGCGAGCGCCAGCACGCGCTCGGTGGCAGAGATGCCCGCCGCATCCGGCACCGGATGCCCAGCTTCGATGACGGCGATGTGCCGGGTCGGCCGCCGCTTATACCCGTAGCGCGTCACGGCGAGGCCGACGAGCCGCTGGGCGGGCATGCGCGAAAGATAATGCTGTTCGGCGACCTCGATCATCGAACCCGCTGCCTTGCCGGCGGCGAGGACGACAAGCCGTCCGGGTGCCGGCGGAGGGTCGGGCAGGCATGGCGGCAAGGCCCGCAAGGGGTGCGCTACACCGACCGCGGCGTAAAACAGCGACTCGAGCATTTCGCGCGCCGAGCTATCCATGGTGTTCCGCAACAATCCCGGCTATCGCGTGACGATCCCGATCATCCGGTATGGCAAGGTTTCCCCTGACGCCTGTATCTTCCCTTCACTACGCCTTGGAGGCGATGATGGCTATTGACGACAGCAGTCGGATCGAACTCGAAGCCGCGGTCTTTCGCCGGCTTATCGAGCATTTGCGCACACGCACCGACGTACAGAACATCGATCTGATGAATCTTGCCGGCTTCTGCCGGAACTGCCTCTCCACCTGGCTGCAGGAAGCCGCGGCCGCTCGCGGCCTGCCGATGACCAAAGAGGAAAGCCGGCAAGCCGTCTACGGCATGCCTTACGAAGAGTGGCGCGCCCGGTATCAAGCGGCAGGTCCAAGGAGCTGAATTTTCGTGCCGCAACGTAACCTAACATCTTTTTCGCGATGATCTCTTCCGTCAGAGGTGGAGACAATGTCTCTTGTCGCTGATCTGACGGCGGCTCAGGAGACTGCCGCCCGGCAACCCGGCATGCGGAAGCGGGGCATTTGTGGGATCTACCCGGCAGGGTGCTGGGTCGAGATAGAGCTCCTTAATTCGTCATTGCTGGGTTTGGCCGACTTGACCCGACAATCCGTGCGACAATTGAACCTGCCCGGGCCGACGGGGTCGAAAAATGTTGTAGCATATTGCCGAATGCAGCGCTCTGCTTTGTCGGGGCGCCGAATCAAGGGTGGGCGGAGCATGATCCGAGCACTCGTCGCGGGCTTTGCGGTCCTCGCCGTTGCGGCTGCGACCGGCATCAGGCCGGCCTTGGGACAACTGGGTTATGATCGGCCCGGCGGTAATTATGCGCGCGCTGCGGTCGCAAACGGCGATCCGTCGGTGTGTGCGGCGCGGTGCGAGCGCGACAATCGCTGCCGCTCCTGGAGCTTTGCCTATCCGCCGGCCTCCGGCGGGCCGGCGATGTGCCGGCTCAAGCGCGCGGTGATGCCGCGCAAGAAGTCGAGCTGCTGCGTGTCGGGTGTGCGCGGCGCCGGCATCGTCGCGCCCCGGCTCGACGAACTCGAATACGGGATCGATCGCGCCGGCGGCGATTATCGCTCCTTCGCGACCGCGCCCGAGCCTCATGCCAAAACTTGCGCCGAAGTCTGCCGGGCCGAATCGCGTTGCCGCGCCTGGACCTACCGGCGGCCGGGCTACGGCACGCGCGGCGCCCGCTGCTCCCTCAAAAACGTGATCAAGAAGCCGCGCCGACGCCCCTGCTGCATTTCGGGGGTGGTACGGTAGCAGCGCGACACGGCCTCAGATGCCTGTAAACAAAAGATCAAGCGCCGCGATAATTCTATCGCGCTCACTGGCGATCGAGCCACGTGGTTTCCGCAGTGCGCTCGTGCGCACAGTTACATTTTCCTGCGTGACCAGCACGTAGTTCTCGCCCTCTACGGTGACGGAAGGGTTAAGTCGATCGGCGAACGTGCCGTGTGCCGGTTCCAAGGGCGCAACCACAATGGTATCGAGCGTTCGCGCCAGCAGATCGCTCTGCAGATTGACCAGGAACGGCTGCCGTTCGCGGCTTCGCGGGAACGGATTGGCCATGATATCGAATTGGTTCATGGCCAGACCGGTCACAGCAGCGCGGCGGCGTCGGACAACAGGCCGTGCTCGGCGACGCGCCGATTATACGCCTCGATTGCCGCGCGGTTCTGCGCAAGCCATTCTTTCTCCCGCTCCGCCCTTACGATGGTGCGCAGGCGCCGTTCCAAAGTGTCTGACAGATTGATGCGCAGCCTCCTTGCGTCTTCAAGCAAGTCGGTGTCGACAAAGAGATTCACCGCGCGCTTTCTCACTTGCCGTTGGCCCATCATCGAGGGCTCCCGTGCCAATACGGGCAGCCGGCCGGCGAGCAAACTATGCCGATCAACGAAGGAATTGGTCGATGCGATGGCCTCTCGATTGTCCTCCAGCCAGCGCTTCTCTTGCTCGGCCTGGTCAGCGCCTCCTTTACGCGCACATCATATGCGCACAAAAGTGGTCGGGCAGCCGTGTCTATACCAACGCGCCAAAAGTTACCGCACCGCCGTGAAGAACCGGGAAAACCGCAAGCCCGATGGCCACTCCCAGATTGGCTGCCGCATCGCGGCAAGGTCCCACGACCCGACCAGAGCGTCCACCCGGCCGACCAAGTCGCTGACCGGCAGCAGACCGGCACCGCCCAAAGCGACCGGGATGCGGCTATCGGCCGAATTGTCGCGATTGTCGCCCATCACGAACAGGCGTCTCGGCGGCACGACGATTTCGGGCATGTTGTCCAGGGGCTCAATCCCGGCATGCTTGAAGATCAGGTGGCGACGGTTGCCGGGCAAGGTTTCGATGAAGCGATGAACCGGTTCACGCGATCCGTCCGCAGCTTCTGACTGGCCGGTGCCATCGGCGACGAGGCCGACCGGCGCGCCGTTGATCCACAAACGCCCATGGCGCATGGCGATGCGGTCGCCGGGAAGCCCGACCACGCGCTTGACCCAGACTTGCGAGCGGTTGCCCGGCCAGCGGAAGACCACGATGTCGCCGCGGCGCGGCAACGCGCCCAGGATGCGTCGCGTGTCGGGCAATGTGACAAAGGCCGGCAGCGAGGCCGAGCTGTAGCCGTACGGATATTTCGTCGCCAGCAATTCATCGCCGATCTGCAGGGTCGGCTCCATGGAGCCGGAAGGCACGTAATAGGGCTCGGCGATGGCCGTTTTGGCGGCAGCGACGACCAGAACAATGGCGGCCATATCGATGAGGGAGCCCGTCCAGCGCCGCACGCGCGAGGCCAGGGAACGGTCTGAAGAACTGTCCAAGGAAAGCTCCGTGGGCTTGTGGGTCTGTCTCGCGGAGGGATCACCCGCCGGTGCCGCCGACGGTGATGCCGTCGATGCGCAGCGTCGGCTGGCCGACGCCGACGGGCACGCCTTGGCCGTTCTTGCCGCAGGTGCCGATGCCGTCGTCGAGCTTGAGGTCGTTGCCAATCATGGAAATGCGGTTGAGGTCGGTCGGCCCGTTGCCGATGAGCATGGCGCCCTTGATCGGCGCGCCTTTCCTGCCGTTGTCGATGCGGTAGGCCTCGGTGCATTCGAACACGTATTTGCCCGAGGTAATGTCGACCTGACCGCCGCCGAAATGCACGGCGTAAATGCCGTTCTTGACGGACGCGATGATCTCGTCGGGATCGTGTGTGCCGGCGAGCATATAGGTGTTGGTCATGCGCGGCATCGGCACATGGGCAAAGCTCTCGCGGCGGCCATTGCCGGTCGGCTTCATGCCCAGCAGCCGGGCATTCTGGCGGTCCTGCATGTAGCCGACGAGGATGCCGTCCTCGATGAGCACGGTGCGATTGGTCGGTGTGCCTTCATCGTCGACCGAAAGCGAGCCGCGGCGCCGCGCGATGGTGCCGTCGTCGACCACCGTGACCCCTTTTGCCGCGACACGCTGTCCCATCAGCCCGGCGAACGCCGAGGTCTTCTTGCGGTTGAAGTCGCCTTCGAGCCCGTGTCCGACCGCCTCGTGCAGCATGACCCCGGGCCAGCCGGGGCCGAGCACCACGTCCATCTCGCCGGCGGGCGCCGGCACCGCAGCGAGATTGACGAGCGCCTGCCGCACCGCGTCGTCGACCGCGCTTTGCCATCGGGTGGTAACGACGAAGGGCTCGTAGCCCTCGCGGCCGCCATAGCCGGCGCTGCCGCTCTCTTGTCGGTCGCCATCGCCGACGACGACCGACACGCTGACGCGAACGAGCGGGCGCACGTCGCGGTAGGTCGCGCCGTCGGCGCGCAAGATTTCAACCGCCTGCCAGGTGGCGCCTAAACTGACCGAGACCTGACGCACACGCGGATCCTTCGCGCGCGCATAGGCGTCGATGGTCTCGAGAAGACGCGCCTTGGCTTCGAAGGCGGGGCTCGCCAGTGGGCTGTCCTCGTCATAGAACTTGACGTTGGTGCGCGCCGGAGGCGCCGTATAGCGGCCGGAGTAGTCGCCCTTGACCGCCCGCACGGCTTCGGCGGCGCGGGCGATCGCCGCCTCCGAGACATCCGAGGCGTGCGCATAGCCGACCGCTTCGTTCTTGACCGCGCGCAGGCCAAAACCCTGCGAGGTGTCGTAGGTCGCCTGCTTCAGCCGGCCGTTGTCGAACACCAGCATTTCCGACTGCCGATATTCGAGGAACAGCTCCCCGTCATCGGAGCCATCGAGCCCGCGGGAGACGATCTTGGCAAGCTGCGGCCGGTCGAGCCCGGCGCGGTCGATCAAGGAAATGGGGGCAGAAGTCATGCGGAACTCCGAAATCTTCGGCGGTGATGCCTCCGATACATAAGTGACACCTGCACCTTTTGCAGCAGGCGACATCGAGGCAGCCGGGGCAGCACACAACCTTCGGTTTGATCCTCCGCCGCTCCCCAGCATCTCGAGGCCTACGGTCGGGTCGTTGGACGCCCATGAGCGGGCGTCCAACTTCGCACGTGGCGGGGCCGATAATTAAGCATGCATAAGATTTTATCCGGGCGACCTTCAAGCACACCAAGTCCGATCTGGTGCGCGACGGTCTTGATCCGGCGGCGACGCGCGACGCGATCTATTTTGCGTCCCCCGGAGAGCCCGGCTTCGTGCGCCTCGACAGTGCGCTCTATCAACATATAAGGCGCGGCGAACTGCGCCTCTAGTGTGGCGGCGGTTCAGAAGTCCGCATCATTCTTGATTCTTGCCGCGAGCGCGTCATGCGGACTTCTGAACCAAAGCCACACAAGATCAATAAGTTGCTAATGTCCTTCAATTCCGAAGTTCGGAAACGAGCGAGCCGCGAAATGATGCGAACTTTCGGAATCGGGACATAGCGGCACCGGTTAATTAATCGCGCCGCGCGGGATCGATGTTCGACCAGAACGCAACTTCCCTGATCTGGTATTGCATCTCATCGGCAACGCCATATGTCGCGTGAACAAAGTCGAACAAGTCGAGAGTCGCTGATTCGGCCGCGATTCGTTCCAGACTCGTTCCACACCTTAAGCACAGGGTTTCCCCGCCGCATATTGTGATACAGAGGAAAGCCGCTTGACCGGTGCGGCAACCCGGGTGCCAATGCCGATTTCGTTTTCACCATTTGCCAACCGCGATCTGCGCGCCCGGGCGGCCGGCGTCACCGCCGTGCTGGGGCCGACCAATACCGGCAAGACCCATCTTGCCATCGAGCGGATGCTGGCGCATTCGACGGGGCTGATCGGATTACCGCTGCGGCTTCTTGCACGCGAAGTCTACAACCGCGCGGTGGAGCGTGTGGGCGCCGATGCCGTCGCCCTGATCACCGGCGAGGAGAAGATCAAGCCGCCGAACCCGCGTTTCTGGGTCGCCACCGTCGAGGCCATGCCCCGCGATCTCGACGTCGCCTTCCTTGCCGTTGACGAAATCCAGCTCGCCACCGACTTCGAGCGCGGCCATGTTTTTACTGACCGCAT
Organism: Pseudomonadota bacterium; assembly: GCA_021811945.1. Lineage (GTDB taxonomy): Bacteria > Pseudomonadota > Alphaproteobacteria > Rhizobiales > Xanthobacteraceae > BOG-931. The sequence goes on along the minus strand of JAKAPE010000105.1, from coordinate 5,765 downwards.
GCTGCACCGGCGCGGGCGCGAGGAGACACTGGTTCTCGGCGCCGCTACCATGCGGCCGATCGTCGAGCGGCTCTTGCCCGGCGCCAGCGTCGTTAGCCGTCCGCGGCTATCGCAACTAAGCTTTTCCGGCGACAAGAAGCTCACCCGGCTGCCGCGTCGCTCGGCCATCGTCGCCTTCTCGGCGGAAGAAGTCTACGCCATCGCCGAATTGATCCGGCGCCAGCGCGGCGGCGCCGCTGTCGTGCTTGGGGCCCTGTCGCCGCGCACGCGCAATGCCCAGGTCGCGCTCTATCAGTCGGGCGAGGTCGACTACTTGGTGGCGACGGACGCCATCGGCATGGGCCTCAACCTCGACGTCGATCACATCGCGTTCGCTTCCGACCGCAAATTCGACGGCTACCAGTTCCGCAAGCTGAGCCCGTCCGAGCTTGCGCAGATCGCCGGCCGCGCCGGCCGTGCCACCCGCGACGGCACTTTCGGCTCCACCGGACGCTGCCCGCCGTTCGAGACCGAGCTGGTCCAGGCGCTCGAATCGCACACCTTCGAGCCGGTGAGGACCGTGCAATGGCGCAACACCGATCTCGATTTTTCTTCGATCGGCGCGCTGCAGGCGGCGCTCGCGGCGGCGCCCGCGGAAGGTGCGCTCACCCGCGCACCGGTCGCCGAGGACATCCTCGTCCTCGACCACGCCGCCCGCGACCAGCACGTGCGGGCGCTGACCAGGAGCAGCGCCCATGTCGAACGGCTCTGGGAGGTTTGCCAAATTCCCGACTACCGCAAGATCGCCCCCGCGACGCATGCGGAACTCGTCGTCAGCCTTTACGGGTTCCTCATGCGCGAGGGCAGAATTCCGACCGACTGGTTCGCGCAACAGATCGCCCAAGCTGACCGGATCGACGGAGATATCGACACGCTTTCTACGCGCATCGCCCACATTAGGACCTGGACGTTCGCGGCAAATCGCCCGGACTGGCTCGGCGACCCTGAGCACTGGCAGAACGTTACCCGTGCGGTCGAGGACAAGCTCTCCGACGCCCTGCACGAGCGGCTCACCGAGCGCTTCGTCGATCGCCGCACCAGCGTGCTGATGCGGCGGCTGCGCGAGCATGCGATGATCGAGCCCGAGATCGCCAAAACCGGAGAGGTCATCGTCGAAGGCCATGTCATCGGCCGTCTCGATGGCTTTGTCTTCGTCGCCGACGCCGCCGCCGGGGGATCGGAGGCCAAGGCGTTACAGAACGCTGCGCAGAGGGCGCTGGCGGGCGAGATCGGTATGCGAGCGGCGCGGCTTGCCGAAGCACCGGACCAGCAATTCCTGCTCGCCGCCGACGGCACCATCCGTTGGATCGGCGCCGCCGTCGGCAAGCTCGCCGCTGGCGAGGAAGTGCTGCGGCCACGCCCGCGTCTCATCGCCGACGAGCATTTGACGGGAGCGCCGCGCGAAGCAGTCGAGGCGCGGCTCGATGCTTTCGTGAAATCCCACATCGAAGAGCTGCTTGGTCCTTTGTTCGAGCTAGCGGCGTCCGCCGACATCACCGGCATCGCCCGCGGCGTCGCCTTCCAACTGGTTGAGGCCCTCGGCGTGCTCGACCGGCAGCGGGTGGCGGAAGAGGTCAAGGGACTGGAGCAGCCCGCGCGGGCGACGCTGCGCAAGTACGGCGTCCGCTTCGGCGCCTATCACATCTACTTTCCGCTTCTGCTCAAGCCGGCACCGCGCGCGCTCGCCGTCCAGCTCTGGGCGCTTGCGCATGAAGGAGCGCAGAGCCACGGCCTCGATGACCTGTTGCATCTCGCCGCCGGCGGCCGCACCTCCATCCCGGCCAGCCGCGAGATCGACCCGGTGCTCTACCGCACCGCCGGCTATCGGGTGTGCGGGGAGCGCGCGGTGCGCGTTGACATTCTCGAGCGGCTCGCCGACTTGATCCGACCGGCACTGGCATGGCGTGAGGGCGCCGGATCGAAACCGCCGGGTGCGGTTGCCGGCGGTGGTTTTGTCGCGGTCAACGCCATGACTTCGCTGATTGGTGCCTCGGGCGAAGATTTTGCCTCGATTCTGCGTTCGCTCGGCTATCGCATGGAACTGCGGGCGAAGCCGACGGAGTCCGCGCCATGCGCGCAGACGGCGGTGGCCGCTGTCGCCGAGTCGAAGCTTGCTACAACCGAAAGCGATGGCCGGCCCGCGGCCAATCCGATGCCGATCGAAGCCGCACCAGCGTCCTTCAACGGGGCAGACCGCGAAAGCGCTGAGCCGGCCTTTGCTCCAGAGACACCCGACAATCCTTTCCGTGCGCTTGATCGCCTAGATGGCTGTGCGGACCCGGGCATAGAGGGCGACGCAGAAGGTGGAGAGTCGGAGCATGAGCCGCCGGCGCGATCGCCGGCCGAAGGCGCCGCCGCGAGCGTGAAACAGGAAACGCCGCCACCTGATGACGCTGGCGTCGAAGCTATCGGCGCCGCCGAGCCGCAGCGCCGCACCGATGAGCCGGCCCTCATCGAGGTCTGGCGGCCGGCTCGGTCGGGTCGAGCGGAGGGGCCGCGTCGTCCCCGCTTTCGGGGTCGCAAGGACCGAATAACGGGCAGCGCCGCAGCACCGGAGCGGCAGAGCGCCGATTTGCCGTCTGCGACCTCGGCCGAAGCAGCGGCCGCTGTGCCAACCGCCGACGCTTCATCGGCCGAAGGTGCCGCGCCGCGTGGCGTCAAGCGCCATCCTCGGCACCGCCACCGGGGGGCGGACCACCGGCTCGACCGTCCGCGGCGCGAGCGCGAGCGACCGCCGCCTGCCGCGGCGCGGCCGGACCGGCGCGAGAAGGCGCCCGATCCGAATTCGCCGTTTGCCAAGCTTGCGGCGTTGAAAGCGCAGCTCGAAGCAAACGCCAAGGAGCGCCGCTGAATGCCGGCTGCACTATTGCGCCTGGATCGCCAGCGCATCGACCGATGGCTTTGGCACGCACGGATCGTGCGGACGCGCAACGCGGCCGCAGCGCTCGCCGGCTCGGGCCATGTCCGGGTGAACGGAACACGCATCGATGCGCCAGGGCGCCCGGTGCGGATCGGGGATGTGGTTACGGTCGCGCTCCAGCGTACCGTGCGCGTGCTTAGGATAAAAGGGTTCGCCGAGCGAAGAGGCTCGGCGGCAACCACCGGACGCTTATATGAAGAACTGGGATAAGATCGGTCGCCGGGAAGTAAGATCACGGCGCAGCGGGTGAATGGGGAAGGCTTCGCTGGACCGTCAGCGGCAGCCACGACGAGCTTGCGTGCCCATGAGCCATGCGCTAGGAGCAATCCCCGCCGAACCCGGCCCGGGGTGAGCAGATGACCTACATCGTCAATGACAATTGCATCCGATGCAAATACATGGATTGCGTCGAGGTCTGCCCGGTGGATTGTTTCTACGAGGGCGAGAACATGCTCGTGATCCATCCGGACGAATGCATCGACTGCGGCGTCTGCGAGCCCGAATGTCCCGCGGAGGCGATCAAGCCTGACACCGAGCCCGGCGTCGAGAAGTGGCTGAGCGTCAACGCCGAATTCGCCAGGCAATGGCCCAACATTACGGCCAAGAAGGAGCCGCCCGCCGATGCTAAGGAATGGGAAGGTGTAGGCGACAAATTCGACAAGTATTTTTCTCCCAATCCTGGAACGGGCGATTAGCTCAACCGTTGCTCTTAACCGTCGCCGGGAATTCTCTCTAGTGCGGCGTTCGGATTAGTGTGTCGGTTCAGAAGTCCGCATCATTCTCGCCGCGCACTTGACATGCGGACTTCTGAACCGAAGCCACGCTAGATCAATAAGTTGCGGGTGTCCTTCGATTCCGAAGCTCGCAAACGAGCGAGCCGCGAAATGATGCGAACTTCGGTATCGGGACACGAGAGAGAAATTATTAACCATGCCGGGTGTTAATCCGTCCTCAACGTTAGCTCTGACAGGCCGGATTGCGTATGCGGATCAGCCGCTTTCTCATGCTGTTGCTGACGGTGGCTTTTGCGGTTGCAGGATGCGCGCAGGCGCCCGCTGGTCGCGGCCTTCTTGCCCTGGCCGCCCAGCCGGCGCCGCAGCCGCGGCCGCAAGGCATCGACGGGTTCCTTTATGACTCAGCCGTAACGCCGGCGCGCACCACCGGGGCGATACCCGCGGCTGTCTCGGTAAATGGCGCCGTCACCGAAGGCCCCTACAAGCTCGATTCCGGCGACCGGCTGCGGGTCGTGGTGTTCGGCCAGGACGGTCTGAGCAACTCCTACGTCGTCGATGCAAGCGGCCATATCGACATGCCGCTCATCGGCCCGGTCCAGGCACGCCGGGTGACAACCGCTCAACTTGCCGGGCGCATTGCCGACAAGCTGCGACAGGGCTATGTCCGCGACCCGCACGTGGCGGTCGAGGTCGAAGCCTACCGGCCCTTCTTCATCCTCGGCGAGGTTACGCAGCCGGGCCAATATCCCTATGTTGCCAACATGACGGTCGAGACTGCGGTGGCGATCGCCGGCGGATTTACGCCGCGTGCCTTTCGCAAGACCGTAATCCTCAGCCGCATCGTCGACGGCCGGCGTGTGCGCAGCACTGTCCCGGTCTCTTATCCACTGCGTCCCGGCGACACCGTCAACGTCAAGGAGCGGTGGTTCTAAAATCTCGTATTGAGCCTCGGCGGATACGCGATGAGAGTCCGTGATATGGCATCAAACCGGCCCCGGCGAGCGGTTTTGCGGTAAGCGTGCTCATCGTTGCTACGCTTCACAACCGGGGCATCAAGGAAAGTAAGGTGGCTTTTTGTAGACACTTCATGCTTCCCAGGCTTTGTGACCTTTCGATGCGAAGCAAACGTCTCAGGCCGTATCGAGAGCGCGTTATCGGGGCTGCGGAGGGGCGGGTCCTCGAAATTGGCGCCGGCTCGGGTCTCAATTTCACCTATTACAAGCCATGCGTCAGCGAGATATTGGCGCTTGATCCCAATCCAGAATTGTTGCGCATGGCCGGCGCAAGAGCCGCCAAGGCATCTTACCCGGTCAAATTCGTTGAAGCTTCGGCAGAGGCGATTCCGCTCGACGACAAGAGTATCGATACGGCTGTAACGACGTGGACCTTATGCTCTATCCTCGATGCTGCTCACGCCCTTCAAGAGGTGCGTCGTGTGCTCAAGCCTGGAGGCAGACTGTTGTTTGTCGAGCATGGGCTGGCGCCCGAGCCGAACGTTCAGAAGTGGCAACACCGCCTGACGCCATTGTGGAGTCGGATCAGCGGCGGTTGCCATCTGAATCGGCCCATCGCGGACACAATCGCGCATGCCGGATTCAAGATCGAGAAGCTCGATACTGGCTACCTGCCGGCCCCGAAAATCATCGGGTTTCTGACTGAAGGAAGTGCAAGGCCGCTGTGATCAAAATTCACGACGATCGGATTTGGCAGATTTTGTTGCAGAAGTCGGCGATATGACTCGCGGCCGAGTCGGTCAACAAGATCGCCAGCAGAAGGTATAAAAACCGCGCAATCTGCTCAAGAACTTTTGACCCGCAACTGCGACGGAGCTGCGGTCCTGACCGGGATTGTGGACGCTGGCGGAGTCGCGTGATCTGGTCGGTGCGCAAGGATGAGGTTGCCCGACAGGGCGAGTTATCAGCCGATGATGGTCGTGGGCGTACCGGGAGTGGGAAGAATGGCAATGATGGGCGAACAGGGCGGGCAGGAATCAATTTTTACACTGGAGGCGGCGCGGCTCAAGTTTGGCGGCGGCGCCGTGGAGGAGCTGGGCTGGGATCTGGCGCGGCTCG
>JAKAPE010000104.1 GCA_021811945.1 Pseudomonadota bacterium | reverse complement strand
ACGGGCAATGGACGCGGGTGGCCTACACGTTTGCCGCCAACGCCGCCGCCTATAACGGCCTGGAAATCCTCTTCGACTTCGGCAACAATTTTTCCGCCAGCACCAAGTCGATCCAGATCACCGAGCTCGACATCCGGGCGACGCCAGGCGTCGCCACCGGGCTGAATGCCCTGCCGCCGCCGCCGGAGCTGCGACCCATTAATATCGAGCTCGCTTTCTGCCAACGTTATTTTGCGAGTTCCTTTCTCAATGGAGTTGCGCCGGCTGATGATTCGGTTCAGCAAAACTACTCCGGCCCCGCCCCCGCAGCCACGTTGGCGCAGGTGAGCTTCATTCCCTTCCCAGTTCCGATGCGCGCGACGCCCGCTATGACGTTCTACTCGCCGAACGTTGGCACACCATCGGCCGGCGAGTGGTCGGTCGATATTGGCGGCACATGGAATGCAGCGACGGCGACGGCGATTGCCGGCGGCGGCAGTGCCATCAGCGCCTTGAATTTTGCGGTGAATGTGACTTTATCTGGCGGCCTCGCCGTTAACGGCTGCTACGTCATTGGCGGCAGTTGGACCGCCAGCGCGGAGCTGTGAACCGTCCTGAGCTCGGAATTGCTGCGGGGCCGCCAGCATTCCGATCTGATCTTCCGCAAACGAAAGGAAACAGATGATGCGAGCCGTTGTCGCCGCGGCGCGCATAAGTGCACCTTTTCGCCCCGATCGGGAGCACGCGGGAGGCCGCTTGAAATGATTATCGATACCAATCACGACACTACGCATCACGTCGCCGCCCTCAAGGCGGCTGGCGTCAAGACGATCATTCGCTATCTATCGCCGATCGCTCCCGGCGGCGAGAAATGCATCAAGCCGGCGGAAGCGCGGGCGATCGCCGGCGCCGGGCTGCGACTCGGCCTCGTCAGCGAGGGCTGGGGCGACTTCGCCCACGGCGGCATCTCGGCAGGCGCCGGCGATCGCGACGGCGCATTTGCCGCCCACGTCGCTCCGACCCTCGACGCGCCGGACGGCGCGTGCGTCTATTTCGCAGTCGATGTGGACGCGAGCCTCTATCAAATCAGGAAGCTCGTCGTTCCTTATTTCCGGTCAGTAGCAGCGGCGTTCAAAGAACATGCCCCGAAGCTGCGCGTCGGCGTCTACGGCTCCGGCGCGGTCTGCGAGGCGGTGATCGGCGCCAAGCTTGCCGACCTGGCGTGGCTCTCCTGCTCAATGGGCTGGACCGGTTCGCGCGAGTTCCTCGCCTCGAACAAATGGGCGCTCCGGCAGCACCTGCCGCAGCCCGTTGCCAGCATCGACGCCGACCCGGACGACCCAAATGGCGACATCGGCGATTTCGAGCCGTTTGCGGACATCGGAAGACGGAGGACAGAGGACGGAGGACAGAAGACAGATGAAGAAACTCCTTATCCGTCGTCCGTCGTCCGTCCTCCGTCGTCCGAATATGCCGCCGTCGTCGCGGCGGTCGAAAAGGCCATCGTGGCCGAAATCGATGTCGAGGTGCCTGCCTGGGCGCGCGGCATGATCCCGGCCGGCATGGTGCCGCGTCTTGCCGCAGCGAGCGCCAAGGCCGCCGTCGATGCGCTCGACCAATATCGGGCGGCCGTAGCGATGAACCGCCTCTAACGCTCGTCATGCGCGGGCTTGACCCGCGCATCCATGCGGCCTTCCCGCTCTATGGATTGCCGGGTCAGGCCCGGCAACGAGGGGGATGGGCCGGGACATCAAGAAAATCAGAAAGGTAACCCCGATGCGGGCCGTTCTCGCCGCGGCGGCGCTTTGCGCCGCCGTTTCCATCGCTGCGCCGGCACAGGCGCACAATTACTATCATCATCATTTTCATCGTCATCATTATCATCAGGTCCGCAGCAAGCGCCGCCATCTCCGCCGCTATTCCCGTCGTCCTTATCATGAGCGCACGCATCGCAGTGATCTCGCGGGCCACGATCGGCCGCGCGACTGCTACGGCATCCCGTGGTGCGGGTGCTTTCTCCGCCACTATTTCGGGCTCGCCGACCGCGCCCTGAACCTGGCGCGGAACTGGATTCATGTCGGCCGTGCCACGACGCCGCATGCCGGCGCCATCGTGGTGTGGCCGCATCACGTTGGCGTCCTGAAGAGCGACGAACACAACGGCCGCGCCGTGGTGCTCTCCGGCAACGACGGCAACCGCGTGCGCACGCGCGAGCTTTCTCTGCGGGGCGCCATCGCCTTCCGTGAACTGTGAGGATTTTGACATGTCCAGAAACTTCGGCCTGCCTGACAAGTCCTGCGCTGCGAGCCGCCGCCCGAGAAAAAGAAGAAAGACGCTCATCGTCAAGGAGCCGGAGGCGCACGGCGACAACTTCCCGCATCTGTCGATTGGGTCGCCGATTGGCCGCGAGCGTAAGCCGCGCCCAGAAAAATCGAACCTCGGCGGCCTGATCATCGTCTTGACCGCGGCCCTGATCGCAACCGCGGCCAGCTTCTACGGCTGCCTCTTGGCGATCCGCTGAAAGGAGCAAACAAAATGAAAGGCTGGAAGACCCTGACCTTCGCGCTCGCCGTCGCCGTCGCCGGCGTGCTGCAAGCCTTCAACTGGGCCACCGTGGTGCCGCAGGACAAGACCTGGTCCGGCGTCGTCATGCTGGCGATCGGCGCCGCCATCGCCGCGCTGCGCTACGTCACCGACACGCCGGCCGGCAAGAGCAGATAAAGGAGCACTTCCCATGAACCTCTCTCGTCGCCATCTGATGCTGCTTGCCGGGGGCGCGGCCGTCGCGCCGCTCGTCGGCTGCGCATCCGTCAATTCGCAGGTGCCGTCGTGGGTTGCCGCGCTGGAGGCGATCGCCACCGAGGCCGGCTCGATCCTGCCGCAGCTCGAAGCGGCGGGCCTTTCCGGCGCCGATGCCGCCAAGGCGCAGCAAATCGTCGCCGAAATCCAAAGCGCGCTCAAGGTCATCAATATCGCTTCGAGCGAGACCCAAGGGCAGTCGGCGCTGGCGACGGTCGAGGGCTACATCAACGCGCTGGCGCCGCTCGCTTTGCCATTTGTGTCGCTGATCCCCGGCGGCACGGTAGTCGGTCTGATCGTCGCCGCGCTGCCGGCGATCGAGCTGGCACTCAATTTCATCGTCTCTCTGTTGACCCCGCAGGCGAAAGAGCTCGCGGCGAGCGCGCCGAAGCTGCCGGCCAAGGCGCGGTTCAAGGGGCGGTTGCGCGGACGGTACGCGGTCACGCAGACGCAGATCGCGCAGCAATATCTCATCCTGTTGGAGGCGCGTGCCGCCAAATCGCGTTACCGGCTGCGTTTCCGGCGCCATCACCGTCAGCGCTGAGCGGGCGCGCCGATGCAGACATTCAAGCTCGGCAAGAAGCCGGCGCGGCCGTGGCGCGCGCCCGGCAGCGCCTTCCGCTTCGCCACCTATCTCGCGCCGGCGCTGCCGACACCGCCGCCGCAGTTCGGGCATGAGAACCTCGTGGCCGACTGGGGGATGCTCGCCAACGACCGCTACGGCGATTGCGTGTGGGCCGGTGCGGCGCATGAAACCATGATGCTGACGCGCGAAGGCGGCCATCCTGCCGCCTTCACCGATGCCGACGTACTCTCGGACTATGCCGCCGTGACCGGCTTCTCGCCGGCCGAGCCGGCAAGCGACCGGGGCACCGATATGCAGGCGGCGGCGGCTTACCGGCGCAAGACCGGAATCATCGATTCAACCGGGCGCCGCCACACCGTTGCCGCCTACCTCGCGCTCGACCCCGGCAACGTCGATCACCTGATCAAGGGCGCCTATCTGTTCGGCGCAGTCGGCGTCGGCCTCGAACTGCCGGCCTCGGCCATCGACCAGGCGCGCAAAGGGCAGATGTGGGATGTGGTGCCGGGCGCCCCGATCGAGGGCGGCCACTACGTGCCGCTGGTCGGGCGGCTGCAAAACCTCGTCGTCGTGACCTGGGGCGAGATTCAGCTCATGAGCGAGCGCTTTCTCGCCGCTTACTGCGACGAGGCGGTGGCCTACGTCTCGACCGAATGCCTGGTCAACCGGAAAAGCCCCGAGGGCTTCGATTACGCCAGTCTCATCGCCGATCTCAAGGAGCTTAACGCATGACGCGCAGAGCCGACAACGTCTTCCCAGGCGCCGAATACGCGCTGATCTTCCGCCTGAGCAAATAAGGGTGCGGCGGCCATGCATCAGCATATCGGACGGCCGCTGGCCCTCGCCATCGACGCGACCGGCGTAGCGGTCATCGCCGGGACGCTTGCCGGCTACATCCCCGATATCGCCGCCCTGTTTGCGGCGGCCTGGTACGCGACGCAGATCTGGGAAAGCAAGCTTGGCCGCAGGATCGGGCATTGGATTCGAGCGCGCTTTCAGTGATGGGGCCGGCAAGAATCAGCCGCGCGGTTGTGCTTGATGGCGTCCGCTTTCCGGATCGACGGCCGTTGAGCGACGCAGGCGCGATCATTGAGGCTGGCCCCCCGATTCTGCCGCGCCAGCAGGTCGAAGGTCGACCGCCGGCACAGACCGTCATTGCGGCTCCGATCGCGAGGCAGCGTCAAGCCGGCGGTCGGCGAAGGAATGCGGCGGCCTGTGCAATGCAAGGTGAAAACCGCGTTAATCGGGTATCGCCTTCCGGCACGCCACCTTACGATTGGTTAAGAGTAGTTGCCGTATACCGTGCCGAAGCGAGCCCGGTGCACGAGCATGAGCGATACCGATCCAAAAGACGTCCGCAACTGGTCTGGGCCGATCAGAGACCTGGCCGAGGACGAGCGGCGCTCGCTCACGGATTCCATGAGCGCGACCGGCAAGCCGCGGATCGCGATTTCCGAGGCGCTTCGCAATAACTGGTTCGAAATCTGGTACCAGCCCAAGATCGACCTCAAGCGCAAATGCCTCGCCGGCGCCGAGGCGCTTGCGCGTATCCGCCATCCGCAGCTCGGGATTCTGCTGCCCGGCAGCTTTCTTCCGGACGTCGATGCGGAGTCCATCGCCGAACTCGCGCAGCAGGCGCTCTTGGCGACGCTGCTTGACTGGACGATGTTCGAGGAGGCGGGATTTAACCTTCATCTCGCCATCAATGTGCCGGTCAGCGTGCTGCTCAAGCTGCCGATCACGCGGCTCGTCGCCGAGTACCGGCCGAAATCCGCCAACTGGCCCGGGGTCATTCTCGAAGTGACCGAGGATCAGATCGTCCGCGACATGACGCTCGCCAAGGAGATTGCCACACAGTTGCGCGTGAGTGGCATCACCATCGCCATCGACGATTTCGGCGCCGGCTATTCGTCGTTCTCGAGCCTGCGCGAACTGCCTTTCGCCGAGCTGAAGATCGACCAATCGTTCGTCGCTCACTGCGCGACCGACGCGACCAATGCGGCGATCTGCCAGACCGCCATCGACCTCGCCCACCGCTTCGGCAGCGCGGCGGTGGCCGAAGGAGTCGAGAACACCGCAGACCTGCAGGCCTTGATGGTGATGGGCTGCGATTTCGGCCAGGGCGTGCTGATCGCGCCGCCGATGCCCAAAGAGCGCTTCCTCGAACTGTTGCGCCAGCGCCTCAACAGGCCGCGCCCGACGACGCCCCGCGAGGCGATACAAGCCGCGCAAAAAACCGTCGGCCGCGTCGCGTAGAAGGGTGCGGTATTCCGCTCGTCTCTACGAAAGCGCGCCGTTGCGCAACCGTTGGATTTCCACTTGCACGGCGAATGAGCGGACTATGCGCTCTACTCCCCGAACGGCGCCGGCGTGCCATCCGGCGCCGGCATGCGGAAGACGTCGAGCGTCATCGACACCAAAGCATAATAGCCGAGGATGCCGACGAGTTCGACCGTGCCGGCGTCGCCCAGTAGGGCATGCACGCGCTTGAAACTGGCGTCGCTGACCCGCCGTCTGGCGTAAAGCTCCTTGACGAAAGCGTAGATCGCCATCTCGTCGCGCGGCGCCGATTTCGGCCTGCGGCCGGCCTTGAGCCCGCGGATGGTCTGCGGCTTGACGCCAGCCTGTTCGGCCATCACGGCATGCGCCGCCCATTCGTATTGCGCCTTCCAATGTTGCGCTGTGACCAGGATGGCGAACTCCGACAGCCGCGGCGGCACGCTGGTTTGAAAGCGCAGATGGGCGCCGAGCTGCTGCGCCAGTTGGCCGAAGGCCGGCGCATGCAAAAAAACCGCAAACGGTCCGTCATTGCTGAAGCGCCCGCGTGGTCCGGATTTGATCGCATCGACCAGCGCCCGCTGCTCGAGCGTGAAATTATGCTCTGTCACGGCGGGGAGCCGCGGTGGTGCCGGGCGCGGCGAGCCTTTCGCCCGCAGCCGGCGTAACGGCGATTTGGACACGCGTTCTCCCACCTCTTTATTATTTGCGCCCGACGAGATCGATGAGCGCGGACATGCCGACGTGTGCCGTGCCCTCATTGATCACGCTGTCGTGCTCGCGAATCTCGAGCTCCGAGAGGTCGCCGAACGTCGTTTCCAGAAGCTCGCGCGTATACATGCGCTCCGCCTCCGGCGGACCGCCGGTGCGGTAGTTGATCTGCTCGGGGCGGTAGCCCTGCATGATCAACAGCCCGCCCGGTTTCAACGCCCGCTTGAGGTTGTTGAAGAACGCGGTCCTTTCGGCGGGAAGCACCACCTGCGCGAAGATGGCCACGACGACGTCGAATGCGTCGGGCGGCCATCGCCAGGTGGTGACGTCGGCCACTTCGGTGCGTAGCCGAACGCCTCGCTCCTTCGCCAGAGCTTCTGCCTTGGCCAGCGCCGCCGGCGAAAAATCGATTGCGAGCACGTCAAGACCTTGCTCGGCAAGCCACACGCCGTTGCGACCTTCGCCGTCGGCGACCGTGAACGCGGTCCTCAAGCCGCGCAGGCGGTGAGCCTGTGCGGCAAGGAACGCATTCGGCTCCTTGCCGAAGAGATAGCCCGGCGCGCCAAAGCGCGTCTGCCAGCGGTCACGCTCCGACATTCATTCTAACCCTGCAAGGCGGGATAATCGGTGTAGCCCTTCGCCGCCCCGCCGGTGACAAATAATAAGCGCCGGCGCCTTTTGCGAGGGGTGATGACGCTCCGCTTAGCCGGCCGGAGCCGGCTCGACCTGAAAGCCATCGACGCCTTCAATCGCGATGCGGCCGTCGGCGACGGCGCGCGCCCAGCGCCCCGTGGCCGATACGCCGCCGAACGAGAAGAAATGCGGGAAAACGCCGGCCGGCGCCACCTCGGCAAGCACGCGCACGAGATTATCGGGCATCGCCATGGCGAACATCTGACGGATGAGGCCGGAGCGCCGCACCAGCGCCTGCGCGGAGGTCTGCACGCCACAGCGGGCGGCATAGCGCATGAGCGAGGCGAGGCTGGTCGGGCCCGGCGCGCCGATGCGCACCGGATGGTCAAAGCCCAAGGCGCGCAGCCGCGCGACGAAATCGAGGATCGTGCGGACGTCGAAGCAGAACTGGGTAACGATCTCGACCTTAAGCCCGGTCGCCTCCGCGGCGGCCACTTTCAGCCTGAGGGCGCGGTCCAGCTCCTCGGTGCCGATGCGCGGATGGCCGTCGGGATAGCCGGCGACGCCGATCGTGCGCACGCCGCGCCGGCTGAGCACGCCGCCGTCGATCGCGTCGAGCGCCGACCGGAACGGCCCGTATTCGGCGCGGTCGCCGGCGATGACGAGCAGGCGCTCGACGGCGGCCTCGCCGTTGAGCCGCGCCAGAAAATCATCGAGCGCCTCGACGCTGGCGAAATTGCGCACCGCCACGTGCGGCACCGGCTCGAACCCGGCCGCCCGCAGCCGCACCGCCGCGCCGATCGTTTCTCCCATCGGCTTGCCGGGAACAGCGGTGAGATAGACCTGCGTGCCGCGCTTGAGTATGCCAAGCGCAGCGATATCGGCTGCCGACGGTCGCGTCGCCTCGATCGAAAATTGAGCCATGAACGCGACGATACGCGCACGCAAGCGGTACTCCGCTGCGTCGGGAGGCATGGAGAGTGCGGTCATCGTTCGCGCCGTTTCCATCTGATCTCCTCATCCGCCCGACGCGGCGCCGCGATCTCTGGAGGGAGCCGGATCGCCTTGCGCAGCCTTTGCAATACACGTGCTTTCCGGCGCGCGTCGCCTCTATGAGATCGTCACCCCCGTCGGCGCGAGATCACATAAGACTCGTCGAAAAACCACAAGCCGCCGCGTTCGCGCAGTACATTGCGCGTGGCCTCCATATAGCGGCCGTCGGCTACTACCTCGGCCAGACGGTCATCCTCGACCTGCGCCGCGTAGATCGCCGCATTCCAGGCGGCAAACAGCGTCGAGGTGCCGATCGAATCCGATATTTCCGAAGGCAGCGTGTGCATGACGTAGCGGAACAGAGAGCGGTTGTCGGCATAGGCGTTGAAGTTGAGATCGCGGCCGGCGGGACCGAGTTCCTGTTTCACCGCCTTGAGCAACGCATGGCGGTCATGGATGAACGGATTGTCGTCCGGCCACACCTTCTGGATGATTTCCATACCCGGATCGTGGCCGTGCGAATGCATGGCGATGAGTCGCCCGCCGGGGCCGAGTGCGCGCGCAAGCGGTGCGATCACGCGCTTGGACTTGAATTCGAGCGGCGCGCGCGCGCGATAGGGCTGCGAGGCGATGACGAGATCGTAATTGGCGAGAGTGCCGCCCGGTTTTGGAATGATCGGGTCGAGCAGGAAGCGATGGTCGTCGCGATAGACGACCAGAACCACCGGACGCTCGTAGATCGGGTTCCCGGTGCGCGGACTGACCCCGGCCTTCCAATTGAGCCCGAGGAAGGGCTCGAGATCGATGATCTGTTGTTCGAAGCGGTGAGCGGAATTGCCGGTGAGCGGCAGCTCGTGCCACACCAGGCTCGAAGCGGCGTTGAGCGATTTCACGGCGAGCCAAGGGGCGTCGGAGTAGGCCATATTGGTCAGCACCAACACGGTTGACGGATGCTCGAAGAAACGATCCGCCATCTTCTGCAGGGTCAGGCGCACGTCTTCGAGGCTGATCTCCTTGCCGACCACGTAGAATGGCATGTTGGGAAAGCGGTCGTGCATGGCGCGCATGACGCGCACAAGCACAGAGCCGTCGCCGACGCCGGCATCGAACACGCGCAACGCCGGCGGGTGCGGATGGAGCAGGCTGAGTTCCTCCGAAACGCGGTGCGCCACTTCCCATTTCTCGCTGCACGTGTTGACGAATAAAAGGTATTTCTGGCGGTTGTCGAAAAACCGAAAGCTTCTCTCAGGTTGTGATAGAGCGTGCCCCTGTGTGGGCGCTGGAGCGGGCCTTATCTCGCGCGGGTGCTCGATGATGATGGGACGTTGCCCATAAGGCGGGTGGGCAGTCATAAAGTTGTGAATGCGGTCCAATGTGTCGGTAGTGATGCGGCCCCCGTTGCGCAGTCGCGAGGCGAGTTTGCCGTCGTTGACAGCGCGACGGCCGAAAGTTGACTCGGCGAGCCCCGACGTACGGCAGTAATCGGAGATTTCCTGGAGCAGTTCTTGGGCGTTCATGCTGCTGCGTGCCTTGTTCCCGAGGTTTCCTCACGCCGCCCGGCCGTAAGTGCTGAGCAGGCGCCTGCACGCGGTCGGACCGCTTACTTGGCGGTTCTTGTGCGCGCTTCTTGCGCATGACCGAAACCAATCCACGCCCAAATCGTCAACCACAAAATGGCCCATTCCAATGATGGGCAACATAATGGGACATATCCCATATTTCCCGTTGTTCAAGTTCCATTGTTCAAGCTCTGGCACGGCGACGAAGCCATGCTTTGCTCTCTTGGCCAAATGCGTCGGCTATCGCCGAACGAGCATTTGTCCGCTTTGCGCCGCCGACAAAGTCGAGCCAGCTTCTGTGGGCTGTTTTGTTGGTGTATTGTCGTGACGAACGGGCGACCGGGACGGGTCATGTGGGGTAGAAAGAGCAAATCGGCGGCGGCAGCAGGTGCAGCCGGCGCCACCGGGGGCGGCGATCCGCGTTCGCGGCTGCGCGAGGCGGTGCATCAGGCGCGCGTCGAGGCCGCCGAGCGTACCAGCGTCGTCGTCGATCTGCGCGATGCGGAAGTCGCCCGTCTTGAGCTTTTGAACGAAGCGCTCGATCCGCTCTTTGCCGAGATTCCCTCCGAGGTCGAGCTGTTCGACCGCGGCTTGAGCCGGGGCGACACGCCGCGGCTGTGGATCGACGTCGTTGCGCACGTCGCCATGGGACGCGACAAGCGCGTCTACCGTTTCCTGCACGACACCCGCGTCGGTCGCCACGTCCTCGCCGAGTCGCACGAAATCCCGGATATCGTGCGGGCCGTCACCGCCTACGTGGCGCGCCGCCTGGTCGAACGCGCCCGCGCGCTCGATGAAGACCCCGATTTCATCAAGCGCATCGGCGAACAAGAGGCCGCCCGCGAACGCCGCCGCCGGCGCTGGCGCGCCGTCGGCGCGCTGCTGTTCGGATTCCTCATGGGGCTGCTCTCGCTTTTTATTGCCGGCGTACTTCTGGCCAGCCGGTTTTAGCAGCTCTCCGCTCTCATTTGCGCGCACCGCCTGCGCCAAGACCTCCGGCCGGCAGCAAGGTGCGGCGCTCCACCTCGCGGACGATGCCGTCGAAGCCGCGCTCGCGTGAAATCATCTCGCAGCGCCACGCGCCGACCTCGCCGTCGATGCGAAAGATGTTGTAGCCCGCGGCATTCTCGCCGCCGTGGGCAGCGACTGCGGAAGCCGACGGCACGCCGACGGCAGGTATCGGGCCGTGCGGGCCTTCGAGCCAGACGACGCGACGGCAGTGGTCGTGGCCGTGGAGCAGCAGTTCCGCGCCTTTTGCCGCCAGCACGCGGCGAAATTCCGCGGCATCGGTCAGCCGCCGCATATGCCGGCGCAGCGGGTTTGTTGGCGGATGATGGATCAGCACAATACGGAACTGGCCGCGGGTGTCGTCGAGCACCTGCGCCAGGCGGGCGAACTGCCCCTCGCCGAGGCGGCCGGTCGCCATGAACGGCCCGGTCGGCAGCGCCGAGTTGAGCGCGATCAGGACAACGGCGCCGCGCCGGCGCAGGAACGGAAAGGCGCCGCGCGCGGCATCTGCGTCGCCGCGCATGTAGTCGCCCCAAAACTGCGCCGGCCACGGCCGCGCCTCCGACACATAGATGTCGTGATTGCCGGGGATGACGGTGACGGACGACGGCGGTCCCAGCGTCTCAAGCCATGCGCGCGCGCGCGAAAATTCCGACGGCAACGAAAGATTCACCAGATCGCCGGTGACCGCGACGTGGTCGGCGGCGACGGTCTTGAGATGGCGCGTGATGGCGTCGAGCACCGCCGGGCGGTGGATGCGCTTGCGGCGGCGCTGCCAGTTGAGAAAGCCGAGGCCACGCTTGCCGGCAAGCTCGGCAAGGCGCGGCGTGCCGCAAAGGTGCAGGTCGGATACGTGGGCGAGCACGAACATGCTGTCATGATGCTACGCGAATCGCGGCGGCGACAGGGTTTTGTCGCTGCACGTCGCGCGGCGCAGGTCATGAGCTGCCGATGAGGATGCCGGCGGCGAAGACCAGCACGCCGCCGACGACGACCTGGAAAGCCGCCTGCAGGAACGGCGTATCCATATAGCGGGTGCGGATCCAAGAGATGGCCGCCAACTCGACGGCGACGACGATGAAGGCGAGCGCGGTGGCAACGTAGAAATGCGGAATGAGATAGGGCAGCGCATGGCCGAGACCGCCGAGCGCCGTCATGATGCCGGTGATGGCGCCGCGCATCAGCGGCGCGCCGCGCCCGGTGAGCGAACCATCGTCGGACAAGGCTTCGGCGAAACCCATCGATATGCCGGCGCCGATCGCCGCCGCGAGCCCGACCAAAAACGTCGACCACGTGTTGTGCGTGGCGAAGGCCGCCGCGAACAGCGGCGCCAGTGTGGAGACGGAGCCGTCCATCAGGCCGGCCAGTCCCGGCTGCACATATTGCAGCACGAAGATACGCCGCGCGGTCTCTTCCTCGGCAGCGCGGGCGGTAGGCGCGATTTTTTCGCCAAGTTCCTGCGCCAGCCTCTCATGCTTGTCTTCGGCGGCCGCGAGGCGGTTGAGCAGGTCGCGCACGGCGGTATCGTGCGCCGATTGCGCCGCGCGCCGGTAGAAGCGGGCGGTCTCGTATTCCATCTGCTCGGCGAATTGACGTACGGCCTCGAGCCCGAGCGGCCGGTTGAGCCAGATCGGCCGACGCTGGATGAATCCCTTCACGTCCTGGCGGCGGATCAGCGGCAGAAAATCGCCGAATTTCCTGCGGTAGAGATCGAGCAGCATATCGTGGTGCGCGATCTCCTCCTCCGCCATCTTGTCGTACATTGCCGCCGTGTCCGGATAGGAGCCGCGCAGGCCGTCGGCGAAGGAGCGATAGATACGGCTGTCCTCGTCCTCGTTGGCGACAGCCAGCGCCAGGACCTCGCGCTCGCTGAGTTCGGTGAAGCTTTTCACGGTATCGTCCCTGACAATCCTTTGGCCAGTTCCGCGCGACCGCTTTCCGGGCCAGGGAACGGCCGTTGCGATCGACGGCCCAGTCCATCGTCCTCCGTCGCTTGATATTAGAACGACTCCAAATTCGATTGCCAGAGGCGTGGGTCAAGGCCTGACCATGACATTGCGTGCGGAATTCGATGCATGGCCGATTGGCGCCGCTTTGCGCACGGTCCTTGCCCAGCATTGATCTTTTAGGCAAACGTGGGCAGGAAGTCCGGCATGGACGACTTCCGCCGCCTCGAGCCGGCAATCCGGCGTGTCCTGCATTTCTACTGGCGCTTTGCGCGTGGGCTCACCCTCGGCGTACGCGGTCTGGTCATCGACGCCGAGGGCCGCGTGTTCCTCGTCAAGCATAGTTATGTCGGCGGCTGGCATCTGCCGGGCGGCGGCGTCGAGGTCGGCGAAACACTTGCTGCGGCGCTTGCGCGCGAATTGTTCGAGGAAGGCAATATCGAGCTGACTGCTCCGCCGCGTCTCTTTGCCGTCTATTTCAATCGCCGCGCCAGCCGGCGCGACCATGTTGCGCTCTACTTGGTGCGCTCGTTCCGCCAGAGCGCGCCGCCGCGGCCGAACAACGAAATCGTGGCCCACGGCTTTTTTGAGCCGCACGCGTTGCCCCAGGACGCCACGCGCGCCACGCGCGAGCGCATCGCCGAAGCCCTTGCCGGCAAGACGGTCGCTGAGTTTTGGTGATCCGGCTGCAACGTTACCGCGGTGTAACTGCCGCATTACCGCTGTGTAACGAAAGCCGCGTCATTTGGTCATAAGCGGCAAAGTTCAGCAACTCGGCGATTGTGCAGGCGTTCATCCATCGAGGCGGCATGGAGTTTCAGAAGGAGAGACTTCGATGCGCAGGAATATCGTCGCGCTGCTTGCGGCAGCGGCGCTCGTGACCACGACCACCGGCGCGTTGGCGTTGGGCCATGGCGGCGGCTTTGGCGGCGGCCACATCGGCGGCTTTGGCGGCGGTCATGTTGGGCGGCTTTGGCGGCGGCCACGCAATGGTTGGTGGTGGTGGCTTCGCTGGTCATGGCTTCGCTGGTCATGGCTTCGCCGGCCGCGGCTTCGCGGGTCGCGGTTTTGCCGGCCATGGCTTGGCCGGCCGCGGTTTCGCGATGAACCATCGCGGTTTCGGAGGCCGTCAGTTCCATGGGCGGCGCTTCGGTTACGGCGGCTTATATGGGCTCTACGGGTTTGGCGGCGGGCCGTACTATTATGGTTACGGCTATTGCGATTCCTACAATACGTACGACTATCCCTACTGCAACAATTATTACGATTACTGATGGTGAACGGGTCGGTCAAGTCGGGTAGGATCGAGGCGCGGACCGGGCTTCGAATGATGCCGACGTTTCCTCGATCCTCCCTATCATTCCGTACGGCGGGTTTTCCCCGATACGGCTGGAAGGCTGGCATATAGGGCAGCACCT
>JAKAPE010000381.1 GCA_021811945.1 Pseudomonadota bacterium | reverse complement strand
GCGCGAATGGTCGCGCGGCAAATTGTCCGGCCGGGTCAAGCGGCACGGCGCGCCGTCGCCCTCGCCCCGCTTGCGGGGATAGGGTCGGGGTGAGGGGGACTTTCCGAGTGCTCAGGCGCGCGGTACTGCCCCCTCACCCGACCGCCGTCGCTCCGCTTCGGCGATCGACCTCTCCCCGCACGCGGGGAGAGGTGAAGGTGCCACGCTGGAGGTCCAGACCGTCGCGGTGACGCCGGACGAATCCGGCATGCGCCTCGATCGTTTCCTCGAAGCGCGGTTCCCGAGCTTGAGCTTCTCGCACATCCAGCGCGTCATTCGCAAAGGCGAGGTGCGGGTGAACGGCAAGCGCACGCAGCCGAAAAACCGGCTGGAGGCTGGGCAGACAGTGCGCATTCCGCCGTTGCGGCTTGAAGAACCGAAGCCGCGCGCGGCGGGAGGCGAGGCGGAAGAGAAAACCCGCACGTTCCTCAAATCAATCACGCTTTACGAGGACGCCGACGTGCTGGTGCTCAACAAGCCGATGGGGCTGGCGGTGCAGGGCGGGTCCGGCACCACGCGCCATATCGACGGCATGCTGGAGGTCCTGCGCGACGCCCGCGGCCAGCGGCCGCGGCTGGTGCACCGGCTCGACAAGGACACGGCCGGATGCCTCGTCGTCGCCAAGACCCGCTTCGCCGCATCGGCGCTTGCCAAGACCTTTCGCTCGCGCGCGGCGCGCAAAATCTATTGGGCGCTGGTCGCCGGCGTGCCAAAACCGCGGCAGGGCCGCATCTCGACCTTTCTCGCCAAGGAGGAGCGCGCCGAGGAGTCATGGATGCGCATCGCCCGCCACGGCGACGAGGGCGCAAGCCACGCGGTGACCTATTACGCCGTGGTCGAGACGGCCGGGCCGGCGCTCGCCTGGGTCTCGCTCAAGCCGGTCACCGGGCGCACCCACCAACTGCGCGCGCACATGGCGCATATCGGTCACCCGATCGCCGGCGACGCGAAATATTTTTCCCGCGAGAACTGGGAGCTGCCGCGCGGCATGCAGAACAAGCTGCATCTCTTCGCCCGCCGCATCGTCGTGCCGCATCCGCGCGGCGGCCTAATCGACGTCACCGCGCCGCTGCCGCCGCACATGCAGCAGTCGTGGAGTCTGCTCGGGCTCGACGCCGCGCGCTATGATCCGATCGTCGAAGCACCCGAAGGGTGAACCTCTTTTACCTACCGCATGCCGGCGTTGATCTGTTCCAATGCCGCCGCGCCCGGGCACAGCTCTTTCTCCCCGAGTGAATTGAGCGGCGCCTCGACGGTATTGAGATGCCCGTGCAAATCCTCCGACTCGGGGGTGACGTAGAGGAGGCCGGTTACGATCTGGCTCTTGGCGGCGTGGTGCTGCAAAAAGCCCATGGCGGCGACGCGGTCGTGCACGTCATAGTCGGCGTCGAGCTTGCGCAGAGCGAGCACCGTGCCGTCGTGCTGTTCGACCAGTTCGACGCTGCCCGGCGCGTAGTCGATCTTGATCGGCGGGCGGCCGGTGATGAAGTCGAGATAATTGACCGCCTCGTTGTGCTCACGCACGTAATCAAAGCTTTTGGTCGAGCCGGCATGATTGTTGAAGGCGATGCAGGGCGAGATCACGTCGATGAAGGCCGCGCCCTTGTGCTCGATGGCGGCTTTGATGAGCGGCACGAGCTGCTTCTTGTCGCCCGAAAACGAACGGGCGACGAAGCTCGCGCCGAGCTGCAGCGCGATGCCGACGAGATCGATCGCACTGTCGGTGTTGACGAGGCCGCGTTTCGACCTCGAGCCCAGATCCGCGGTGGCGGAGAACTGGCCCTTGGTCAGGCCGTAGACGCCGTTGTTCTCCACGATATAGACCATGTCGACGCCGCGGCGGATGGCGTGCGCGAACTGGCCGAAGCCGATCGAGGCGGAATCGCCGTCGCCGGAAATGCCGAGATAGATGAGGTCGCGATTGGCAAGGTTGGCCCCGGTCAGGACCGAGGGCATGCGGCCGTGCACGGAATTGAACCCGTGCGAGTTGCCGAGAAAATAAGTCGGGGTCTTCGACGAGCAGCCGATGCCGGAAAGCTTTGCCACCCGATGCGGCGCAATCGATAGTTCGAAGCAGGCTTCGATGATCGCGGCCGAGATCGAGTCGTGTCCGCAGCCGGCGCACAACGTCGAGATGGCGCCTTCGTAGTCGCGGTGGGTATAGCCGAGCGCGTTCTTCGGCAGTTGCGGATGGTGGAATTGCGGTTTGGCAAGGAAAGTCATGGGAGGGGGCCTATGTTCTTTCCCTCTCCCCTTGTGGGAGAGGGCGGCGAGCGGCAAAGCCGCGAGCCGGTTGAGGGGTGTACGTGCAGCTTCGGGGTTTTCCCCTCACCCGACCTGCCCCGGATTTCGTCCGGGGCAGGTCGACCTCTCCCGCCAGGGGAGAGGTGAAGAAAATGACACCCAAAGCGCGGTGCATCACGACGCCACCTTGCCCTTGCGCAGCGGCGCAATCTTCAGCGCGTCGATGTGCTCGGCGATGGCGCGCGCGATGAAGCGGGCGGTGATCGGCGTGCCGTCGTAGTGCAGGATGGGCACCAGCCTGACCGCGTCGATGTTGCATTCGTTGATGATCAGCGTGCGCAATTGCGCGTCGCGGTTCTGCTCGACGACGAAGGTGAAATCGTGTTCGCCGATGAAGCTCGTCACGCTCGAATGGAACGGGAACGCGCGCACGCGCAGCCGGTCGAGGGCGTGGCCTTTGGCCTCGAGCAGCTCGATCGCCTCATCCATCGCCGGCGAGGTCGAGCCGACATAGATGACGCCGTGTTTGGTCGATTTCTCCGCGTTGGCTTGCAGCGGACGCGGCACCAGATCCTTGGCGGTCTCGAATTTGCGCAGGAGCCGCTGCATGTTGTCGGCATAGGCGGCGCCTTCTTCGGTATAGCGCGCGTAACGGTCGCGCGAGGTAGATCG
>JAKAPE010000103.1 GCA_021811945.1 Pseudomonadota bacterium | reverse complement strand
AACCGCCGGGTATGACCCGCCGGCGATGTCGGCGATCAGCGCCGGCGGCACCTGCGGGCGCGCCGGATCGCCACTAGAGATGGCGAGCAAGCCGGTATCGCCGATATAATTGAGGTCATGTCCAGCGACGTCACGTTTCGGCCCGGTTTGGCCGTAGCCGGTGATCGAGCAATAGATTAGCCGCTGGTTGCGCGCGGCGACGGCGTCATAGCTGAGTCCGAGGCGCGCCATCACCCCGGGCCGGAACTGCTCCACCAGGACATCGGCGCGAGCGATCAGCGGGGCGAGGCGCTCGCGTGCCCAGGGATCCTTAAGGTCGAGCGCGAGGCTGCGCTTGCCGCGGTTGAGGAGGGCAAAATTGCTACTGTCGGAACCCCAGCGCGGGTGATAATGGCGCATTTCGTCACCCATCTCGGGGCGCTCGATCTTCACTACCTCCGCCCCCGCTTCGGCGAGCATCAGAGTCGCCATCGGCCCCGGAAGCAGTGTGGAGAAATCGAGCACCAGTACCCCTTCGAGCGGCCTCATGTTACCCCACCCCGTGGGCACGGCGCTGGGCGGCGACCACGGCTCGGCGCGCCGGCGCGTAGGCTGCGGTGCCGTAGATCTCGAACAGCGCCCGGCAGACGTCGTGATGATCGGCTAGGCCGCCGCGTTGGACGCGCTCGATCGGCCCCTCCGGATAGCCGAGACCGAGGCGGCAAGTCACGTCCATGTCGTGGGCGCTGGCCAGACCCTCATCGAGGAAGCGGAGGGCGGCGTTGAGTTTCGGGCGAAGCAGCCGGTCGACGATGCGCCCCGCCTGATCGGCGACGACGACGACCGTGAGCCCCGCTGACGCGAGCACGTCCCGCGCGGCGGCGATAGCGCCATCCGCGCTCCGCGGCTGGCGCACAAGTTCGACCAGCGGCGAAGGCGGATCGGCACCGTTCCGCCAACGCGCCAGGCCGAGCACGTTCGAGCCCTCCTCGCCGGCGGCTTCGCCGGTATGGACTCCCAGGCATTCGCACCCAAGTTCGATCAGGATCGCAGTGCGGGCAGGATCTGACCGGAATGGCGCGCCAGCGAGGAAGATCAGTACCTCTGCCTGCTCAGATGGGACGGCGCCAGCAAGAAATGGGTCGCCGGGGGGGAAAGCGCGGCTGTCGCCACCGGCGATGATCGCATAGCTTGGGGCATAGCTTGGAGCATGGGGCAGGGTCATACGTCAGCTCCCGAACATGGCGTTGCCGTCATAGCGAAAAAAGCCGCGCCCGCTTTTGCGGCCGAGATGTCCGGCCGCGACCATGCGCCGGAGCAGCGGCGGGGGGGCAGCGCGCGGGTCAAGCGTGATTGGGTAAAACGCCTCGCCGAGCCGGAGTTGCGTATCCAGCCCGACGAGATCGATCAGTTCCAGCGGACCCATCTTGTAGCCAAGCGCCGCCTTGATCGCGGTGTCGATATCGGCCGGGCTCGCGACCCCGGCCTCTACGGCGCGGATAGCGTCGTTGTTGAACGGGACGAGGAGAGCATTGAGAATGAAGCCGGGCTTGTCCTGTGTGCGCACCGGCGTCTGGTCGCAGGCTTCTGCCCATGCCCAGGCGGCGTGAAGCGTGTCGGCCGAGGTGTTGATCCCGGGCGAGACCTCAATCAGCCGCATGAGCGGCGCCGGCAGGCAGAAATGGAGGCCGATCACCCGGTCCTCACGGCCGCAGCCAGAGGCAATTTCGGTGATCGAGAGGGTCGACGTGTTGGAGGCGAAGATCGTCTCCGGCGGGCAGATCGCGTCGAGTTCACGAAACAACGCGCGTTTGGTGGCGAGATCCTCGAACACCGCCTCGATCACCAGGTCGCAGGTGGCGAGGGCGGCGAGATCAGCGGCGGGTACCACCGCCGCGAGCGCCGAATCGCGTGCCGGCGCCGTCATTTTGCCGCGGGCGACTGCTTTGTCAAAAAAGGCGGTGCATTCCACGCGCGCCCGCGCCAGGGCGCCCGTGCTGGTGTCATGGCAGAGGGTGCGAAAGCCGGCCCGCGCTGCAACGATCGCGATCCCCGCGCCCATGGTGCCGCCGGCGCCGCAAACGCCGACGCTGCGGATCGCACCGACGCTCACCGCGAGCGCTCTCTGGCGGCAAAGCTGCGGCCGATCAATTGCCTATGCACCTGGTTCGTGCCCTCCCAGATCTGGGTGATTTTTGCGTCTCGCATCAGGCGCTCGACGCGATGATCGCGGCAATAGCCATAGCCGCCGAACATTTGCACCGCCTCCGTCGCCACCCGCATGGCGAGATCGGATGCGCGCATCTTGGCCATCGAAGCCTCGATGCCGAAATCGGTCTCGCCCGCCTCCAGCATTTCCGCGACATGGTCGAGCCAGGTTTCGGCCATGGCAATATCGGTCGCGAGATCGGCGAGCAGGAATTGATTGGCCTGGAAATCGACGATGCGCTGGCCGGACTGGCGGCGCTCGTTCATATAGGCAACCATGTCTGCGAACGCCGCTTTGGCGATGCCGAGCGCGTGCGCAGCGATCGAGGGGCGGGATTTGTTGAGCGAGGACAGTAGGATCGCCAGTCCCTCGCCGGGTGCCCCGAGCAGATTGGCGCGCGGCACCCGGCAGTTGTCGAAATTGATCGCCGCCGTCGAGGAGGCGCGATGGCCCATTTTGTCCTCGAGCCGCGCGACCGAGAACCCCGGCGTGTCCCGCGCCATCACTAGAACCGAGATCGCCGCGCGCGGATCCTCGATGCCATGCCATTTGCCGAACACCAGTAGAAGATCTGCAACATCGCCGTTGGTAATAAAAATCTTGCCGCCATTAATGAGGATCTGATCGCCGTCCTCACGAAAACTGGTGCGCATACCGGTTGCGTCCGAGCCAGCATGGGGCTCCGTGATCGCGAGAGCGCCGAGGCCACCTTGGGCGATCCGCGGCAGCAGCCGGGTTTTCTGCGCCTCAGTGCCGAGATCGATCAGCGGCTTCATGCCGTGGAAGGTAGTCGCGTAGATGATCCCAGTGGACGCGCAAGCGGCAGAGATCGCTTCGACGCAGGCAAGATATAGACGATAACGCATCGGCGAACCGCCATAAGCTTCAGGAATGAAGATGGCATTCATGCCTAATTCGTTCAGGGCTTTGATATTCTCCCAGGGAAACTCTCCGGTGCGGTCGTAATGCTCGGCGTGCGGGGCTATCACATTGTCTGCCAAGTGCCTTATTTGGTCGAGGACGATCCGCTCATCCTCATGCCAGGCGCGCCGTTGCTCCAGTCTTTCGAAAATCTTCATGCGTGATTGGATCCGTGTCCGCCGTCCAGCGTGATGGTCTCGCCGGTGAGATAAGGGATGTCGGCCTCGAACAGGGTGCCGACCAGGCGGGCGACCTCCTCGGGCGTGCCAGCGCGTCCGAGCGGCACGCGGCGCGCTAGGTAGGCGCGGTTTTTCTCCTGCGCCAGGAATTCGCGGTTGAGGTCGGTTTCGATATAGCCAGGGGCGACGTTGAGGACACGGATGTAATCGTGTGCCCATTCCGCGGCGAGGCAGCGCGTCATCGCGCCAACTGCCGCCTTCGCCGCGCAATAAGCGAGATTGCCCGGCACCCCGAGGCGCTCGAAGAAGGAGCCGATATTGACGATCAAGCCGCCGCCGGACGCTTTTAGATGAGGATAGACCTCGCGGCAGCCGACCATCACTGCAGTTGCGTCGAGGCGCATCACCGCTTCATAGGTCTCGGTCGCGAGTTCCGCGCTTGCCCCCCAACGATGCGCGCCAGCATTGTTGACGAGGCCGATTATAGGCCCCGAGGCCGCAATCGCGGCGAAGCATGCACGGAGCGCGGCCTCGTCCGTCACGTCGCAGGCATGGCCGGTGCCGGCGCTGCTCAAGCCGCTTCGCGACAGGCCGGCGACGCGGTAGCCGCGCCCGGCCAGATCGCGTGCTATAGCGGCGCCGATGCCGCGGCTCGCGCCGGTGACGATGATCTGCCCATGCGCCGGGGTGCGGTTGCGCTCAGGCATCGCGGAACCTCGCCGGCCGCTTCTCGATGAACGCCGCCATGCCTTCCTCGGCATCCGCGGTCCGGAAGGCGAGGGTGGAGAGATCTGCCTCGATCTGCAATCCCTCGGCGAGCGGGACTGCCCGCGCGCGCTGCACAGCGGCACGTGCAAAGCCTAACGCGGGCAGACCATAGTCGGTGAATTGCGCGGCAAAGGCGAGGGCGGCGTCGACCGGGTCTCCTTCTATCAGTTGCGAGACGAGGCCGATCCGCGCGGCCTCCTCAGCATCTACCGTTCGCCCAGTCAGGATCATCTCCAACGCCCGCGCTTCACCGACAACGCGTGGCAGGCGCTGCGTGCCGCCATAGCCGGGGATCAGCCCGAGCTTGATTTCGGGAAAGCCGAGCTTCGCCGTGCGGGTCGCGAGGCGGAAGGTGCAGGCGAGTGCCAATTCCAGCCCGCCGCCGAACGCATAACCGTTAATGGCGGCAATGGAGAGTATCGGCAGGCTGTCGAGTCTGGCAAAAATCTGCTGTCCGCGTTCGGTGCCGCGCCGCTCGGCTAATAGGCCACGGTGGCGGAGTTCTTTGATATCGGCGCCGGCGCAAAAGGCGCGCGGGCCGGCGCCGGTGACGATCAGGGCGCGGGCATCGCTAGCCGCGACCTCGTCGAAACGGCGGTCGATCTCTTCCAGCACCGCGAAGGAGAGCGCGTTCAGCGCCTCCTTTCGGTCAAGGGTGAGGATCGTGGCGGCGCCGCGGCGTTCGAGATGGACAGGCATCAGACCGCCTCCTGGTCTAGGGTTTGTGCCGGCCGATACCGCACCGGGGTCGGGACCAATTCACCGCGCGCCAGCATCGCCGCGATCTCGCGCTTCAGGATCTTGCCACTAGCCGTCTGTGGAAAAACCTCCATCGTCAGCATGTATTCTGGCATATCGTAGCGCGAGAGCCCCTCGGCGGCGAGATGGGCAAGCATCGCCGACGGCGCGATCTCGCCGATTACCGCGAGGCAGACCTTTTCGCCGAGCCGCTCATCCGGCACCGCGAGTGCCGCGGCACGCTGCACGGCGGGGTGGCGAATGGCGAGCGCCTCGATATGGGCGGGGTGGATGTTATGGCCGCCGCGAATGATCAGATCCTTCAAGCGCCCCTTGATGATAAGGTTGCCGGCGGCATCAAGCACGCCGAGATCGCCGGACATGAACCAGCCGTCGCGGTTGAAACTTGCCGCGGTCGCCGCTTGGTCGCCGAAATAGCCGAGCATCAGCGCCGCCCCGCGCCCGCCGATCTCGCCCACCTCGCCGGCGGGAAGGCGACGATCGCGGTCGTTTGGGTCGAAGATCGCGACCTCATAGGCGTGCCCGCCACGCCCACAGGAGTTGATCACCGTCGCCGTCGGGTCGCCGGGATGGGTGTAGTGATGGGAGGAATTCTCGGTCATACCGTAGACGTTCTGCGGCGCGATGCCTTGGGCGACAAAGGCTTCGGCGACGCTCGGCGGGATCGGCGCGCCGGCCATGTAGAACACTCGCACAGCGCCGAGCCGAGGCAGCGAACGGGCGCGCTGCTCGGCCAACATGTCCATCGCATGGGTGGGAACGCCGAGGACGTAATCCACTTTAGTGGCAAGCAGCCAGTCGAAACGCGACATGCCGGGCGGCGGATCATCCACCACCAGCATGCCGCCAGCGATCAGCCATTGCGCGGCCGCGAC
Organism: Pseudomonadota bacterium; assembly: GCA_021811945.1. Classification (GTDB taxonomy): domain Bacteria; phylum Pseudomonadota; class Alphaproteobacteria; order Rhizobiales; family Xanthobacteraceae; genus BOG-931. The sequence continues at coordinate 8,308 of JAKAPE010000103.1, read as the reverse complement.
CCAGGCGATGTGGTGCGAGAGCGGCGAGAGGGTCAGAATCCGCGTCTCCACCCCGTGCCCCCAATCCCGCACTAGGTCGCGAGCATTGGCGAGAAGGGTGTTGTCGGCATGCATCACGCATTTCGGCGCCCCGGTGGTGCCGGAGGTGAAGGCGAGATAGACGACACGATCGGGATCGGAGGGCGGTTTCGGCGGCGCTGCCCCTGGCCCCGGGAAATTCTCTGGCGTCAGCACGGCGGCGAGCGAGGCGACCCCGCCGAAGTGCCGGGCCGGATCGGCCACCTCCTCCGCGCCGTAGCCCGGCTCGGTGACCAGAAGCCGGGAGTCGAGCCGGGCAAGCAAAGTCTCGATCTCCGCCGCGGTGTGGGTACGGTGCAGAGACGGGTTGCAGGCGAAGCCCTCGCGCGAGCAGGCGAGGAAGGTCACCACCGCTTCCAGCCGGTTCGAAAGCCAGAGCGAGACCGCGTCCCCCGTCTCCAGGCCGAGGGCGCGAAGATGCGCCGCGACCCCATCGACCCAGGCCGCGAGTTCGGCCCAGGTCAGGCTGCGCCGCCCGTCGCGCGCGGAGATCGCATCCGGCCGCGCGGCGGCGTGGTTTTGCATGAGATCGTAGAGCGTTTCCGCCCGCCACAGTCCGGCGGCGTAATAGCGGCGCGCGGCGGCGGGGTGGTGGAGCGTGAGGAAGGGACGCATCGTCCTATCAATGGCCGAACTTGTCCGGATCGGGCCGGCGCTTAGCGGCGAAGGCGGCGGAAAGCTCGTGGCTCTCCTCGGTTTCCAGATAAGCGCGTAGCAGCAAGTCGTGGGCCATGCGGGACAGGCCAGCAACGCCGCCATGGCGGGCATTGAACGCGCCCTTGACTGCAGCCAGGGCGAAGGCGCCGCGCTCAGCGATTTCCAGCGCCCAGGCCCGCGTTGCCTGGTATAATTCGGCGTCTGGCACGACACGGTTGATGAGCCCCATCGCCATCGCGTCCCGCGCCAGGATCTTCGGGTTGGAGAACCAGATCTCCTTTGCCCGCTTCTTGCCAACTAAGTCTTCGAGATACCAAGTGCCGTAGCCCGCGTCGAAGCTGCCCATCATCGGCCCAACCTGTCGGAATACGGCACTTTCTTTCGAGATCGTCACGTCGCAGACCATCTGTAGCACGTTGCCGCCACCGACCGCGAAGCCGTTGACCGAGGCGATCACGGGCTTTTGCAGCTTCTCAATAGCCTCGTACATTTCTAGTGTTGGCAGTGTTCCAGCATAGAGGGTGGTGTCCTCCATCCTGTCCTTGCGCCCGCCGATGCAGAAGAACCGGTCTCCGGCGCCGGTCAGCACGATGACGCGGGTGCGCGTCTCGCGCCGGATGGCATCGATGCAGCCACGGATCTCGTGACACATCGTGACGTTGAACATATTGCCGTCGTCGGGCCGGTTCAGCGTGATGGTGCCGATCGGGCCGTCTTCCTCATAGAGGATCGTCTCGAACTGCATGGCTGTTTTCTCCCTCCACGATCCGGGTGCGGCAGCATAGCCGAGCCAATCTCCAAGCACAGCCTTGCCCAGCCCGCCAGGGTGTGCAGAACGCGGAAGCATGGCGTTTTGGCATCGGTGTTACTTCCTAGAGGGCGAAGCAAATCTCGTGCCAGCGGCGCTAGTAGTTCTTCGTCGCAGAGAATGTCCGCATGGCGGACATGATGTTAGGATCATGTCCACAAAACCGACATTATAAAGGAAAGCCACGGTGACCGACGCCGCGCCGAACCCGCCTCCATACGCCAAAGGACACGCCGCTGGGCTCGCGGTGATCGACCGTTGCAACCGGCTCCTGCATGCTCATGGCGTCGTCGCCGCCGCGTCGCGGCTTCGCGAAGTGGTGACGGATGCCGAATGGCTGGCCGAGGCGCGGCGACGGCGGCTTTCCACGCTCGCCCTCGGCGCATCGCGCTGGCTGGTCTTGCTGCTGCCGCTCGTGGACGCGGATCTTCTGGTATTCAGCGACGCGCCCACCGATGCGGTGTTTGAGTTCGCGGCGGCAGTGGATTTCTGCTGGGATATTCTGAACCATTTGGTTACCGACCCCTTCGATGCGATGACGGTGGTGAACGCCGATGCGCGGATCGCTTTCATCTCGCCGGTGCATGAGGCCTTTTTCGGCCTTGGGCGCGGCGAAGCGATCGATCGCCCGGTACAGATGGTGATCGAGAACACACAGCTCGACCGGGTATTGACTACTGGTAAGGCGGAAATCGGCGAAATCCAGCGCGTGCGTGGGCTCGATCGCATCGTCTCGCGTGTACCGATCCGACGTGGGGAGACGGTGGTGGGCGCGGTTGGGCGCGTGATGTTCAAGGGGCCAAAACAGGTCGAGGCACTCAGCCGCCGGGTCAACGCCCTGGAACGCGAGGTCGCGTTTTACCGGCGCGAAGCGGCGGCGCTCCGCCAGCGGGATTCCGATCTTGCTGACATTATCGGCGAGAGCCCGGCGGTCGTCCGGCTGCGTAGTGATATCGCGCGGGTTGCGCCGCTCGATGTGCCGGTTCTGGTGCGGGGCGAGAGCGGCACCGGCAAGGAACTGGTCGCCCATGCTTTGCATCGCCTTTCGCCGCGCCGCGTCGGAGCTCTGGTCGCGGTGAACGCGGCCGCGCTGCCAGCGGCTTTGGTCGAGAGTGAGCTCTTCGGCTACGCCCCTGGCGCTTTCACCGGCGCCGATCGCAAGGGGCGGAAAGGACGCTTCGAGCAGGCGGAAGGGGGCACGATTTTTCTTGATGAAATCGGCGACATGCCACTCGAGACCCAGGCCAAGCTGCTCCGCGTCCTCCAGGACCGGCGGATCGAGCGGGTTGGCGGCAATGGCGCGGTCGCGGTGGATTTCCGCCTGGTTTGCGCGACCAATCGCGATCTCCGCGCATTGGTGGTGGAGGGGCGGTTTCGTCTCGATCTTTATTATCGGATCGCGACGGTGGTTTTGGATGTGCCGAGGCTCGCCGAGCGCCCCGGGGATGTGCCGGTTCTTGCCCGGCACTTTATTCGCGAGCTGGCCGAGCGCCACCAGCTGCCGCTTCCGGAGATCGATCCCGAGGCACTGGCGTGGCTCTCTGCCGCGGATTGGCCGGGGAATGTGCGCGAACTTCGCCATGTGATCGAACGTGCCCTGATTTTTGCTGAGGACGGGCACGTGCGGGTCGAGGATTTCGGCAATGTCGGCGAGGCGCCGGCCGGTAGCGACCGCCTATTCACGCCTCGCCCTTCGCCCCTTTCCTCGCTGCGGCTTCGCGATGCCGTCCGACAGCGGGAGGCAGAGATGATCCGGGATGCGATGCGACGGTTTCGCGGCAACAAGCGGCGCGTTGCCGCCGAACTTGGCATCTCGCGCTCCTATCTCTACAAGCGTCTCATGGAACTCGTTTAGTTGTAAGAGGGGCAAAAGTGTGGGCACGCAGGTGCCGCACGCTCTGAACGCCAACGATCGAATGGATGACGGGAACGAAAACCTTGGTGCGGGCGCCGGTCAGGCGGGGCGGAGTCGGGCTCTGGCGTAATGGTCGAGTGGTTCGATGATTGCGGCGCCCGCCAGTTTGAATCTGCTGCCCAGATAATCCCAGATCGCGATACCCAGTTTGTCGCATGTCTTGGCGAGGCTCAGGAACGCGTCGCGGCAATCCCGGCCGATCTCACTCCGGGTTCCGGCGCTGATCTTCCGCCGCGTGACGTGACAGCGGATGTCGTTTTCCGATCCGTTGGTGTGGAGCGGGATTTCCGGCCGTTCCAGCACCATCAGCAGTTCGGCCTGGTTGGCGTGCAGCCGCGCCAGCAGGCGGTCCAGCGTGACGAAGCCGGTGCGGCCGAGGAAAATACGCTCGAAGCGGGCGCGTAACGCCCGAGCCCGCCGCTTGCCCGGTTTCAGCCGATACGCTTTGAGGTCCGCGTAAAAATCCCAGATCAGGCGACGAACTCGCGTCTGAGCGGCGCGATGCTGGTCGTTGAACGTGTCGAGTTTATGCACCAGCCGTTCCGCGTGGACCCAGCAGAGCGCGTGCCGGCCGATGTTGAACTGCCCGGCGTCATCGCTCAGAATAACGGCGTCGCGCAGAAATTCATGTGCCTGAACGCTGCCCCACAGCGCGCCTTCGGTGGCAACCCGGACCGGGTCTGGCGTGACCGCCAACGCGGTGACGCCGAGCCTCTCGAGAAGCCCCATCCACGTCGCCTGATCAGCGAACCGCCTCTGTGGGCACGCGACCAGAAGGGCAATCGAGGCGGCCGGGAGGCCATGCGCGCGCATATAGGCAATTGCCGCATCGTTGAGGACATAATCGGTATGCCCGGCGCGGAGTAGATCGAGGAAATTCAGCCGGCTCTTCGCGGGCCGCGTGCGGAACCAGGTGAACCACGCATTGCCGATCTGCGTGCAGAACCCGTTCTTCCCGGCATGCCGCGCGCCGGTATCGTCCACGCTGACCCAGGGCGATGTCTCCAGTCCCGCGCGCAGAACATCCTGGGCTTCGGCGATGAACGCCGCGTGGTTCTCGGTCAGCAGACGAACCAGCTGCCGCTTTGAGATCGAAACCCCCACCGATCGCAATAAGGCGAGCAACCGGGGCATCGTCGATTGACCCTGGTGGTATTGCACCAGCACGAAGCGGCGCAGCTCCGGACCGAAATGGCCTTCGATCCCCGCAGGCAATGGCGCCAGGATCGTCCGGCCCTCCGGCGTTATCCAGCGTTCCCGCAGGTAACAGGTCGCCTTCGCCGAAATCACCAGGTCCTGGACCAGAAAGGGTTCATGGCCTTTGAAAATCGATCCGGGCGGGATCTCGGCCCGGATCACCTCTTGCTCGACTGTAACCCGCGGCGTGATCTTGCCACGGCCAGCCTGCTTCCCCTGTTTCCGGGGCGGCGGCGTGGTCCCTTTCTCCATGCCGCTCGGCTTGATGTTCGGCCGGCCCTTCAGCCCCTTCAGCCGCGCATTCTCCTCACGCAGTTCGGCGACGGTCTGCTTCAGGGCGGCTACCTCAACGTACAGTTCGGCCAGCAGCGCTTCAAGCTCTGCACGGTTCAGCGCGGAAAGGAGGGCGGGCGGCGGCATATGACGCATAAAATCCATCACGCCGGATCGACGCAAGGAAAAATAAGCCGTCACCCACACTTTTGCCCCTCTTACGTTTAGTTTTATTAATCTGTTAACAAGAAACACGAAAGTGCTCATGGGCGGATTAATTGCCCGGCTCGTTGCATTGACAGCCCTTGTGAGCGTCGATTAGCGTGAAGCGGATGCATACAATCCGCTTCATTGTCCTCCCCCCTGCCTCTCTTGACGCCGCTTCGCCGCCGCTTGGCTGGACGCCCGATCTGTCACGCTTCGCCGGGCCGTTGTACCAGCGTATAGCCGACGCTATCGTGGAGGCCGTAGCCAACGGCGCGCTCCCCGCCGGGCAACGCTTGCCGACGCATCGGGACCTAGCAGCACGCCTTGGCGTCAGCTTGCGCACCATAACCCGGGCGTATAGCGAGACGGCCCAGCGCGGTATCACCACGGGGACCGCCGGGCGCGGTACTTTTGCCGCCAGGCGCAATGCGGCGCCGGCCACCCTGCCGAGGGATACACCGGATCCGGCCGGCGCCATCGACCTGGCGCTGAACGCCTTGCCGATCGGCGCCCGGGCTAACCTGTTCCGCCGCGGCCTGGCGCGGGTAGCCGTCTCTGTCGACATCGAAGAGTTGCTGACCTACATGCCGCCTGAGGGCGCCTGGCGCCATCGCGAGGCCGGCGCAGCTTGGGCCGCACTGCGCGGCATGGGCGCCAGCGCGGCGGGTGTAACTCTGTGCTGCGGCACTCAGCACGCGCTGCTTGTCAGCCTGCTGCATCTGACGCAGCCAGGCAACACCGTGTTGACGGAAGCGCTGAACTACCCGGGCATTGCGCGTATGGCCGCTACCTTACGGTTAAAGTTGCACGGCGTGGTCTGCGACGTGCGTGGAATGCGGCCAGACGCGCTCGATGCGCTGTGCTGCGAGCGGCGCCCAGACGCAGTGATCCTCACGCCTTCCGGCCATAATCCCACCACCATCACCATGCCGGCAGAGCGCCGGGCGGCAGTCGCTGAGATCCTGGCCCGCCACCATGTGCCGGTCATCGAGAATGACGTTTGCGGCCACGTCTTGGAAGCTGCACCGCACCCCTTGTCACGGCATGTACCGGACCTTGCTTATTATATCTGCGGAACGTCGAAATGCTTGGCGCCCGGTCTGCGCGTCGGCTACCTGCTCGGCCCACTTGGGACTGCGCGTGCATTGGCTAGCATCGTTCACGCCACCACTTGGTCCGTTTCCGGTTTCGCGGCAGAATTGGCCTCGCAATGGATCAGAACCGGCACGGCGCAGCGCCTGATCCTTTGGCACCGCAAGGAATCAGCCCGCCGCGCCGCCTTGGTTTCGGCCGTGCTACCTGGTCTGACGCTGCAGAGCGCCTCCGGGCTATATCACACCTGGCTGGATTTGCCCGCGCCATGGCGGGGCATCGATTTTGCCAGCCAATTGGCTAGTGCGGGCGTGCATGTCTCGCCGGCCGAAGTGTTCACCGTTGATGCCAATCCCGCTCCGCAGGCCATTCGCATCAGTCTTGGCGGCGCGCTGACGGATAGCCGGCTGAACCGCGCCATGCGGATCATAAGGGGCCTACTTGAGCGGCGCCCGGCGGACGTGTTCTCCGACCCCCTGGTCTGACTACATTCGCCGTCGAATTGCCGCTTGTACGCGTTGACCCAACCGGGGGTGTAGTCCGACACTCATGGTCGTCGCAACGCGCCCGGCGACTTCGTCCCGGGAGTTCGCGCCCAATCTGGAGGCACGCATGGTCCATGTCAGTAACCCGATCTTGATCGACCGCGAGCCATACACGCCGGGGCTCTCGCGCGAGTATGTCGCGGGGCTGACCGGCCTGCCGCTCGACGCCGTGGCCAAGCTGGGATCCGCGGAAAACCCTTTCGGTGCCTCGCCTTTGGCGCAAGCGGCGGTGGCAGACTCGCTTGGCATCCTCGACATCTATCCGTCCTGGACGAACGAGTCTCTACGCCGTGCCATCGCGGCGCGTTACGGCGTGGCGGCTGACCAGGTCGTATGCGGCGCCGGCGAGACGGAGATCATCGCCACCCTCATCCGCACTTTCGCAGCGCCCGGCGAGACGGTTCTGATGATGGAACCCTGTTTCCCGATCTACCATATTTACACTGAGAACGATGGTCGCGTGCCGGTTTACGTTCCACTCGGTCGGGATTTCACCCTGCCGATCGAGGCCTTTATCGAGCAGCTGCGCGCATTGCGCCCGGCCATCGCCTTCATCACCAACCCTCATAGCCCGTCCGGCCGCTTCATGACGGAGGCCGACATTCGACAAATCTGCGACGCCGCTGGTGACACGCTGGTTGTGCTGGATGAGGCCTATATCCACTTCACCGAAACCGATGGCAGCATCCATTTGCTGCCCGACTATCCGAGCCTGATCGTGCTGCGTACCTTCTCCAAGGCGTTCGGCCTGGCCGGCTTGCGCATCGGCTTCGGCGTGGCGGCCGCCTCGATCATCCAGCCGCTGTGGAACGCCAAGCCGACCTGGAATCTCGGCCAGGCGCAACTCGCCGGCGGGATCGCCGCGCTGAAGGATGACGTGCATGTCAAGCGCACAGTCGCTATGGTGGCCGAAATGCGCAGCTATGTGGCGCAGCGACTCTCCGGTCTGCGCGCCTTCCGCATGGTGCCGCAGTCCCGTGCCAATTTCTTCCTCGTCGAAATTCTCGACACCGACCGCTTCGACTCCACCGGCGTATTCGAGGCATTGCTGAAACGCGGCGTCATAGTGAAGGATGGCTCAATCTCCTTCCGTGGGTTGGGCAAGCGCTTCCTGCGAGTAGATGTCAGCCTGCAGCGCCATATGGACCGCTTTGCCGACGCGCTGGCAGAGATCGAGCGCGAGGGGTCTTGACTACCCTGTGCATCGGCATCGATGTCGGCGGCACGTTTACCGACGTCGCTCTGCTCGACCCGGCGCAGGGCGGCTGTGTGCTCGCTTTCAAAATACCGTCGACGCCGGATGACCCCGCCCGCGCATTCATGGCAGCGCTAGACCGGGTCGCGGCGCTGCGGGACGTTGTAGGCGCCGCGATCTGCCACGGCACGACGGTCGGCACCAACACGCTGATCGAACGGCGGGGCGGTCCAACGGCCTTGGTCGCGACCAAGGGGTTTCGTGACGTCATCGAAATTCGCCGTCAGGCCAGGCCGGAACTCTATACGTTCGATCAACGCATCTCATCGCCCTTGGTGCCT
>JAKAPE010000102.1 GCA_021811945.1 Pseudomonadota bacterium | reverse complement strand
GCCAATGCATAGAGCATTACCGCGCCGACCGCGACGATGATCGCCGCATAGAGCACCGTGCGCGTGCGCACGACGTGGTAGATCGATTTTTGCCCTGCCTGCCGGCGCTTGGCGTTCATTTCGGTGTCGTAGCCGATGAGGCGGGCGGGCCGACCGACCTTGGCCATCACGGCGTCGCAGGCATCGATGCATAGGCCGCATTGAATGCAGCCGAGCGCGGGGCCGGTGCGGATATCGACTCCGGTCGGGCAGACATGCACGCACTGCTGACAGTCGATGCAGTCGCCCGCCGGCTGGTGGTGCGCGCGCAAAAGCTCGGCTTTCTTCAGCGAGGCGCGCGGCTCGCCGCGATCGTAGCGGTAGGTGACGTTGAGCGCATATTCATCGGTCATGGCCGCCTGAACGCGCGGCCATGGACACATGTAGATGCAGACCTGCTCGCGCATCCAGCCGGCGAGCGTGTAAGTCGTAAAGGTCAAAAGTCCGATGAAGGCATAGGCGAGTAGCGGCGCCTGGAATGTCGCCAGCTCTTTGACCAGGGTCGGCGCGTCGGCGAAGTAGAGGACCCAGACGCCGCCGGTCCACCACGCGATCATCACCCACAGAAAATGCTTCGACCCGGCCCGCGCCAGGCGGTCGATGGTCCACGGCTTTAGATCACGCTGGAGGTGATCGCGTCGGTCGCCTTCGATCCAGCGTTCGATGGCCTGAAAGAGGTCGGTCCACACCGTCTGCGGGCACAGATAGCCGCACCATATCCGGCCGGCGACGGCGTTCATCAAGAACAATACCATTGCGGCGAGGATGAGCAGGCCGGTGATATAATAGATTTCCTGCGGCCAGATCTCGATGAAGAAGAAATAGAATCGCCGGCCGGGAAAATCGATCAGCACGGCCTGGCTCGGCGCGTTTGGCCCGCGATACCAGCGCACGAACGGCAGCAGATAATAAATGCCGAGCGTGACGATCAGCACCGCCCATTTCAGGCGGCGGAACGTGCCGCGCACGCCCTGCGGATATACCTTTCTCCGTGCGGTGTAGAGCGGCGGCTCCTCCTCCGGCAGATTGGAATCGAGCGGGCGCGGAGTGAGCGCCGTTCGCGCCGCACCATCGACCAGCTCGGCAAGCGCAGGCTGCATCCGTTACTTTTCTCCGCCGCCGAGCGACCACACATAGACCGCGAGCGCCTTGATCGTGACGGGGTCGAGTTTTTGCCCCCAGGCCGGCATCACGTCGTCGCTGCCGTTGGTAATCGTTTGCACAAGGGTCTGTTTGTCGGACCCGTAGAGCCAGATATCGTCGGTCAGATTTTTCGAGCCGATCTGCTGGTTGCCTTTCCCCTCCGGCCCGTGACAGGGCGAGCAGTTGGCGGCAAAGATTTTCTTGCCGGCGGCGAGATCGGCGCCCGGCTCAACGCTTAGTCCAGACAGCGAGCGCACGTAGTCGGCTACCGTCGAGATTTGCACGGGCTTGAGCGTGCTGCCCCAGGCCGGCATATCGCCCTGGTGACCCTTCGGATCGTCCGAGCGCACCCCGTGGGTGATGGTCTGCTGAATCTGGGCGAGCTTGCCGCCCCAAAGCCAGTCGTCGTCGGTGAGGTTGGGATAGTCTCTGGCGCCGCCGCCGCCGGCGCCGTGGCACGGCGCGCAATTGTCGGCAAAAGCGCGGCCGCCGAGGGCGCGGGCAAAATCAAGCAGTTCCGGCGTCGACGCGATTTCCTGCAACGAGGCCGCGCCGAGACGCCTCATCATCGGACGGCGCTTCGTCCGCAGCGACGCGAGCGCGGTCTCGACGGCGCTGCGCGCGTGCCAGTTGAACACGCCGTGGGTGTAGGTGGCCACCAGCGGCCAAGCCGGATAAACCACCCAGTAGCCGATCGCCCAGACGATCGTCGCGTAGAACAGCCACAGCCACCAGCGCGGCAGCGGCGTGTTCAGTTCCTCAATGCCGTCCCATTCATGGCCGGTCTTGCCGACGGCCGCCGGTGGCTTCGGACCGCGTTTTCTTTGATCTTTCATTGATCAGTCCTCCCGCAGCGGCACGCGTGCCGATTCGTCAAACTGCTTCTGGCGCGACGGCCACAGCGCATAAATGAGCGCCGCGGCAAACAGCACGAGAAAATAGACCAGCCCCCAGGTGCGGGCGAAATGCGAGAGGGCCTCATAGGTGGGCGACACGGTTTTCTCCTCAGCGGATGTTGGCCTTGTCGTTGTAGAGCTTGAAGTCGACCAGCGTGCCCAGCATCTGCAGGTACGCGATCAGCGCGTCGGCTTCGGTGATGCGGCCCGGAATGCCGGCGAAGTCGCGCGAGAGCGCCTTGGGATAGCGTTTCGCGAGCGCTGCAGCGCCGGAGACGTCCGAAGTGTCCTGCGCGCGCACGTCGGCAAGCGCGTGCGCGATCATCTCCTTTGTATAGGGTACGCCGAGCAGCGCCTGCACGCGGAGGTGCTGGGCGATATGGCTGTAGTCGAGGTCGGTCATGAACAGCCAGCGAAAGGCTGGCATGATCGAACCGGGCACCACCGAACGCGGGTTGCGCAAATGATCGCGGTGCCAGGCGTCGGAATATTTGCCGCCGACGCGGGCGAGGTCGGGGCCGGTACGTTCGGAACCCCACTGGAACGGATGGTCGTATTCGCTCTCGGCCGCCAGCGAATAATGGCCGTACCGCTCGACCTCGTCGCGCAGCGGGCGGACCATCTGAGAATGGCAGAGGTAACAGCCCTCGCGCACGTAGATGTTGCGGCCCAAAAGTTCGAGCGGCGTATAGGGCCGCATGCCCGACACCGTTTCGATCGTGCTGCGCAGATAAAACAGCGGCACGACCTCGACCAGGCCGCCGATCGCGATCACAATCACGATTGCAAGCAACAGCAGCATCGAGTTGCGCTCGAGAAGCCAGTGTTTGTGCCACAGCGAGGTGGCGCTCGATACATGGCTCGGCATTGGGCTCGACATGGCGGTGCTCCTACGCGGCCGGGGCGAGGCCGACGGCGGGAACCAGTCGCTCGCGCGGATAGACCGTCCGCCACACGTTGTAGGCCATGACCAGCGCGCCGATGAGGTACAGGCCGCCGCCGATCGCGCGGATCACATAGAACGGATGCATTGCTTGGACCGTCTCGACGAAGGAATATTCGAGAAAGCCGAGATTGGTGTAAGCCCGCCACATCAGGCCTTGCAGGATTCCGCCGACCCACATCGAGGCGATGTAGACGATGATGCCGACGGTTGAGATCCAGAAATGCCAGCCAACCAGGCGGAGAGAGTAGAGGGGGCGGTTCCACAGCCAGGGCACCAGGCAGTAGATCGCACCGAAGGAGATGAAGCCAACCCAGCCGAGCGTGCCGGAATGCACGTGCCCGATCGTCCAATTGGTGTAGTGGGACAGCGAATTGACCGCCTTTATCGACATCACCGGTCCTTCGAAGGTGGACATGCCATAGAAGGCGACGGCAAGGACCATCATGCGCAGCACCGGATCGGTGCGCAGCTTGTCCCAAGCCCCCGAGAGCGTCATCAGCCCGTTGATCATGCCGCCCCACGACGGCATCCACAGCATCACCGAGAAGGTCATGCCCAGCGTCTGCGTCCAGTCCGGCAGCGCGGTGTAGTGCAGGTGGTGCGGACCGGCCCAGATGTAGAGGAAGATGAGCGCCCAAAAGTGGATGATCGACAGGCGATAGGAGTAGACGGGCCGCTCGGCGCGCTTGGGGATGAAATAGTACATCATGCCGAGGAAGCCGGCCGTGAGGAAGAAGCCGACGGCGTTATGGCCGTACCACCATTGCACCATCGCATCCTGCACGCCGGACCAGACGATGTAGGACTTCGGGGAAAAAATCGACACCGGAACGGCGGGATTGTTGCCGAGGTGGAGGACGGCGATGGTGACGATGAAAGCGAGATAGAACCAATTGGCGACATAGATGTGCGGCTCGGTGCGCCGCATGATGGTGCCGAGATAAACCAGCAGATAGGTGACCCATACGATGGTCAGCCAGAGGTCGGCATACCATTCCGGCTCGGCATATTCTTTCGCCTGCGTGATGCCGAGGAGATAGCCGGTGCCGGCGATGACGACAAAGAGATTGTAGCCGAGCACCACGAACCAGGGGGCGAGATCGCCGGCGAGCCGCGCCCGAGAGGTGCGCTGCACTACATAAAAGGACGTGGCAATCAGAATGTTGCCGCCGAACGCGAAAATCGCCGCACTGGTGTGCAGCGAACGCATCCGGCCGAACTCGATATAGGGAATGTTGAAATTGAAGGCCGGATAGGCCAGTTCGAGCGCGATCCACAGGCCGACCGCAAACGCGGCAATGCCCCAGAATACGGACAAGACTGTCGCGAGCTTGACCGGCCCCATATTGTAATTGGGCTTGCCGTCGATGACGAGCGGCACCGGTTTGTCGCTGCGCTCGAAATAGCGATTAACGATGGCGAATACCGCGGCAACACTCGCCGCCGCAAACAGGTAGGCATGGAAAGCGTATCCTGGGGTATAGGCCTTGGCTGCAACAACAATCGAGAGCAGCGCCAAAGCGGAAAAGGCGATCGTCAGGCCGCCTTCGCCGAACGTCATATATTTCACTTGTCCGCGTGCTTGCGCCATGGATCATCCCCGCGAAGATCGGCAGCCGAGAAATGGTAAACCACATATGGGCAAACAGCGTGATGGTCTTTGATGTGGATCAAGAAATTGGCTTAGATCGAATCCAGAATCTTCGTCTGAATCAATATGGCGCCGAGATGCGCTTCCGCTGACGGGAGGCTGGCAGTGCAATTGCGGTCACGCCCGCCGCCGGCGCGGCGCACGCGTCCCCGCACTCACGGCAGCGGGTTCGGCACCGTCGGCTCGCCTTGCGCCTCGGCTTCGTCCTCGGGCGAGCGTAACGACATCCCGGACATCGGCTCGACCCACACCAGATGATCGCGGACCTTGATCACGCCAGCGACATTCTCGGCGGCGACGACGACCCCGTAGCGCTCGCGCTCGTCGGTGACCGTGCCCCATAATTCGGCGACGCCGTTGTTGACCACGACGTTGATCCGCGGCGCCCACGACTCCTTGCCGAGCACCGCGAGAATGCGCTCGCGGATTGCTGCGTCGTCGCCGGCAGGGCTTTCTCTCTCCCGCGCGAGGCTGGCGAGAGCCTGCAGGAGATTGGCGCGGCTGACGATGCCGACGAGTTGGCCGTCGCGCAAGACCGGAAGTCGCTTGATGCGGCGTCGCTCCATCAGCTCGACCACGGTGTCCAGCGTATCGTCTTCGCCGACGGTCACCGGATCGGCACTCATGATTTCGGCGACCTTTCTGCCGGAGGTCCGCACATATTCGCCGGCAAGCCGGCCGGGGCCGACCAGAAACTCCAGCCATTTCGGCCGCCGCCGCTGCGTCCCGATCTCGTCGCGGCGCAAAAAATCCCCTTCCGTCACCACGCCGACAAGCGCGCCCTGAGCGTCGACGACCGGCAGGCCGCTGATCCGGTTCTGCAACATCAATTGCGCCGCTCGCAGTACCGTGTCGTCGGTGTTGACCGAGATAATGTTGCGCGTCATCACATCCCGGACTTGCATGGCCTTTTCCCACCTTGCATCGATTGTTCCGTTAGCGAACAATCGCCGCTACCCCTCGCCGATCCCGTGACGCAAGATCTTTGCGATAACCGGCCTTGGCGGGATCAGGTCCGGAACATCAATTGTCCGAACTGCCGCCTAACCGTTAAGACGGTTGAGCGCGGAACGGTTACGCAAGACGATACGCCGCGAGGACGGCACCTCGATTGCAGCGGTGCTTTCGAGGCCGGTGAGCGTGCGCGATACGGTTTCGATGGTCAAGCCGAGATAATCGGCAATGTCCTGGCGCGACATCGGCAGTTCAACGATATTGCCTGCCGCGGCGCGCTCCGCCATCTCTATGAGGAAACCGGCCACGCGCTCCTGCGCGCTCTTGACCAGGAGCAGAATGCGCTCCTGCACCCGCTTGAGTTCGCGGCCGGCAAGAGTAAACAGCTCGCGGGCAACGGCGGCATCGCGGCCGGCCAGCGCCGCAAGGGTGCTGCGCTTGACCACAAGCACCTTGGTATCGGTGATGGCCTCTGCCGAAAACGTATGCTCGTCGGCGAACTGCAGCCCGAAAATGTCGCCCGCTAGATAAAAACCGCCGATCTGGCGACGCCCGTCGGTGAGGATTTTGTAGGTGCGCACGCTGCCGCTGACGACCTTGTAAAGATACTCGGCCGGCTCGTTCTCGCCGAAAATCTCCGCATTGTGCGGATACGACATGGTCGCGCCCATGAGCTGCATGGCGTGCGCGAGTGTTTCGTTTTCGTGCGCGAGCGCGGCGGCATGGCGCGAAGCCGGTTGCGCGCGGCGCGTTTGCGGGCCGAAGCGGTGTAGAGGATGATCGGTGCCGACGGCGGGCTGAGGGAGCATGGCTCTTATCTCCGGGGATGTCGGAGACTATTGGTAAACGCCGCACCGCGCGGGAAAATTCAGATAATGCCCCTAAGGGTTATCCCGGAGGGAGCCGTCGGACGGCCCGCGCCCGAAGCCTCCGCCTAAAGCCTTTGCTGGGGCCTTGGCGCGCTGGCACTCCTTTCGGCCTTTGCAGGACCGGCAATTTGGGCGAAAGTGCTTTGGCCGCAGGGATTTGGCGCGGCCTTGGAGCATCGCGGCTCCGTCGCCAAAAAGCCCGATAAGGCAATAAAGCTCGATAGTCACCAGCACTTGCTGTGGCAGAAGCCATGCCTCATTCGCGATCGCACGCGCCCGAAGACGCCTCCCAGCCGGGATGGAAGATTCCGGCTTGGGTTGTAGCCGCTGTTCCCTATGGCATTGCGATTCTGGCTGTGGCCGTGGCGCTCGGCATCCGTCTGGCGCTCGAATCGATCCTGAGCGGCCAGGCGCCCTATATCTTCTTCATGCTAGCGACCCTGATCGCGGCGGCATTCGGGGGCTGGGGGCCGGGGGTGCTCGCGACCATTCTTGGCCTGGTGCTGGCTTTGGCTTCCCTCGCCCATCATCGTACCCTTGTTGGTATCGATATCTTCGACGCCTGTGGCTTCGCCATGGTCGGCGTCGGGGCCTCATGGGGCGGCGAACTGTTGCGCCGCTCGCGGCTCTCGGCCGCAGCGAGCGCGGAGACTGCCGCTTCCCGCGAAGCGCACCTGAACTCCATACTCGACAGCATTCCCGAGGCCATGGTCGTCATCGATGAGCGCGGCATCATGCAATCGTTCAGTGCGGCAGCCGAGCGGTTGTTTGGCTACGCCGCCGCCGATGTGGTTGGAGAGAACGTCAACCTGCTGATGCCCTCGCCCTATCGGGAGAATCACGACGCCTATCTCGAGCGCTACCTGCGCACCGGCGAGCGGCGTATCGTCGGCATCGGCCGGGTCGTGGTCGGCGAGCGCCGCAACGGCTCGACCTTTCCCATGGAACTTGCGGTCGGCGAGATGCGCGTGGGCAGCACGCGCTATTTTACCGGCTTTATTCGCGATCTCACCGCGCGGCAGCAGACCGAAGCGAGGCTGCAGCAGTTGCAGGCCGAGCTCGTGCACATGTCGCGCTTGACCGCCATGGGCGAGATGGCCTCCGCCCTCGCGCACGAGCTTAACCAGCCGCTCTCGGCGATTGCCAACTATATGAAAGGATCGCGCCGGCTGTTGCGGGACAGCACCGACGAACATGCCGTCGTCGTGCGCGACGCCATGGACAAGGCGGCCGATCAGGCGCTTCGAGCGGGCGAGGTCATCCGCCGACTGCGCGACTTCGTGGCCCGCGGCGAGAGCGAGCGGCGGGTCGAGGACGTGAGGAAGCTCGTGGAGGAGGCGAGCGCGCTCGCTCTCGTCGGCGCCAAGGACCGCGGCGTGCTTGTGCGCTTCGCCTTCGATCCCAGAGTCGATTACGTGCTTGCCGACAAGGTGCAGGTGCAGCAGGTTCTGCTCAATCTGATGCGCAACGCGATCGAGGCGATGGAGGAATCGGAAAGGCGCGAGCTCGTCGTCTCCGCGGTCTCGGAAGCTGACAACCTGGTCGCCATCAACGTCGCCGACACCGGAACCGGGTTGGCGCCCGAGGTGACCGCGCAACTGTTCCAGCCCTTTATCACCACCAAGCGCGACGGCATGGGCGTAGGCCTGTCGATCTCGCGCACCATCGTCGAGGCGCATGGCGGCTCGATCGTTGCGCGCCCCAATCCGGGAGGAGGAACCGTGTTCTCCTTCACGCTGCCGACCGTGAGCAAGGAGGAAGTCGGCGATGCCGTCTGAACAGGCCCGACCGCAAGACGCTCGTGTACCAGAGGCTCCCTTGCAAAAGGGGCTGGTGCACGTGGTGCACGTGATCGACGACGACGAAGCCATCCGCCAGTCGCTCGCGTTCCTGCTGCAAACGGCAAAAATCGAGGTCAGAACCTACGCGTCGGCGGCCGCCTTTCTCGATGCGCTGCCCGACACCGAGCTTCCGGGTTGCGTCATCACCGACGTGCGCATGCCCGGGTTGAGCGGGATCGACCTGTTGCGCCGCCTCAAGGAACTCGACGCCGCCATCCCGGTCATCATCATCACGGGCCACGGCGACGTGCCGCTCGCAGTCGAGGCAATGAAGATCGGCGCCGCCGATTTCCTGGAAAAGCCGTTTGACGACGAGGTTTTGTTGGCAAGCGTGCGCGCGGCGCTCAGAGAGCGCGACGCCGAAAGCAAACGCCTTACCGAACGCAGCGAGGTCGAGGGCCGGATGGCGGCGCTGTCCAAGCGCGAGCGCGATGTTCTCACCGGGTTGGTTGCCGGCCGCGCCAACAAGCAGATCGCGTTCGACCTCGGCATCAGCCCGCGCACCGTCGAGATTTACCGGGCCAATCTCATGAACAAGATGCAGGCGGGGAGCCTTTCCGAGCTCGTGCGCATGGCGCTGATCGTGGGAATTTTAGCGGGCGAGTAAGCTGGCCGCCCGCAGTGGGTCAGTCTTCAAGCCGCTCGTCCCAGCGAAAGCGGAGACCCGGAGAATCCGGCTGGATTCCCGCTTGCGCGGGAATGAGCGGAAAATACGCGGCTTGCTCGACTCAACATCTTGCTCGCCCCGATCCAATGGCGGGCGAGTAGCGGTCTTCCCGCTCGCTAGCTAACTGGCGGAGAGGAAGGGATTCGAACCCTTGATACGGCTTTAGACCGTATAACGGTTTAGCAAACCGCCGCCTTCAGCCACTCGGCCACCTCTCCGGACGGGACGCAGAGATAAAACACCTATATTTCCTGCGCTTCGCCGTCAATTCGCGGAGCCCAATCCGCGAATCAATGCGACATGAAAACCGGCAGGCTCATGCGTGTCATGAGGTCGTTGGTGACGCCGCCCAGCATTTTTTCCCAAAGCCGCGGATGGCCGAAGGCGCCGGCAACGAGCACGTCGGCGCCAAGCGCGCGCGCTTCGGCTTGCAGTTTGTCGGCAATCGAGCCCGGCGGAACGTTTTCGATGCGCACGATCTCGGCTGCAGCGCCGTGCCGGCGCAAGTGCGCGATAATTTGCTCTCCGGGCAGCGCGTGGTGCGCGCCGATGAAGGCCCCTGGATTGACTATCAGGACCGTGGTCCGCTCCGCGCGCTCGATTAGCGGCAACGCGTCGTTGAGCGAACGGGCGGCCGGCCGGCTCGAGTTCCAGGCGACCACGACATGTCGGCCAAGCGTCGACAATGACGGGTCGGCGGGGACGAAAAGTACCGGCCGCCCAGTCACGAACAGCATCTGCTCGCAGAACGTATAGCCGATGGAAGCCGGTCCCTCCGGCAGGTCGCGGCCGAGAATGCACAGATCGGCGTAGCGGGCGTGCTGCGGTATCACTTCGGCGGTGACACCGTCGACCGACTGCAGTTCCGCTTCCACCCGATTCTTGCGCGTGAGCGCCTCAAGCGTTGAGCGCCAGCGTTCCGCCGCTGCGTGCATCTCCTCTTCGATACTGTCGTCGAGGTCATGCAGCGCCGCGGCGGACTGGAGTGCCAGTTCCGCCGCCTTGCGCCGCTCCAATTGGGAGCGACTAAATTCGCGCACATAAAGGGCGGTCAGGTGGCTGCCGTGCCGGATGGCGAGATCCGCAGCCAAGCGCAGGCGCAACAGCGAGTCTTCGTTTTGATCGACGCAGACGAGCAGGTCCTTGAGCGCCATGATATCCCTCGTTGACAGCGCCTGGGGCGGGCGAGCAGTGCCCGCGCTGCCGCGTCTGCTCTCGTTCCGCTGCCGCGGTTTTGGTTTTGCCGCTTATCCACTATTTCGACGTCCGCGTGGCTGCCGTGTTCTCGCCCGCCGGATTGGCTGATTTTCGGATGGCGGCGGCGCTGGAACCCGGTGGCTGGCCGGCAATGCGCACGAGATCGCCGGCGGCAAGGGAATCCGGCGGGCTGTTCACCACCCGGTCAGCCACCGTCAGCCCGCTGAGGACTTCGACCTTGGTGCCGAGATTGCGCCCGAGCACGATCGGCTTGAGCACGACGCGGTCGTCGCGGCCGACGGTCGCTGCTTTTAGTCCGTGCTCGCGGAACATCAACGCGCTGGTCGGTATGCGCACGACGGCAGGATTGCTCGGCAGCTTGAAATCGACCTTGGCGTAGGCGCCCGGCTGCAGCAGGCCGTCGGAATTGTCGGCATGCAGTTCCACCAACAGGGTGCGGGCGCTGGTGTTGATGGCGTTCGAAGTGGTGGCGACGGTCGCCTTGAACGTCCTCTCCGGGTATTGGGGCAGATGCAGCGTGGCGATCAGCCCGGGTTCGATGCCGGCGGACAGTTGTTGCGGCACCTGGACGTATATTCGCATTTCGTGAATGTCGGCGACGCGGAACAACACCGGCCCGTTGCCGCCGCCGGTGCCGCTGCCGGCATTGATCAAGGCACCGATATCGGTGTCGCGCGCGGTCACGACGCCGTCGAATGGGGCAATAACTTTCTTGAAGCTTTCCAACGCCAGGAGATTGTCGACTTTGCCTTGGTCGGTGGCGACCTGGGCGATCGCGGCGGTGAGGCGGGCGACGGCGCTGTTGTAGTCGGCCTCTTTGCCCTCCTGCTCCTGCACCGAGACCACGCCCTTGGGCGAGTTGCGCCAACGTGCATAGGTCGTCTCGGCGAACTGCCGTTCGGCCAGCCGCACCTTGACCACCGCTCGGGCCGAATTCAGCGTGGCTTGCGCCGCTGACAGTTGTGCATCGAGATCCGGCGTCTCGATGTCGGCGAGAAGGGCGCCTTTCTTCACATGAGCGCCGTAATCGAAGTACCAGTCTTTCAGATAGCCGTTGACTCGCGCGTAGATCGGCGCCTCGTACCAGGCTTGAACGGTGCCGGGCAGGATCAGGTGTTCGGCTGTAGGTCCCCGCTTCGGCGTGATCAGCGCGACAGTCGGTATCGCCTGTTGCCGCGTCCATTGGACGACTTCGGCCTCGTGGCCCCGGCGCTGCAGAATGCCGAATACTGCGATGAAGACGGCGACAAAAGCAGCAATGAGACCGATCCAGCGCAGCTGTCGCGGCGCCGGCGTCGGCGCCGTGTCGCGCGGGGGTCGCTGATCTTCCGAAACCATGTGTTCTCCCGATTCAAGCGTCTGATTGAGGCTCAATCTGTTGCGGCTCAGCAGGCGGCGGCCTCTCGTGCCGCGCATGCAGAATGCTGAAGACGGTGGGTACGAAGAACAGCGTCGCCGCGGTGGCGACCAGCAGGCCGCCGATCACGGCGCGGCCGAGCGGGGCATTCTGCTCGCCGCCCTCGCCGAGCGCAAATGCCATCGGCAGCATGCCGATGATCATGGCGAGCGCGGTCATCAGCACCGGGCGGAAACGCGTGAAGCCGGCCTCGAGCGCGGCCGCCGCCGCGTCGAGACCTTGCGCCAATCCTTCGCGGGCGAAGCTCACGAGCAGGATGCTGTTTGCGGTTGCGATGCCCATGCACATGATAGCACCGGTCAGCGCCGGAACCGACAGCGTCGTCCCAGTCATGAACAGCATCCAGACGATGCCGGCCAGCGCCCCGGGCAATGCCGTGATGATGATGAAGGGATCGAGCCACGACTGGAAATTGACCACGATCACCAGATAGATGAGCACGACGGCGCCGGCCAGCCCGAAATAGAGCTGGCTGAAGGCGCTGGTCATGGTGTGGACCTGCCCGCGCAGCGCGACATAGGAGCCGCGCGGCAGGTCCTTGCGGGTCTCATGCAGAATGCGGTCGATGTCACCAGCGAGGGCGCCGAGGTCGCGCCCCTGCACGGCGCCGTAGATGTCGATGACCGGCTGCACGTTATAGTGGGAGACGACGCCTGCGCTCGGCCCCGGCGTGATTTTGGCAAGTCCGCCAAGATATTGCGGCGTCTTGGTATGTGCCGAGGTGATCGGCACGTTGACCAGGTCCGAAATGGTGTCGATGCGGTACTGCGGCATCTGCGCGACGATCGGATAGGAGACGCCGTTCTCGGTGTTCAACCAGAAATTCGGCTTCACCTGCACGCTGCCGGAGAGCGTCACCAGCAGGCTGTTGGCGACGTCGCGCTGGGTCAGCCCAACTTCGCCGGCCAGCGTCCGATCGACTTTGACGTTGATCTGCGGATAGTTGAACACCTGCTGGATGCGCAGGTCGGCGATGCCGGTCACCGTGCGGATGCGCTTGAGCAACTCGGTGGCATAAGCGTAGTTGGCCGCTTGCTTATTGCCGATGACCTGCACGTCGATCGGCGCCGGCAAGCCGAAATTGAGGATTTGCGACACGATGTCGGCCGGAAGGAATGAGAACGTCACGCCGGGAAATTCCTGCGGCAGGATGGTCCGCAACTCCTTGACGAAGGTGGCCGTCGGGGCATGATCCTCCGTGAGGCTGATCAACGCGTCGCCGTCCTCCGGGCCGATCGTTCCAGTGTTCTGATAGGCCATGTTGATGCCGGAAAACGGCAGCCCGATGTTGTCGACGATGTTGTCGAGCTGATCGGGCGGGATGACCCGGCGGACCGTCCGCTCCACGAGGCCGAACAGCCGCGCCGTCTCCTCGATGCGGGTGCCGGGCTGGGCCCGCACATGCATCAGGATCTGGCCGGCATCGACGTTGGGAAAGAAGTTCTCGCCGAGGAACGGCCACAGGCCGAAGGAGAGGACGACGCAGGCGAGGAAGCCGGCCATGAACGTCTTTGGACGGGCGAGCGCGAGCAACAACAGCGCACGGTAACCGTCGCGGATGCGCATGAAGCGGCCATCGAACGCCTGTTGGAGGCGCTTGAGCGGGTTGCGGCTGCGCCGCGCCGTCGCGACGACATCATCGGCATGCCCGTGGGTGTCCTGATGGCGGTGCAAGAGGTAATTGGCCATGGTCGGAACGAGCGTGCGCGACAGCGTGAAAGAGCCGACCAGCGCGAACACCACGGCTTCCGCCATCGGCCGGAACAGATAGCCGGCGACGCCGCCGAGCTGGAACATCGGCACGAACACGATGGACAGGCACAACAGCGTGACGAAGGCCGGGATGACGATCTGCTGCGCCCCGTCCATGATCGACCGCTCGACCTCTTTGCCCTGTTCGAGATGGTAGTTGATGTTTTCGATGGTGACGGTTCCGTCGTCGACCAGAATGCCGACGGCAAGCGCGAGGCCGCCGAGCGTCATGACGTTGATCGTCTCGCCGAGCCAGGACAATGCCACCAGAGAAAACAAAATGGCGAGCGGAATCTCGATGAGGATGATCACCGTCGAGCGCCAACTGCCGAGAAACAAGAGGATCATAAAACCGACCAGCGCGGCAGCAAGCGCGGCCTCGCGGATCACGCCGAAAACGGCGGCCTTAACGAAGATCGACTGATCGCCGACGGCATGCAAATTAAGACTCCGCGGCATACTCTCCTCGACCCGCGGCAGCAGCGATTTGATGCCGTCGATGACGTTGAGCGTCGAAGCGGCGCCGGCCTTGAGGATCGTCATCAGCACCGCATGCGCCCCGTTGACGCGGACCAGGTTGGTCTGCGGCGGCGCGCCGTCATGCACATAGGCGACGTC
>JAKAPE010000380.1 GCA_021811945.1 Pseudomonadota bacterium | reverse complement strand
TGGCGATGGCGCAGAGCCCCGATGCCACTTTCGTGCTCTACCCGAAACTCACTCAGGTCCAAGAGCGGGCTTTCCAGTTGCTTGATGTACCCGCCAGATTGTAGCCAGTAGCCAAGCCGCCGATTTGTAAATCAGCGAGTCGGATCAGCGGCTTCTGTCTCGCGATCGCGGTAACTTCGGGCTAATTCAGCGTGTTGGATGAAGTCAAGCGGACGAAAGGGCGGCGAAGCACCGATTTTGTCGGGCTTTTTCACTCGGAATCAGCGACAAACCCGCGCCATTGCGGGACAGTTGCATGACTGATCCGAGCGGGCCCTTGGCCACGTGGCCGCTCGCTTATCGATCCAGGTCTGCGATGAAGGTGGGGCAGGTCCGTCCCAATGCATCGGTCAAGGCCAAAAAATATCCGCTGCTCGCCGCGCGCTTTCGATTCCTTCCCCGATATCCGATACTTGCGGGCATCAACGATTCGTCCCCACAATCCCCACATTTAGGGGTTGATTCAGATTTTCATACTAAGTCTTGACCGGCGCGACGGGTCTGTCCTAGCCTTCTGATGTTCG
This sequence comes from Pseudomonadota bacterium, assembly GCA_021811945.1. Lineage (GTDB taxonomy): Bacteria > Pseudomonadota > Alphaproteobacteria > Rhizobiales > Xanthobacteraceae > BOG-931. The sequence goes on along the minus strand of JAKAPE010000380.1, from coordinate 2,402 downwards.
GCGCGGGGTACCAAGGTCCGCCGAGCTCTCCAAGAGGGTGCGTGGGGCCGCTCCGCGCCGGCGATGGCACGGGGGAGGCTGCTTTTTTGCCCGCAGCGGCTAATCGCCGGAAGCGGGCAGATCACGCGAGGGGAGGTGAGGTTTTGAGGCGAGGAGGGGCGGGGGCGCGGACCAAATTCGCTGCCCCGCGTCGCCAGGAAGCTGTCGGCGTCATACGTTATGTGGGTGTATTTGCGGCGCCGCCGGCTCAGAGCGCAGGGCTTAAGTGACGTGAAAAAGGGGCATAAAGATGCGGATCGAGCGGCGCTATACCAAAGAGGGGCAATCCTCATACGCGGACATCGTCTTCCGTCTTACGACGAGCGAAATCCGCAATCCCGATGGCTCGGTTGTCTTTCACGCCGACGGCGTCGAGGTGCCCCAAGCGTGGTCCCAGGTTGCCGCCGACGTTCTGGCGCAGAAATATTTCCGCAAGGCCGGCGTGCCTGCGCGCCTGAAGAAGGTCGAAGAAGAGCGCATTCCTTCCTGGCTATGGCGCAGCGTCGCTGATGCGGAAGCCTTGCATGCATTGCCGGAAAGCGAGCGCTTCATCAGCGAGACCTCGTGCAGGCAGGTGTTCGACCGTCTCGCCGGCACCTGGACCTATTGGGGTTTTAGGGGCGGCTATTTCGATGCCGAGGGTGACGCCCGCGCCTTCTTCGACGAGCTGCGCTGCATGCTGGCGATGCAGATGGTGGCGCCGAATTCGCCGCAATGGTTCAACACCGGCCTCTTCTGGGCCTACGGCATCGACGGGCCGAGCCAGGGCCATTTCTACGTCGATTTCGAAACCAAGGAGCTCACGAAGGCGACCACCGCCTATGAGCATCCGCAGCCGCACGCCTGCTTCATCCAGTCGATCGCCGACGACCTCGTCAACGAGGGCGGGATCATGGATTTATGGGTGCGCGAGGCCCGCCTGTTCAAATACGGCTCCGGCACCGGCTCCAATTTCTCAAAGCTGCGCGGCGAGGGCGAAAGGCTGTCGGGCGGCGGGAAGTCTTCCGGCCTGATGAGTTTCTTGAAGATCGGCGACCGCGCGGCCGGCGCCATCAAATCGGGCGGCACCACGCGCCGGGCGGCGAAGATGGTGATCGTCGACGTCGACCACCCCGACATCGAGCAGTTCATCGACTGGAAGGTCGTCGAGGAGCAGAAGGTGGCAAGCCTCGTCACCGGCTCGAAGATCAACCAAAAACACCTGCGCGCGGTGTTCAAGGCCTGCGTCAACTGCGAAGGCTCGGGTGACGATTGCTTCGACCCGGAGAAGAATCCGGTCTTGCGCCGCGAGATCAGGGCGGCGCGCAAGCATCATGTGCCCGACAATTACATCCGCCGCGTCGTCCAGTTCGCCAAGCAGGGCTACAAGGACATCGATTTCCCGATCTACGACACCGATTGGGATTCGGAGGCCTATCTCACGGTGTCCGGGCAGAATTCCAACAACTCGGTGCGGGTGACCGACGAGTTTCTCAAGGCCGTCGAGGCCGATCGCGACTGGGATTTGTTCTGGCGCACCCGGCCGGGAAAGGTCGCCGAGACGGTGAAGGCGCGCGAACTCTGGGAGAAGATCGGCTATGCGGCCTGGGCGAGCGCCGATCCCGGCCTGCAATTCCACACCACCGTCAACGACTGGCACACCTGCGCCGCCTCGGGCCCGATCATCGCCTCGAACCCGTGCTCGGAATACATGTTCCTCGACGATACGGCGTGCAATCTCGCATCGCTGAATTTGCTGGCGTTCCAAAAACCCGCTTCTCCCTCTCCCCGCGTGCGGGGAGAGGGTCGGGGTGAGGGGGCTTCTTCGCAAGTTCGGACTCGTGGAGACGCCCCCTCACCCGGAATGCGCGCCGGCGCGCATTCCGACCTCTCCCCGCAAGCGGGGAGAGGTGCGGATCTTGCCTTCGACATCGAAGGCTTCGAGCACGCCGTGCGGCTGTGGACCGTCGTGCTCGAAATCTCCGTGCTGATGGCGCAGTTTCCCTCGCGCGAGATCGCGCAGCGTTCGTACGAATTTCGCACGCTGGGCCTAGGCTACGCCAATCTCGGCGGCCTGTTGATGTCGTCGGCCATGCCCTACGACTCCGATGCTGGTCGCGCCGTCAGCGGCGCGCTGTCCGCGATCATGACCGGGGTCGCCTACGCCACGTCGGCGGAAATGGCGGCCGAGCTTGGCGCCTTCCCGCGTTTTGCCGAAAACCGCGAAGCGATGCTGCGGGTGGTGCGCAATCACCGCCGCGCCGCCCACGGCGCACGCGGCGGCTACGAGAACGTTGCCACGCCGCCGGTGCCGCTCGACCGCAAGGCCTGTCCCGATGCGCGCCTCGTCGAGCATGCCCAACGCGCCTGGGACCGCGAGATCG
>JAKAPE010000101.1:2048-14029 GCA_021811945.1 Pseudomonadota bacterium | reverse complement strand
TGCATGCCAAATTCCAAGCCCAGCTGAAATGCAAATTACCTAGGAAATGCGCGGGTTTGCCAGCATCCAGACCCTAAATTCACCCACTCGATTCCCTGAAGACCCTTTATTGTAACCCCTTCGGATCGAATCGCGAAAAGGTGAGCGGGTCATCGCTTTCGATGTTGCGCTGCAATAACAGGCGCCCCACATTCCGTATGGATTTCCGCCGATCACCCGGCCGCACTTTGCTCCGTATCTGACGCTGGCACACGGCAGGCGCCGTTCCGAACTGAGGACTTGTCATGTTGAAAGGAAAGACTGCGCTCATCACCGGCTCGACTTCGGGCATCGGGCTTGCCGTTGCCCGGGCGCTCGCCGCGCAAGGCGCGAACGTTACCATCAACGGTTTCGGCGACAAGGCCGCCATCGAGAAGGAACGCAGCGCTATCGAGAAGGAGTTTGGCGTCAGGGCATTGTACTCGGGCGCGAACATGACCAAGCCGACGGAAATCGCCGCCATGGTGCGCGATACCGAGCAAACATTCGGCAGGCTCGACGTGCTCGTCAACAATGCCGGCATCCAGCACGTCTCGCCGATCGAGGAATTCCCTATCGAGAAATGGCAGGAGATCATTGCCATCAATCTTTCCGCTGCGTTCCACACCATCCGCGCGGCGATTCCCGGCATGAAGACGCGCCGATGGGGCCGCATCATCAACACCGCCTCCGCCCATTCGCTGGTCGCATCCCCGTTCAAATGCGCCTACGTTTCCGCCAAGCATGGGCTTGCCGGCCTCACCAAGACGGTTGCGCTTGAAGTCGCGACCTTCGGCATCACCGCCAACTGCATCAGTCCCGGCTATGTGTGGACGCCGCTGGTGGAGAGGCAAATTCCCGACACCATGAAGGCGCGCGGGCTGACCGCGGAGCAAGTCAAGCGCGACGTGCTCCTGGCCGCGCAGCCAACCAAGGAATTCGTCACGGTCGACGAGGTCGCGGCGCTCGCCGTCTATCTTTGTTCCGACGCCGCGACATCGATCACCGGCGCCAATCTTTCCATCGATGGCGGCTGGACGGCGGCGTGAGCTAGTCATTGCCGGACCGAGGATCGCACGGCGCGCGTCGTCGGGCCGGTCTGAGGTCGGACTGGTTCACGCGAGTCGGAATTAGGTCTCATGAAGAACTTTTTCGCGGCGCTGTTGCCCGCTCGCGAGCAGCGGCAATACGCGCAAGCCACCAAACGCATCAATCTCGCTCTGCAGGGCGGCGGCGCCCACGGCGCCTTCACCTGGGGGGTGCTGGAACATATCCTCAATGACGAACGCCTGGTAATCGACGGCATTTCCGGCACTTCCGCCGGCGCCGTCAATGCCGTGATGCTGGCGGACGGTCTGGCGCGCGGTGGGCCGGCGGAAGCGGAAAAGCGGCTCGCCGATTTTTGGCGAGCGGTAAGCAGCACCGGCCAGCTGCCGCCGCTGCAGCGCGCAGTGATGGAGCGGCTGTTGTCGTTTATGCCGCTCGAAGGCTCTCGGGTGCAGGCCTGGCTCGACGCCTTGTCGCGTTATTTCTCGCCCTACGATTTCAATCCGCTCAATCTCAACCCGCTGAAGGATTTGATCGAGCGTTTCGTCGACTTCAAGGCGCTGCGTGCCTACACCGATCTGCAGCTCTTCATCTCGGCGACCAATGTGCGCACCGGCCATGTGCACGTCTTTCCGCGGGAGAAGATCACCGCAGATGCGGTGATGGCATCGGCGTGTCTGCCGCTGTTGTTCCGCGCCGTCGAGATCGACGGCGTGCCCTATTGGGACGGCGGTTATCTCGGCAATCCAGTCATCTTTCCATTTTTCGGCAGCAGCAGGACCGAGGACGTGCTGGTCGTGCAGATCAACCCGCTGGTGCGGGAAAAGACGCCAACATCGTCAAACGAGATCATGAACCGCATCAATGAGATTATCTTCAACTCGTCGCTGCTCTCGGAATACCGCGCCATCGAATTCGTCGGCCGGTTGATCGATCAGGGGCGGTTGCCGCGCGGCAGCGCCCCCGGCCAGTATCGTCGCGTCAAGGTCCACCGCATCGTCCTCGATCGCTTCGGTACCCATTTCGATGCGATCAGCAAGCTCTCGACCGACTACGATTTTTTCGAGATGCTGCGCCTAAGCGGCCGGCGCGCCGCCCGACGCTTCCTCGATGCGCATTTCGACGACATCGGCGTGCGTAGCTCGGTGGATCTGCGGGCCGAAGCGCACGCCGAGTGGGCATGAAGGCATCGACGATGACAAGCGTGCCGCTCCCTTTGCTCAGCGCCGAGATCGGGCAGATCCGGCTCGAAGTCTGCGTCGGTGACATCACCACGCTTGCGGTCGACGCCATCGTCAATGCCGCCAACCGTTCGCTGCTTGGCGGCGGCGGCGTCGACGGCGCCATTCATCGCGCCGCCGGACGCGAACTGCTCGCCGAATGCCGCACACTCGGCGGCTGCGAGACCGGCGGCGCCAAGATGACGCGCGGCTACCGGCTGCCGGCAAAGCATGTGATCCACGCCGTCGGACCCGTGTGGAGCGACGGCGACAAGGGCGAGGACGAATTGCTGGCGTCCTGCTACCGAACGGCGCTCGATCTAGCCGCCGCCCATCGGCTCACCTCGATCGCATTTCCAGCGATTTCCACGGGCGTCTACCGGTTTCCGCCCGATCGCGCCGCACGCGTTGCCGTCGGCACCGTCGCCTCTGAACTCGCCGCCTCACCGCGCGGCATCGGGAAAGTCGTGTTCTGCTGCTTCACGCCGCAAGCGGCCGATCACTATATGGCCGTCTTCGCCGAACTTGGCCTCGCTTGAAAGCCGCTGGCCAGTTTCCTTTTCTCGAATGAGACTTCCGCAGAGCTGGTCTGCGGCAACTGCTATTAGTAAATCATAAGCTGCCTTATATTATGTAAGCCTATAGGAAAGATGCTTGATATCTATGCCAATGTCGCCTCTGCGTTCGCTTAACAGAGAATTTGCTTTTATTCTCAATGACGTAGCTCGCCTCCTGCGCACCTTTGCCGATCACAAGGCGGCGCAATTCGGGATGACGCGCGCTCAATGGGCCGTGCTGGTGCGACTGGATCGGTGCCAAGGGCTCAAACAATCCAAACTTGCCGAAATGCTCGACCTGCAGCCAATCACGCTGACCCGCTTGCTCGACAAGCTCAGCGACAGCGGTCTTATCGAGCGGCGGTCCGATCCGACCGATCGCCGCGCCAAGCGACTGTTCCTAACGCCAAAGGCGAAACCCCAGCTCAGCCGGCTGGCGGCGCTCGGCGAGGAAACGATGGCCAGCGCGCTCGCCGGCGTCGAGCCCCAAAGCGTCGAGCAGATGGTGACGCAGCTTGCGGTGGTCAAGGAAAACTTACGCCGGCTCATCCAGCACCGCAGCGCCGACGGTACGGCCGGAGAACGCAGCCATGGCTGAAGCTGCGCGCAAATCCATATCGCCGGTGCGCGATGAGGCGCCGGAAACGCCGAGAACGCCGATCACGCCGGCCACTCCGGTGGACAAGCGCGCGCGGGAACTGAGCGCGGCTGCCGAAGAAGTGCGGCGGCTGCGGCGCCGCAAGCGGATACGCTCGATATCGTTCGCGCTGGTGCCCTTGGCGCTTATCGCCGGCGGCTACTGGTATGTCACCGGCGGCCAGGTGATGTCGACCGACGACGCCTATGTGAACGCCGAAAAAGTCGGCGTCTCCACCGACGTCTCCGGCATCGTCAAGGAAGTCGATGTCACCGACAACGAGCACGTCGTCGCCGGTCAGGTTCTCTATCGATTCGATCCGCGGCAGTTCCAGATCGCTCTCGACAACGCCGAGGCGAACCTGGCTCAGACCGCGTTGTCGATCGAAGCTATGAAGCAGGACTACAGACGCATGGTGAGCGACGCCGCCGCGCAACAGGCGCAGGTGGCGCTCGACCAGGTGAACTATGACCGCGACGCCATGCTGCTCGGCAGTAAGACCATTGCCCAGTCCGTTTACGACCAGGCGCGTTACACACTCGACAACGACAAGAGCAAGCTCGCGGCGCTGCGCGAGCAGGCGCAAGTGCAACTCGCGCGGCTCGGCGGCAATGCCGACGTGGTAGTGACGCAGCACCCACAATACCTGCAAGCGCAGGCGCAAGTCGCGGAGGCGCAGCGGCAGCTCGATCATACGGTGGTCAAAGCGCCGTTCGCCGGCGTCGTCACCGACGTACCGGCGACCGCGCCCGGCAAATATCTCTCAGCTTCCGCGACCGCTTTTTATCTGATCGACACAGAACACGTCTGGATCGACGCCACGCCGAAAGAGACGGAATTAACCTATGTGCGGCCCGGACAGCCGGCCACGGTGACGGTCGACACCTATCCGGGTTTCGAGTGGCGCGGCGTCGTCGACAGCGTAAGCCCCGCCGCCGCGCAGGAGTTCTCGCTGCTGCCCGCGCAGAATACCAGCGGCAATTGGGTGAAGGTTGTCCAACGCGTGCCGATGCGCATACGTATCGACGCGAGCGACAAGAAGCTGCCTCCGCTGCGTGCCGGGATGAGCGTCGAAGTCGATGTCGATACCGGCCATGCGCACGGGTGGCCGCATTTTCTCACTGCGTGGTTCGGCGGCCTCCGGCGAGCGCGATGACCACCCCGGCAAGTGAGGGAGACGGTCACAATCGGGCGGCGATTACCGTCGGTGTCATTCTCGCCACCCTGATGCAGGCGCTGGACACGACCATCGCCAATGTGGCCTTGCCGTACATGCAAGGAAGCCTCGCCGCCAGCCAGGACCAGATCGATTGGGTGCTGACGTCTTACATCGTCGCCGCCGCCATCATGACGCCGCCCACCGGCTTTCTTGCCGGACGCTTCGGTCTAAAGCGCCTGTTTCTTGTTTCAGTCAGCGGCTTCACGATGGCTTCAATGCTATGCGGCATGGCGCAGACCTTGACCCAGATTGTCGTGTTCCGCGTCTTGCAGGGTGCTTTCGGCGCGGCGCTGGTGCCGCTTTCGCAATCGGTGCTGTTTACCGTCTATCCGCGCGAGCGCCAGGGTTTTGCCATGGCGCTGTTCGGCGTCGGCGTCATGGTCGGACCGGTGCTCGGGCCGGTGCTCGGCGGCTGGCTCACCGAGAACTACAGTTGGCGGTACGTCTTTTACATCAACCTGCCGGTCGGCGTGCTTTGTCTGCTGGGGCTGATGGCGTTCCTGCCCGATTCCGGCCGAAAAGCCAATGGGAAGCTCGATTGGTTGGGGTTCTGCACCTTGAGCCTCGCGATTGGCGCGCTGCAAGTTCTGCTCGACCGCGGCGAAATCAAGGATTGGTTCGGCTCGCCCGAAATCGTCGTCGAGACGATTGTCGCAGGCGCGGCTTTCTATCTGTTTCTCGTTCATACGTTCACTGCGGACGAGCCTTTTTTGCGGCCGGCGCTGTTCCGCGATCGCAATTTCGCGGCCGGCACGCTTTTCATCGCGGTGGTCGGGCTCACGCTCTACGCTTCGATGGCCTTGCAGCCGCCCTATCTTCAGGAACTGATGGATTATCCGGTTGCCGCCGCCGGCATCATCATGGCGCCCCGCGGCATCGGCACGATGGCCGCCATGCTCGTTGTCGGACGGCTGGTCGGCAGGATCGACACGCGCCTTCTGCTCGGCGGTGGCCTCTTGCTCACCGGCTGGTCCTTCTATGCCATGACCGGTTGGACGCCGGACGTGTCCGCAAGCGATATCATCAGCGTCACAGCGGTGCAGGGCGTGGGTCTCGGTTTTCTCTTCGTGCCGCTCAGCGCCGCGACGTTGTCCACCCTGTCGGCCGAGCAGCGGACCGAAGGGGCCGGTTTCTACAACCTGTCGCGCAACATCGGTTCCAGCGTCGGCATTTCGGTCACCAACGCGTTGCTGGTGCAAAACATCCAGATCAATCACGCCGACATTGTGCAGCATGTTACCGCTGTGAACCGCGCCTTCGACAGCCCGATCGTCGGCCGTTTCTGGAACCCGCTGACTGCCGCCGGGCAGGCGGCGCTCGACGCCGTCGTCACCCGCCAAGCCGCGATCATCGCCTATATCGACGATTACAAGCTACTCATAATCGCGACGCTGGCGGTGATCCCGCTGCTCGTCATCTTCAGGAAGCCGTCGACGCCGGCGGCTGCGGCGCCGGCGACGATTGCAGATTGACGCAGGCGCCGATTGGAGCCCGGAGCAGGATCCCAAATTCTGATCAGCCGCCGCGCAACACCGCGCCGGTGCGTTTGCTGACCTCGACGACAATTTTTGCCGCCAGCGCCTCGATCTCCGCGTCGGTCATGGTTTTGTCGCGGGGCTGTAGAGTGACGGCGATGGCGATGGACTTCTTGTCCGCTTCGATTCCGGCTCCTTCGTAGACGTCGAACACATTCACGGCCGCGACAAGCCTGCGATCGGCGGCGAGGGCTGCCCGCACAATGTCGGCCGCTTTCACGGTGCGCGCGACGACGAAAGCAAAGTCGCGTTCCACGGGTTGGAATGGCGAGAGTTCAAGGCTTGATTTGGCGCGGGTCGCTTTTGCCTTCAGCGCCGGGATGCGCTCGATGATGACCTCGAAGGCGACCAACGGGCCGGCTGCATCGAGCGCGGCCAGTATGCCCGGATGCAGCTCGCCGAAATGGCCGAGCACATTCTGCGGGCCGATCTGGATCGTCCCGCAACGGCCGGGATGAAACCAGGAGGGTCCACCCGACAGGACCTGCAAAGCCGAGGCCGTTGCGCCGGCCCCGGCTAGAACGGCGAACGCATCGGCCTTGACATCGTAGGCGTCGACCTCGCCATCGCGTTTCGTCCAATGGCGGCCGACGCCCGAAGGTTTGGCAAGCGCCCGCCGCACGCCGGCGGCAGCGGTAAGCTGATCGGCCGGCGCGTCGCCGCGAAAAATCTGACCCACTTCGAACAGGCCGACATCGCCAAAACCGCGATCGGCGTTCCTCTGGGCAGCAGCGACAAGACCGGGAATGAGGCTGGGGCGCATGTCCGAAAGCTCGGTAGCAATCGGATTGGCAAGCGCGAGCTCGGCTTTGCCGCCGCCGAACAATTCGGCCTGGCTTTTGGCGACGAAAGACCAGGTCACCGCCTCGGCCAAGTTGCGCGCGGCCAGCGCTCGCTTGGCTTTGCGCACGCGGAGTTGAATCGGCGTGAGCACCGGCTGGCGCTGGGCCTCGCCACGCTCGAACGGCGTCGCCGGCACGCGTTCGACGCCGAGGATACGCACAACCTCCTCGACCACGTCGGCCTTGTTCTCGATGTCCTGTCGCCAGGACGGCACCGCGATTTTCACCCGCTCGCCGGACCCGGCGACGAAAAAGCCGAGATGGCCGAGCAAGCGCCGGACCTCCGGCAGCGATACTGCGAGCCCGGCGAGCCGCTTGAGTTCCGACAAAGGGAAGTCGATGACGCGCTCGGGCGCCTGCGGATCGCCGGCGAGGGCAATTTCGGACGGCGCGCCGTCGCAAAGTTCGCAAACCATGTGTGTCGCAAGGTCGAGGCCGGGCAGCAGGAAGGCCGGATCGACACCGCGCTCGAAGCGGTAGCGGGCGTCGGAATTAATCCCGAGTGTGCGGCCGGTCCGGGCAATGTTCTTCGGGTCCCATAAGGCGGATTCGATGAGCACGTCCGTGGTTGCTTCCGAACAGCCTGTTTGTTCGCCGCCCATGATTCCGGAGAGCGATTGGACGCCATCATCGTCGGCGATGACGCACATCGTCGCGTCGAGCGCGTAGGTCTTGCCGTCAAGCGCGAGCAGCGTCTCTCCAAGGCGCGCGCGCCGCACCACAAGATCGCCGCGCACCTTGGCGGCGTCGAAAACATGGAGCGGCCGGCCTCGGTCGTAAGTGACGAAGTTGGTGATATCGACAAGCGCATTGATGGGGCGCAAGCCGATCGCCATGAGCCGTTTTTGCAGCCATTCCGGCGACGGCCCATTTTTCACCCCGCGCACCAAGCGCAGCGCAAAGGCAGGGCAGAGCGAGGGCGTCTCGCCGAAATCGAGCGTGACTTTCGCCGGGCAGGGAAGCTCGCCCCGAATCGGCTTTATCCTCGGGTCCTTGAATATCCCCATGTCGGCTGCGGCGAGATCGCGGGCGATGCCGTGCACGCCGGTGCAGTCGGCCCGGTTCGGCGTCAGATTGATCTCGATGATCGGATCGTCGAGGCCGGCCCATAGCGCAAAATTCGCGCCGACCGGCGCATCGTCCGGCAGCTCTATGATGCCCTCATGATCCTCGGAGATTTGCAGTTCGAAATCGGAAACCAGCATGCCGCGGCTCTCGACCCCACGGATGGTGCCGACGGCGAGCGTCGTATTCTTGCCGGGGATGTAGGCGCCGGGCGGCGCGAAGACGCCCTTCATGCCGGCGCGCGCATTCGGTGCGCCACAGACCACTTGGATCGGCTTGCCGTCCCCGGTGTCGACCATGCATACGCGCAGCCGGTCGGCATTGGGATGCGGTTTAGCCTCGACGACGCGCGCGATGGTGAACGGCGCGAAGAGCTTCGCACTGTCCTCGACGCGCTCGACTTCGAGCCCAATCATGGTCAGCTTGTCGGCGATCTCGGCAAGCGACCGATCGGTATCGAGGTACTCCTTGAGCCAGCGAAGCGTGAATTTCATCATGGGCGCGTTCTGGCAACGAGCTGGGTCGCAACAAATAGGCGATCATCATCGGAGAGAGTGCTTATCTGCACTACGGCTTGTCTCGACTGTTCGATGAGATCGAGCGTCTCTGCACGGCCGAATGGAAATGGGGAAGGGTCATAGTCGGCTGTGTGACGACGCTCCTGGAGCAAAATAAATGTTTGCCAAATGATCGCTACGTCAGGGCCGCGATGACTCGAAATGCGCTTGAAGATGTCTTTGGCTTTCCCGTGATCTAGAGATCGGTAAATCGGAGAGTAAACGTCCCAAGGCTTACTGAATCCGACGAGCTTGTCCGCGCACAATCTGGCCAACGCATGGAAGAGGGCGTAGTAGGCGCTGGAAACGGCCCGACGCAACGAGGTTTGCCGGGGTTTACCTTTTTCTAACTGCGCAAGGTGCGAGGCGATGTCTAGAAGATCGTCGTGCATCATGATGAGGGTGCCGTCGACTTTTCGTCTGATGGGCGCTCGTCATCGGGCCGCCGAATGTAAAGATAGGACAGCCGGTCATCGCCGGCTTTTTCCAGCGCCTCGGCGACCGCTACATTGGCAGAGGCTGAGACCTCGCCGGGAATCTTAAGGGTTTGTGGTCTTAGCACCGCGGTGACGAAGATTGCGGGCTCCCCGTCATTATCGACATCCTCTCTTATCTCAACGTGGTCAAAACCATGGGCACCAAGCGTCTTTCTTAGCGCCGCTTCGATGCTGGCTTCCAACGCTCCAGTCATTTTCGTCTCCAATGGAACCGCACTTTGATTGTATCCCCTTAGCTGTGCCGTCGCCGGTTGCTCACCCGCTCAATCCCCCCGCCAGCGTCGGGAAATCAAGCGGGCGGAAGCCGTAATGGGAGAGCCAACGGACGTCCGCTTCGAAGAAGGCGCGCAGGTCAGGCATGCCGTATTTGAGCATGGCGATGCGGTCTATGCCCATGCCCCAGGCGAAACCCTGAAACGCGTCGGGATCGAGCCTGCAATTCTTCAGCACGTTGGGATGCACCATGCCGCAGCCCAGAATCTCCATCCAGTCCGCGCCTTCGCCGAAGCGGATTTCGCCCTTGTCGCGGCGGCACTGGATGTCGACTTCGAGCGAGGGCTCGGTGAAGGGAAAGTAGGAGGGGCGAAACCGCATGCCGACGCGTTCGACCCCGAAGAAGGCCTTGCAGAATTCCTCGAGGATCCATTTCAGGTGTCCGAGATGCGAATGGCTGTCGATGACCAGTCCCTCGACCTGGTGGAACATAGGCGTGTGCGTCTGGTCCGAGTCGCAGCGATAGGTGCGGCCGGGAATGATGACGCGGATCGGCGGCTTTTGCGTGAGCATGGTGCGCACCTGCACCGGGGAGGTGTGGGTGCGCAGAAGCAGGCGCGTGCCGTCCGGCTTGGGATTGAAAAAGAACGTGTCGTGCATGTCGCGCGCCGGATGGTTTTCCGGAAAATTGAGCTTGGTGAAATTGTAGTCGTCGGTCTCGATATCCGGCCCTTCAGCGACGGCAAAGCCCATGTCGGCGAAGATTGCGGTCAGTTCATCGGTCACCTGCGTGATCGGATGCACGCGGCCGATTTCCGCAGGTGTTTCGCGTACCGGCAGGGTAACGTCGAGGCGTTCAGCGCTGAGCCGCACCGCAAGCGCTGCGCGCTCGAGGATCTCGCGGCGGCCAGCGAGCGCGGCGCTGACGGCATCCCTGAGGCCGTTGATAAGCAGCCCCTGACGCCTGCGCTCCTGCGGCGGCATGGCACCGAGTGCCTTGAGCAGGCCGGTGACCGATCCGCTCTTGCCAAGGGTAGCCACCCGCACCGCCTCGAGTGCCGACTCGTCGGGGGCGGCGGCGATTTCCGCGAGAATCTGTCGCTGGAGCTGGGAGATGTCGGCCATGATCGTCGGATGACAAACGACGGAAAGCGAGCACGCGGCGCTCCGTCATGTCCTCGTGTTTCGTGCTCCGCTAGCCGGGCAATGCAGCCTTGGCTTTGCCGACGATCGTCGCGAACGCCGCTGGCTCGACGATGGCGAGGTCGGACAGCACCTTGCGGTCGATCGTGATGCCGGCCTTGCCAAGGCCGTCGATGAAACGGCTGTAAGTCAGGCCGAACGGCCGTACCGCCGCATTGAGACGCTGGACCCATAAGGCACGAAAGGTGCGCTTTTTTCGCTTGCGGTCGCGATAGGCGTATTGGTTCGCCTTCTCAACTGCCTGCTTGGCGACGCGGATGGTATTCTTGCGCCGGCCGTAATAGCCCTTGGCGGCCTTGAGCACTTTCTTGTGCCTGGCATGGGCGGTGACGCCGCGCTTTACACGGGCCATGGCTCATCTCCTTTCGGGAACGGAACAAACGCACTCGCTGCAGCGAACACAGTCTGCCCAGCGGTCAGCCGTTGGGCAGAAAATATTTTTTGACATTGTCGCCGTCAGTCTTGAACAGCACGCTGGTACCGCGCAACTGGCGGATCTGCTTGTTCGTGCGTTTGATCATGCCGTGGCGTTTGCGCGACTGCTGGTAGAGGACCTTGCCGCCAGCCGTCACCTTGAAGCGTTTTTTTGCGCCCGACTTGGTCTTGATCTTGGGCATTTGGCTCTCCTTCTGCGGCGGGCCATGGATCATGCCATTGGTTACGAGGCCCGGCCGGCCCGGTAGGCTCGAAAATGAGCGGAATGTGCCTGAGCACGCCGCCGCCACGGCAGCCCTTGTCAGCCGGGCGGCGGGAGGGCGGGGTTATGGCAGAGGCGGCACGGAAACACAACCAGGCAAGCCTGCCGACACCCGGCAAGCCTGCCGAACAGATGCGAGCCATCAGCGCGCCGATGTTGCCGGCGCAAAAACCCGTGCGTTACCGAGGCGCCAACACCATGACCACTTGGCGGCCCTCGAAGCGTGGCTCCTGCTCGATCTTGGCGACTTCGGCAGTGTCGCCCTTGACCCGGTCGAGAAGCTTGTAGCCCAGTTCCTGATGCGCCATTTCGCGGCCGCGGAAGCGCAGAGTCACCTTGACCTTGTCACCTTCCTCGAAAAAACGCTGCATCGAGCGCATTTTCACGTCGTAATCATGGTCGTCGATCATCGGCCGCAGTTTGATCTCCTTGATCTCGACGACTTTCTGCTTCTTGCGCGCCTCGGCGGCCTTCTTCTGCGACTGGTATTTGTATTTGCCATAGTCGAGAATTTTGCAGACGGGCGGTACCGAATTGGGCGCGATCTCGACGAGATCGAGCCCGGCCTCCCGCGCCAGGGCCAGGGCGGCGTCGATCTCGGTGGCGCCTCTGTTGGTACCATCCTTGTCTATGAGCTGGACCTCGTGGACGCGGATCTCCTCGTTGATGCGCGG
>JAKAPE010000101.1:0-2038 GCA_021811945.1 Pseudomonadota bacterium | reverse complement strand
CGCGATTCTGATCGGGCGACGAATGGTTCTCTTCTCCTCTGTCGTTTCGACGCTATCTTGCAGGCGTGTTGCTGCGGAGCGTGTTACGGCGAAGCGGGTTATAGTCGTCGCATCGGCGGCGCGGACGCGGACACGCGCGCCCGCACCGCCCATGCAAACCCGGAAGATCGGGAGTTTTTGCCATGAAGTCAACGTCGATGGGCCGGCGTGGATCGCTGTGCCCGCCCTTACGCACAAGGCGGCCTGCGGCGAAACACGATATTAAGTCCGCCGCGTTCGCCGTCAGTACCCCTGCCGAGACCTCGCACATGCATGATAACGGGCTGAAATTCCTTGAGATCGGTGCTGGATCTGCGCAGCGTGCACTCGCCGTGCGCCGGCGAGAGGGCGCGGGACCTGGCCTGTTCTGGCTGTCCGGCTACAAGTCCGATATGAACGGCACCAAAGCCCAGGCGCTCGCGCGATGGGCCGAGGCGCAGGGGCGCGCCTGTGTGCGTTTCGACTATTCAGGCCACGGCGCGTCTTACGGCAATTTTCTCGATGGCACCATTGGCCGATGGCTCGCGGAAAGCCTCGCCGTGTTCGACGCCCACTGCCGCGGTCCGCAAATCGTAGTCGGCTCGTCGATGGGGGGCTGGCTCGCTTTGCTCATGGTCCGCGCGCTACGCGCACGGCGCCAAATCGGACCGGGCTCCGTCGCGGGCATGGTGCTGATCGCACCGGCGGTCGATTTTACTGAAGAATTAATGTGGAAGCGTTTTTCGCCGGCGATCCGGCGTGAACTTCAGAAGAAAGGTGTCTGGGCGTGGCCATCGCCCTACTCGCCGGAGCCGTACCTCGTTACCCGTCAACTGATCGAGGAGGGGCGCAATCATCTCCTCCTCGGCGGCCTGGTCGAGACCGGCTGTCCGGTGCGCATCCTCCAGGGGGTCGAGGATGCCGACGTGCCGTGGCAGCACGCGGTAGAACTCGTCTCTCGGCTCGCGGCCGACGATGTCGTTCTAACGCTGGTCAAGGACGGCGATCACCGCCTGTCGCGAGAGGAGGACATCGAACGCCTCATCGCCGCGGTGGCCGAGTTGTAGAGCACCGTAGCTGACCAGACATTCGCTTGCCTCCCAGGGTAAAAGCGGACTGGATGCTTAGCTTCGCATGATCGGAACCGGCGCTGCGATCTCGATGCCGTCGAGCTCGATATTGCAGCGCCAGGCGAGCATCCGCACACCTTTCGCGCGCGCCCGTTCGAAGGCCGCGGCGAAGGCCGGATCGATGTCGGCAGCGACGGCGAAGCGCTCTGCCGAGGCTATCTGGACGACGAAGAGAACGACCGCGCGCGCGCCGCCTGCCAGCACTGCCATCAGCTCGTCAAGGTGCTTGGCGCCACGATCAGTCACACTATCTGGAAACTCGGCGAGCCGCGGCGTGCGCATAAGGTGGACGTTCTTGACCTCCAGGTAACAGGGCCGCCGCGTCGGGCTTTCGAGCAAAAAATCGACGCGGGAGTTTTCACCGTATTTCACCTCCCGGCGGATGGACGAGTAAAGGCGCAGTTCCGGAATTAGTCCCGCCGCGAGCGCGTCGGCAACAAGAAGATTGGCCTGCGCCGTATTCACCCCGACGAGCTCCGGCCCGCTGCCCAGATCGGCTTCAACGAGTTCCCAGGTGTAGGGAAATTTCCGCATGGCACTGCCGGAATTGGAGAGCCAAATGCGCGAAAACGGCCGATCGAGGCCGGTCATCGCCCCCGGATTGGCGACGTGAGCTGTCGTCATGTCGCCGGACTCAAATACCACGTCGGCGAGGAAGCGCTTATAGCGTCGCGCCAGGGTGGCCGGGATGAGAGGCGAAGCAAATCGCATGCCCGCACACATAGCCGGCCGGCGCGCGCCAAGGGAAGGGGTTTTGGCTGCCTTCTAGTGTCCCGCTTCCGACGTTCGTATCACTTTGCCGCATGCCCTATTACGAACGTCGGAAGCAAAGGGACACTAGCAACTTTATGAATCTAGTGTGGTTTTGGATTTGACGCTCCGATGACGAG
>JAKAPE010000379.1 GCA_021811945.1 Pseudomonadota bacterium | reverse complement strand
ATGCAGCCGTTTTATACCGGAAACGCCGCGATCCCAGCCGCCTAAAGGCGTGGGGTTTCCTGATCCCCTATCGGGGACTCTAAATCCGTGAGTTGCGGCCCTAAAAGTGCTCGCAAACCTCTTGGAATTTCAGGCAAATTAGGAAAATCGAACAAGTGCGGAGTGGTTCCAATTTGGAGACCTCTAAGGTGGCTTATTTACTTACAAAGTCAAAGGCTTCCGCGCAATGAGGTCCTCCAACTGCCGGATTTAGGTTGATAGCTCGGGTGGAGTCGCCTCGTCGCCGTCGCCTACCAGGACCAACGTCGGACAGGCGGTGGCGGCAAGGCTCGGGCGCGAGTCGGGACGGCCGATGATGGCCCGCTCCTGGCGCAGGAAGGCCTGCGGGCCGGTCTCGCCGGCCATGGTCCGCACCTCGCGCTTGAGCGCCTCGTCGCCGTGACGATTGCGGTGCACGAACAGCGGGAATTGGATGTCCGCGACCTCGGCGAAGCGGCCGGTCTTGGCGCGTTCGATGACCCGCTGGCGGCGCTGCGTCTGCTCCGGCGTGTCCGCGCGCGCCGATGTGTCGAGGAGCGCGAGCCTGGCGACGCGCCGCGGCGCCTCCCGCATGATCTCGAAGGAAATATAGCCGCCCATGGACAGCCCCACGAGGGCAAAGCGTGGCGGGGCAGCAGCTAGAATCCGCCGCGCGACCGCGGCGATGCTATCGTCGCGGGTATGGTCGGCCACGATGAGCGGGCCGAACCGCCACAGCGCCGGGATCTGTTCGCCGTAGAGGCGCGGCCAGTTGAGAAGCCCGGGAATAAGGACGGTCGGCAGGGTGTCCGGGATGTGTCAGATCCTTGACGGCATATCGTGAAAAAGTGATGGAGTCCGTTTAGCTTACTGCGTGGCTGCAGCCATTTCAGGTTGACTTTGGGCCATTCGATCTTATGTTCCAGCCAGCAAAAGCGGTGCAGATTCGAATATTCTGCGTGTTTGCCGTTTCAATCCAGAGGTTGGTGCGCCCGGCGCTGATCCCAGCTCAAGAGGGCTATTAGAGGCCTTATGTCCTTTTCCCATCTCGGCTTGTCCGAAAAGGTTCTCGCCGCCGTCGCGGCGGCCGGCTACAAAAATCCCACCCCCATCCAAGACCAGGCTATCCCCCACGTGCTTACCCGGCGCGACGTGCTCGGCATCGCACAGACGGGCACCGGCAAGACGGCGGCCTTCGTGCTACCGATGCTGACCATGCTGGAAAAGGGCCGCGCCCGAGCCCGCATGCCGCGCACCTTGATCCTGGAGCCGACCCGCGAACTCGCCGCACAGGTCGAGGAGAGCTTTGCCAAGTATGGCGTCAATCATAAGCTCAACGTCGCGCTGTTGATCGGCGGCGTTTCCTTCGACGATCAGGACATGAAACTCACCCGCGGCGTCGACGTGCTGATCGCGACGCCCGGCCGGCTCCTCGACCATTTTGAGCGTGGCCGGCTGCTGCTCACCGGCGTCGAACTCCTTGTCATCGACGAGGCCGACCGCATGCTCGACATGGGCTTCATTCCCGACATCGAGCGCATCTGCAAACTCGTTCCCTTCACCCGGCAGACGCTGTTCTTCACCGCCACCATGCCGGCGGAGATTCGGCGCGTCACCGAACAGTTCCTGCACAATCCGGTTCGCGTCGAGGTCGCCCGTCCGGCCACCACCGTCGCGACCACCACGCAGCTTCTAGCCAAGTCCGGCCGCGAGCCGCACGAGAAGCGCGAGGCGCTGCGCCGCCTGATCCGCGCATCGGACGGATTGAAGAACGCCATCATCTTCTGCAACCGCAAGCGCGATGTCGCCCTGCTGCATCGCTCGCTGTTGCGCCACGGCTTTTCCGCACAGGCGCTGCACGGCGACATGGACCAGCCGGCGCGCATGGCGGCGCTCGAGCAGTTCCGCAGCGGCGAAGTGCCGCTCCTCGTCGCCTCCGACGTCGCCGCGCGCGGTCTCGATATTCCCGATGTGAGCCACGTCTACAATTTCGATGTGCCGACCCACGCCGACGACTATGTGCACCGCATCGGCCGCACCGGCCGCGCCGGACGGAGCGGCACCGCGATCACTATCGTGGCGGGAGGAAACGACGGCAAAGCCGTAGCCGCGATCGAGAAGCTGATCGGTCGGACCATTCCCTGGATGGAGTTCGCGGCCGACGCTGCGGCGCCTTCCTTGGCGCCCCGGCACCCGCGGCAACTCCCCGGCCGTGGTCGCCCGCCGCACCGGACGGGCGGCCCGGGTTTGCGCCCGGAACCGCCGCAGGCGCGGCGTACCCCGCAGTCCGTGGTCCCGGCGCGGGTGCGCCGCGACAATATCGACGCCGCGCACCTCCCAGCGTTCCTGCTGCGTCCAGTTCCCGTCAAGGTTTAGCGCGGACCGCCCCGCGCGCGCTCATTCGCGCGCAAGCCGAAATCCGGTCGGAACGCATCGTTGCTGCGTAAGCCTTCTGGGCCCCTTGTCGCGCAGATCGGCAGCCGACGAAACGTGTTGAAGGCCAACGGAATTTGCGTCAACCATCGACCAGCACGTTTACGACCCTTTCACACGTTTACCGCGTCTTCACCTCCTTCCGCTACTTTTTTGCGCAAATTCGATACAAACCTGTCGCGAAAAAGGTCGTCCGCCGCAACCGGAGAGTGGGCATGACTATGCCTGCCGATGAGCACGAACGCACGCTCACATTCGCCGAGATCGCGCTCGACCAGATCCGCGCGCTGCGCCAGCCGGCTTCACCGCGAAATTTTGAGTTCTGGTACCAATACGCTACTGGCTACAATTCCTGCCTCAACCAGTCGATCAACGAGACCCTGGCGCAAAAAGGTACGCTCGAAGACGCAGACATCGAACGTATCTATCAAGCCTATATTGCGCCGGCCCGGGTAAGCGAACGCATCGATACAGTCGGCTCCCGCGTGCTCGACGAGATAAAACAGCAAATAACCGTCATAGAAGG
>JAKAPE010000378.1 GCA_021811945.1 Pseudomonadota bacterium | reverse complement strand
CGCTGGGAACCCATCCATCATGCATGCCAAATTCCAAGCCCAGCTGAAATGCAAATTACCTAGGAAATGCGCGGGTTTGCCAGCATCCAGACCCTAAATTCACCCACTCGATTCCCTGAAGACCCTAAACATTAAACATACTGATGATCTTGCGGAAGGTGACCTCCCACTGAGTTTTTCCTCCACGGAGGATTAGAGTCCGGCCCTGTCGGAGGGACGGACGATGAAGCGTAGCAGGTTCACTGTCAATCTGTTCTTGCGGAAAATGCACGGCAAGGAACTCAGGTTAACGCCGGGATTGGGCTGATTTTGCGTTGACGGCGGATTAATAGTGATTCGCTCGGTGCTTTGATTCGGCAGGAGCACCAAGATGGATATGCTGGAGGCGGAGAGCCCGCGTGCGCGGTTGGCGTTGCTTTTGCAGCACTTTTCCGCGCTTGAGGACGATCGGGAGCTGTGGCGGATTGTGGCGGATTGTCTATCCGATCGCGGAGGTTCTGCTACTGGTGACCTGCGCGACCATCGCCTCATGCGACGATTTCGACGACATCGTCGCATAGGGCGAACGTCACCTTGATTTCCTGCGCCAGTTCGACGTGAGGCTCACATGCCCGGCGCAACGGTGCGAAGGGCGGTCGTCCCCGCAAGGCGGCAGCGGCAAGGGGGCGTGACAGCCCGAGCCCTGCACAGGCTGCCTGACACGCGCGTGTGGCATATATTTTCGTGCCCACAGAACGCTTGACAGTTATATTTTCCGTGGGCATATAAATTCGGTGAGGATCACTTATGACCCCGCCAAACGAAAGAAGACGCTGGCCGAGCGGGGATTGAATTTCGAGGACGCTGCCAAGGTATTCAGCGGAGCAACCCTCACACTGCTGGATGACCGGCGGGACTATGGCGAGCCCAGGTTCCAGACTTACGGGCTGCTCGGTCGGCGGCTGATCATGGTGATGTGGACCCCGCGTGGCGCGGATCGCCACGTGATTTCGATGAGGAAGTGCAATGCCCGCGAAAAAGCGCGGTTCCAAGCGCGTCTGGGTTGATCCGGACGACGCGCCAGAGTGGACCAAAGAGCAGTTTGATCGCGCCGAAATCGCGGTTGGCGGCAAACTGCTGCGTGCAGCGCAGGGCACGCTTACGCGCCCTCGCGGCCGACCGAAGAAGGCGGACGCGAAGGTGCACACGCACATCCGGCTATCGCCCCAAGTGCTCGGGCATTTCCGAGCCACTGGCCCCGGTTGGCAGACCCGCATCGACGACGTGCTGCGTAAATGGGTCAAGAGGCACCGTAAGGAATCCCGCCTGCGTACGAAGCGCGCATCCGCCGCTTAATGAGCCCCGCGATAATTCGCGGTAACGCGGCGTTTTCGTTCGGCTCAATGCCGAACTGTAGTAGCAGGTCACGCCGGTTTCGCCCGATTGTCGACCGCTAAGCAGTTGCGCTAGCTAAGTAGCTGAAAAATAATAAACAAATAGAGAATGTTCGCTGTGGGTTCCTCTCCCTCCGCCAGACCCTCATTGCGAATCCGACAAGCGGCCTGTCCAGCGCCAAAATTTCTTTTGCATTCAAAGGACTTTGCGAGTTCCGCGTTGACCGCGGAGACAGCCAGGCGGCACGGATTGGCCCCAACTTTCTGTCTCTGTCTCTTACCGCATTGACTGGTCCCGATTCGATCAACCTCGAAAAGATCGAGTCGTTTCAACGCCTTGCAAAAACACAGGCGAGATGGAGTTTGCGCGGGTTTCTCTTGCTTCCGGCGGAATGCGAAACCGAGGTCAAGAATGACCTCGCTGCGCTGCGCGTCTGGACGACGCCGCGGCCGTCACTCTCCAAACACGATGCGCGGCTGCTCGGCCCAGGGCCTTAGCGCCGCCGCAGCGAGTTGGTCGAGCGCGACGGTGCAGGGACGGCCATGAACGACAAGCTGGTCGAGGACGTAAGGCGAAAGATAGGCCAGCCGCGCGAAGCGACTGATGAACGACGTATTCACCCCTTCGGCTTTGGCGATGTCGCTCAGCGTTGCGGCTTCGCCGTGCTCCAGCTTGCGTCGCCAGGCCCAGGCCCGCGCGATGGCGCGCAGAACATGCGGCTGCTGGCGCTTTTGCGTCTGCTCGATATGCTCGGGCGGGACGATGCGCGGGCGCCCGTTGCGGCGCTTGATTGCGAGCGGGATGAAGATGCGAACGGTGTCGGGTTCGGGGGCGTTCATTCCGCTGCCTCCTTGTGCGCGGGGGTAAGCATCTCGCGGATGACGGCGCCAATGCCCTCTTGCCGCAGGTCGACGGCGAGACCGTCGGCGCCGACGGTCACTCGCGCGACCAGGAGGCGGACGATGCGGGCCTGTTCGGCCGGGAACAAGGCCGCCCACAGTTCATCGAACTGATCGAGGGCGGCGATGACTTCCCGCTCGGCGATATTGGGGCTGTCGCGGCGCGCGGCAGCGACGGTCCGTGCCACGATTTCCGGTGTGCGCAACGCGCGGCGAATTTCCGCGAGCACGGCGCTTTCTACAGTGTCGGCGGCAAGACGCATGGGCGTTGCCGTCGCGCAGACCTGTCGCCCGCGGATGGCGTCCGTCGAGACGTAGTAGCGGTAGAGCCGCCCGCCTTTGCGGGTGTAGTGCGGCGTCATGGCGCGGCCGGTTTCAGTGAAAATGATCCCGCGCAGCAGCGCCGGCGTCGCGCTACGCGTGATCGCCCCGCGCGCATGACCGTTGGCCTTCAAGATTTCCTGCACCTTCGCGAACGTGTCCCGATCGATGATTGCCTGATGCTCGCCAGGATAGCTCGTGCCCTTGTGCACGGCCTCGCCGAGATAGACGCGGTTGTTGAGCAGCTTATAAACAATGCCTTTGTCGAACGGCTTGCCGCGTTTGGTCACGAGCCGTTGCACATGCAATTCGCGCACAAGCAAAGTGGTCGAGCCCAGGGTGAGGAAACGCTCGAAGATCTGCTGCACGAGCGCGGCTTCATTGGCGTTGA
>JAKAPE010000377.1 GCA_021811945.1 Pseudomonadota bacterium | reverse complement strand
CATTCTCCGCAAGCGCTACTGGGGCCAACATATGTGGGATGTGACCTAAGTCCGCCGGATGGCGGACCAAATCCGGCTTTAAGCCGTAATCCGAAGCCACCGCCTTTAGGCGGTGGAGTGTTCACATCAATCCGCCGTGCCGGCGACGCGATGCGTCGGAGCTTGATCTTGTGGTCCGGTTCGGTGGCGGAAACTGGAATGGCCCTGTCCTTCACTGAGCAAACAAGGGACGCGATTCGCCGTGGCTGCCGGCCAAGCGCTTGTTGTGCGCATGACGCCTTTCCCGAAGACGCGTTGGATATTGCTCGTTGCTCGAAGATGAGAAGCCCCGGATTCGGCGTACAGAAAGCGCCAATGACGGATGGTGCGCGACAAGAGGGGGCCAGTCCATGTCAAAGCTAGTTCCGCCGCACGGCAGCGACACATTGGTGCCGCTTCTCGTGCCGGAGACGGAGCGCGTGGAATCGCTGCGGCGGGCGCAGAGTCTCAAGCGGGTGCCGATGAGCAGCCGCGAGACATCGGACTGCCTCATGATGGCGATGGGGGCCTATACGCCTCTGGTCGGCTTCATGGGGCACGACGACTGGCGCGGCTGCTGCGCCGACATGAAGCTGACGAATGGCTTGTTTTGGCCGATCCCGATCACATTATCCTGTTCGGAGGATCTCGCCGACAACATCGCCGTCGAAGAAGACGTGGCCCTGGTCGATGCCGAATCGGGCGCGGTGATGGGCGCGCTGCAAGTTATGGAGAAATACAAGATCGACAAGGCTTTCGAGTGCCAGCACGTATTCCGAACCACCGACCCAAAGCATCCGGGGGTCGCGAAAGTTTTGAGTCAGGGAGAGGTCAATCTGGCGGGCCGCGTCGCCGCCCTAAGCGAGGGAATGTACCCGCAACAATATGAGGGACTCTATTATCGGCCGGCCGAGACGCGTGCGCTGTTCACCGATAAGGGCTGGAGCCGGGTCGCCGCGTTCCAGACCCGCAATCCGATGCATCGCAGCCATGAGCACTTGGTCAAGATCGCAATCGAGGTCTGCGACGGCGTCCTTATCCATCAAGTGCTGGGCGCACTCAAGGCGGGCGACATTCCGGCCGAAGTGCGGGTTAAGGCAATCAATGCGCTCACTGAGCGATATTTTGTCCCGGGCACCTACATCCAAGCCGGCTACCCGATCGAAATGCGGTACGCTGGCCCACGAGAGGCGCTCCTTCATGGACTATTCCGGCAGAATTTCGGCTGTTCCCACTTGGTCATTGGCCGCGACCATGCCGGCGTCGGCGGTTATTATGGCCCATTCGACTCCCAGCACATTTTCGAGACTTTGCCGCGCGGCAGCCTGGCCATTCAACCACTCAAGATCGACGTCACGTTTTTTTGTTTTAAGTGCGACGGAATGGCGACGGCGCGAACCTGCCCGCACGGTTCGGAGCATCGGCTGGAAATCTCGGGCACCCGCCTGCGTGAAATGTTCACAAAGGGCGAGACGATCCCGGATGAGTTCAGCCGGCCCGAGGTAGTAGCAATTCTCAAGGAGTATTACGCAGGCTTGCGATCGGCAGGCTAGAAACCGACATCATGATCATCGCGCAAATCTCCGACACCCATTTGGTCCTGAATAACCCCGACGCAGATCAAAGAAAAAGGGATTTTGAGCTTACGGTTGCCGACATAAACGCCCTCGATCCGGCACCCGATGTGATCGTTCACACCGGCGATATCGTTCATAATGGAAGGCAAGACGAATACGCTCTAGCGGTCGCCACGCTCGCGAAGGTGCGTGCGCCGGTCTATGTCCTGGCTGGCAATAAGGACAACAGGGCGAACTTGCGCGCGGCTTTTTCGCCTTGGGGATGTCTCGCACCCGGCGCCGATTTTATTCAATATACGATTGAGGACCACCAGGTCAGGCTGATTGCGCTGGATACCCTGAGTTCCCATGGCAACAAGGGCCACTTTTGCGCCGAGCGCATTCGACGTTTGCTCGACCTGATCGATGCCGAGACTACCAAGCCGATTGCGGTCCTCACGCATCATCCGCCGTTTGAGGTTATGGTAGGGCGAGAGCGGCTTCACTTCGAAACACCGGAGATCATGGCGCGGCTGCGCCAAGCCTTGCAGCATTCTGGACGGGTCGTCGCGGTTTTCAGCGGCCATGTTCACCGCGCTGCCGAGGGTCGCGTGGGAAGGATTCCCGCGGTCGTCGTGCCGTGCATCGCAACGACGCTGCGCAAAGGCGAATATCCGGCTCACATGAAGAGACGTCCGGTCTATTACCTCCACCGGTTTGATCCGGCTTGGGGCTTTGCCACCGCAGCGCGGATTGTCGAAGCACGATCGTCGACCGCAACGATCCGCTCCGACGCCATCTAACGTGCGGCGACTGCTGCCAGTGCAGATGGAGTGCCTATGCGGTTCTCCATCGCTATACGAGCCGAATGCGTTCTCTCCGGGCCGTTATTCTCCGAAGCTGTGGTGTTGGACGGACGATACACAGGTCGCAACCCATTGAATTTACACGGCCGCGTGATATCGAGATCGCCCTTTTGGGTTGCCTCCAGCATGTCGTAGTACGCGTTGCGCCGGCGACCCGGTCTGCCATTTGCTGCTTGGTGCGACCGCGACCGGATTTACGGCCGGGGCTAGGGCGCGCAACTGCTGCAACTCACGGGAGATGCCGCAAAAAAGCACCAATGGGCTTCTGTTTCCTTAATCCGCTCTTCGACGACACGCCGGCCTCTCCCAAACCGTATCCGGCTGTTGGCAATCAATTTCTCCGGATGCCGGCCCCCTGGATTGACGGGGAGCAGGTCAGTGCCAGAAAGCGCCAAACTAACTTCTGTGGAAATATGTGCGGGCATCCCCCAGGGCACGGAATCCAGGTTAACGCTCTTTGAGCTGAAGGATTTGTAGCAGGAACTCCGGGCTCCAACCTGCGGTTTTACGTCGTGTTTTGACGCTTCCCTTATTCTTGTTGGCGCGCACCAGGC
>JAKAPE010000100.1 GCA_021811945.1 Pseudomonadota bacterium | reverse complement strand
TCTATCGATCATTCGCCGCTCACGCCTGATCCGGCGCTCGGCGCGGCGATCGCGGGGCTGCCCGGCCGCAAGCTCATCCTCACCAACGGCACGCGCGCCCACGCGCAAGCGGTGATGCAGCGCCTCGAGATCGAGCAGCACTTCGAGGACGTCTTCGACATCGCGGCTGCCGATCTTGAACCGAAACCGCGACCGCAGTTCTATCACCGCTTTCTCGCCCGCCATGGCGTCGATCCGCGGAAGACCGCGATGTTCGAAGACCTCGCCCGCAATCTCGAAGTGCCGCATGCCCTCGGCATCACCACGGTGTTGGTGGTGCCCGCCGGCAGCCGCGAGGTCTTTCGCGAAGAATGGGAGCTCGCCGGCCGCGACGCCCCTTATGTCGATCATGTCACCGACGATCTCGCCGGATTTTTGGGCTTGATCGCCACTCAAGGGGGACATTAACGGGGGACATGAGCGATTAACCGCCCGTCTCCGCGAAGCGGAGACCCAGGGGACCGACACCTGCCGCTTACCGCCGGATTCCCGGCCGCGCGAGCGAAAGCGTGCCTCTCTTGACATCGCGCATATGTGTCTCGACAAACCGGCAACGGGGAAGCCCCTTATGTCGACCATGCCATCTGCCGACCCCACGGCGCACGAGACCTTGGCCAAGACCGTCGATGCGGCGTTCGCTGCCCGCGCCGAGATCGGCGCGGCGACGACAGGCGCGGTACGCGAAGCGGTCGAGGCGGCGCTCGCGCTCCTCGATAGCGGCGCCGCCCGGGTGGCGGAGCGCACGGCCGACGGATCCTGGCGCGTCAATCAATGGCTGAAGAAGGCGGTGCTGCTGTCGTTTCGCCTCAACGACATGAGCGTCATTCCCGGCGGTCCCGGCGCGGCCGCGTGGTGGGACAAGATTCCCTCGAAGTTCGACGGCTGGGACGAACGACGCTTCCGTGCCGCCGGCTTTCGCGCCGTGCCGGGCTCAATTGTGCGCCGCTCCGCCTTTATTGCGCCGGGCGCGGTGCTCATGCCGTGTTTCGTCAACCTTGGCGCCTATGTCGGCGAAGGCAGCATGATCGATACCTGGGCGACGGTCGGCTCGTGCGCGCAAATCGGCAAGAGCTGCCATATTTCCGGCGGTGCCGGCATCGGCGGCGTGCTGGAGCCGTTGCAGGCCGGTCCAGTGATCATCGAGGACAATTGCTTCATCGGCGCGCGCTCGGAAGTCGCCGAAGGCGTGATCGTGCGTACCGGCGCGGTGCTGTCGATGGGTGTGTTCATCGGCGCCTCGACCAAGATCATCGACCGCATCAGCGGTGAAATTTCTCAAGGCGAGGTGCCGGCCTATTCGGTGGTGGTGCCCGGCACGATGCCGGGCAAGCCGGGCGCGGGCGGGGAACCGGGCCCGAACCTCTATTGCGCCGTCATCGTCAAGCGCGTCGACGCGAAGACCCGCGCCAAGACCAGCGTCAACGATCTGCTCAGGGATTGATTCGCCGCGCCGATGGACTGGGCCTACCTTTTCAACAGCTTCGAAGGCCGCATCACCCGGCAAGCGTTCTGGATCGCGATGATCGCGGTGACCGCCGCCAATATGCTCGGGTGCTTTGCCGCGCAGGAGATCGCGGGCGACCGGCTCAGCGCCATCGTCGATCTCGCGTTCACCTACCCGGAATTCGCCGTCGGCGCCAAGCGCAGCCATGACCGCAATTTGCCGCTTTGGCTCCTGGCCGCATTCTTCGTTGCCAACGCCGCGCTCGACTTTCTCACCGTTCTCGGCTGGGCGGGAACGACCGATCAACCCAGCACCCCGGCGCTGGTGATCGCCGTGCCGTTCACGGTATTCGGTCTTGCCCTCCTCGTCGAGCTCGGCATTCGCCGCGGGACCAAGGGTCCGAACCCCTATGGCCCGGACCCGTTGGCCAAAGGCTGACGCGCGCATCTGGATCGAACTTTCGTCAGCTACGCGTGCGATTTCGCGCGAACGACGGCGTTGATCAAATCGGACGCCGGGCCGAGCAGGCTTGTGGAGGCAGCGTAGCTGCCTCCGTCAAATGGAAGTTGCGTGGCTAGACTTGACGCTCGACCAGCGTGCGCTTGATGTCGGCGATGGCTTTAGCCGGATTGAGGTGCTTGGGGCAGGCCTTGGCACAATTGATGATGGTGTGGCAACGGTAGAGCCGGAACGGATCTTCAAGGTCGTCGAGCCGCTCGCCGGTCGCCTCGTCGCGCGAGTCGACGATCCAGCGGTAGGCCTGCAAAAGCGCCGCCGGCCCGAGATAGCGATCGGGATTCCACCAGTAGCTCGGACAGGAAGTCGAGCAGCACGCGCACAGGATGCACTCGTACAGTCCGTCGAGCTTCTGCCGGTCGTCGTGGCTCTGCTTCCACTCCTTCTCCGGCGTCGGCGAGACCGTACGCAGCCACGGCTCGATCGCAGCGTGCTGCGCATAGAAGTTGGTGAGGTCGGGCACGAGATCCTTCACAACCGGCATGTGCGGCAATGGATAGATGCGCACGGCGCCGTTGACGTCGTCGGCCGCTTTGGTGCAGGCGAGCGTGTTGGTACCGTCGATGTTCATCGCGCAGGAGCCGCAGATGCCCTCGCGGCAGGAGCGGCGGAAAGTCAACGACGGATCGACGTTGTTCTTGATCCAGATGAGCGCGTCGAGGACCATCGGGCCGCAGTCGCCGGTATCGACGTAATAGGAGTCGATGCGCGGATTGCTCCCTTCGTCGGGATTCCAGCGGTAGATGCGGTATTCGCGCTCCGCCTTCGCCTTCGCCGGATGCGGCCAGGTCTTGCCCGCGGTGACTTTCGAATTTTTCGGCAGCGTGAACTGGACCATGATTAATGCCCTATGCTTCGATCAAATCGAGCCGGCGTTCGATGCGGAGAAGCCGCTCGTCAAGACGGTCCATCCGGTGTTCGAGCCGGACAAAATCAGTGCGGAGGCCCGACAACTCGGATTTGACGGCAACTAGCTGATCTTCAATCGAACTGATCCGCCCCGTGAGATCATGAAAACGCTCCATGAGCGTGTCGAGTTTGGCATCGACGGCCCGCAGCATGCGCAAGACCAAATTTTCCGGCTCATCCGCCATTGCCGCCTCAGTACACCCGCTTCTTCGGCTCGACGTAGGCCACGTCGTTGGTGAGCGTGTGGGCGTGCACGGGGCGGTAGTCGAGGGTGATCTTGCCGCCGGCGTCGAGCCAGGCGAGCGTGTGCCTCATCCAGTTCTTGTCGTCGCGGTCGGGAAAATCCTCGCGCGCGTGGGCGCCGCGGCTCTCGCTGCGATTGGCCGCTGAATCCATGGTGACGACGGCCTGCTCGATGAGGTTGGCGAATTCGAGCGTTTCGATCAGGTCGGAGTTCCAGATCAACGAGCGGTCGGCGATACGAATGTCGTCGACACCCGCGAGAACCTCGCGGATGAGTTTGGAGCCCTCGCGCAGAACCTCGCCGGTGCGGAACACCGTGCAATTGCTCTGCATGACCTGCTGCATTCTGGCGCGGATCTGTGCCGTCGGCGTCCCGCCCGAAGCGCGGCGGAACTTGTCGAGCCGCGACAGCGCCCGCTCGGCGGCGTCCTTCGGTAATTCGGCGTGCTTGTCGTTGGGCGTGAGCAGCTCGGCGCAGCGCAGCGCCGCGGCGCGACCAAACACCACGAGATCGATAAGCGAGTTCGAGCCCAGTCGGTTGGCGCCATGCACCGAGACGCACGCGGCCTCGCCGAGCGCCATGAGGCCGGGGACGACATGGTCGGGATTGCCGTCCTTCTTGGTCACCGCCTCTCCGTGATAGTTCGTGGCGATGCCGCCCATGTTGTAGTGCGCCGTCGGTACGACCGGTATCGGCTCACGCGTCACGTCGACGCCGGCGAAGATTTTTGCCGACTCCGAAATTCCCGGCAGCCGCTCGGCCAGCACGGCGGGGTCGAGATGATCGAGATGCAAATAGATATGGTCCTTCTTCGGCCCGACGCCGCGGCCCTCGCGGATTTCGACCGTCATCGATCTCGAGACAACATCGCGCGAGGCAAGATCCTTGGCGGAAGGCGCGTAGCGCTCCATGAAGCGTTCGCCCTCCGCGTTGACGAGGTAACCGCCTTCGCCGCGCGCCCCCTCGGTGATGAGGCAGCCGGCGCCATAGATTCCGGTGGGATGGAACTGGACGAATTCCATGTCCTGCAGCGGCAGGCCGGCGCGCAGCGCCATGGCGTTGCCGTCGCCCGTCTGCGTGTGCGCGCCGGTGCAGGAGGCATAGATACGGCCGTAGCCGCCGGTCGCCAGCACAGTCATCTGTGCACTGAAGCAATGAACCGAACCGTCGTCGAGGTTGAGTGCCACGACGCCGCGGCAGCGGCCGTCGTCGTCCATGATGAGATCGATGGCAAAATATTCGACGAAGAACTCGGCGGAGTGGCGGAGCGCCTGGCCGTACATCGTGTGCAGCATGGCATGGCCGGTGCGGTCGGCGGCGGCGCAGGTGCGCTGCGCCGTGCCCTTGCCGAAATGGGTGGTCATGCCGCCGAACGGGCGCTGATAGATCTTACCGTCCTCGCGCCGCGAGAACGGTAGGCCCCAATGCTCCAGCTCGTAGACGGCTTGCGGCGCGTTGCGGCACAGATATTCGATCGCGTCCTGGTCGCCGAGCCAGTCGGAACCCTTGACGGTGTCATACATGTGCCAGCGCCAGTCATCCTCGCCCATGTTGCCGAGCGCGGCGGCGATGCCGCCTTGCGCCGCCACGGTGTGCGAGCGCGTGGGGAACACCTTGGTGATGCAGGCCGTCTTCAATCCCGCTTCGCTGCAGCCGACCACCGCGCGCAAGCCCGAACCGCCGGCGCCGACGATGACGACGTCGTAGGCGTGGTTCTCGATCGGATAGGCGCGGCCGTTGACGGCCGGAGCCGCGCCGCCGTTGGCTCCAGGCGATGC
Organism: Pseudomonadota bacterium; assembly: GCA_021811945.1. Lineage (GTDB taxonomy): Bacteria > Pseudomonadota > Alphaproteobacteria > Rhizobiales > Xanthobacteraceae > BOG-931. The sequence continues at coordinate 9,241 of JAKAPE010000100.1, read as the reverse complement.
CATGCTCATACTCCGAACGACAGTTTGAGGATGCCGTAGGCCGAGGAAAGCGCTACGGCGATGGCGAAGAACGTATTGGCCATCAGCAAAGCGAGCTTCACCGATTCGTCGTGCACGTAGTCTTCGATGATGACTTGCATCCCGATTCTCATATGGGTCGTGATCGAGATGATGAACAGGAGTATGATGATGGCAACGAGCGGCGAACCGAGAATCTGCGCCGTCGCGGCCTGGTTGCGGCCGAGCAGCGTGATAATGATGATGAGCGCTGCGATCGTCAGCGGAATATTGGCAACCGCGGTGAGGCGCTGGCGCCAGAAGTGACCAGTGCCGGAGTGTGCCGTACCGCGACCGCGCACGCTGCCGAGCGGCGTGCGGATGTGCTTCGCCGGCGCCGCGCTCATCGCGATCCTCCCATCGCCAAGATGCCGACGATCCACAACACCACGGTGAGCCCGACCGAGCCGATCAGAGTGGCCGCCGCCAACCACTCGCGCTCGCTTGGCCCAAAGCCGCGGCCGGTGTCCCAGATGAGATGGCGGACCCCGCCGAGCAGGTGATGGATCACGGCCCAGGTGTAGCCGAACAGGATGAGCCGGCCGATGATCGAATCGGCGAAGGCCTGGAATTTTGCATAGGCGTTGGGGTTCGCCGCGGCGATCAGCCACCAAGCCAAAATGACCGTACCGAAATAGAGGGCAAAGCCGGTGATGCGATGTGCGATCGACATCGACATCGTCAGCATCGGCCGGTAGATTTGCAGATGCGGCGATAGCGGCCGCCGAACGGGAGCGTTGCTTTCGGCCATCGTGCTCATCCGAATTAAGGCGCCAACCCCGCGGCTTCCTACCGAATCTGCGCGGTTCTCGCAACGTGACGATAACTTCCGGCCGAAGGCTCGGCCTTGACCGATTGTTTCGCGTTGCGTGAAAGAAATACATTGAACGACCGCAGTGCAATTGGCATTGTTTAAAGCCTGGCTTCGTGAAATTCGAAGGCACATGCGGTTCGATCTCGCCGACCTCAGCCTGTTTCGCCACGTCGTCGAGGCGGGAAGCATTACCCGCGGCGCCGAGCGCGCGCACCTTGCGCTTGCGGCCGCTTCGACGCGCATCCGGAGCATGGAGGAAGTGCTCGGCGTTGCCCTGCTCACGCGCGGGCGCCACGGCGTCACCCCGACGCAGGCGGGGCGCACGCTGCTGCAGCATGCCCGGGCGATTCTGCGCCAAGCCGAGCGGTTGCACGAGGACCTCGGCGCCTATGGCGGCGGGATTGCCGGCCAGATCCGGGTGTTGTCAAACACCAACGCGCTCACCGAATTCCTTCCGGAAGCGCTCAGCTCTTTTTTGTCGGCACACCCCAACGTCAGCGTCGATCTCGAAGAGCGGCTGAGCGACGAGATCGTCGGTCTGATCGCCGAAGGCGTAGCCGATCTCGGCATCGTCGCCGGAACCGTCGACGCCGGCGGACTGGAAACCTACCCATTCCGCCGCGACCGCTTCGTGCTCGTCGTCGCGCCGGACCATCCCTTGGCTCGGCGTGCGAGCATCGGCTTTGCCGACGTGCTCGGTTACGACTTCGTCGGCCTCGATCGCGCCAGCGCCTTGCAGCGCTTCCTGGCCGCGAAGGCGGTGCGCGTCGGGCGGCCGCTGCGTCTGCGCGTGCAGTTGCGCAGCTTCGACGCAGTCTGCCGGCTGGTCGAATGCAAGGTCGGCATCGGGGTAGTGCCGGAGACGACAGCGCACCGCGTGGCGAAAACCATGGCCGTTGCCGTGGTGCCGCTCATTGATCCCTGGGCGGCGCGCGACTTGACGATCTGTATCCGCAAGATGGACGACTTGCCGCTCTACGCGCGGCAACTCGTCGAGCATTTATTAAGGGGGCCGGATATCCTCCCCCGCGAAGCGAGGAAGGGGGACCGCGCGCGACAGCTTCTCCAGGATCGGACGGGAAGAGAAGAGAAGTGAGATGACAGAGGAGCAGCGCGCGGCGGACCAGGGGGAAGAAAAAGCCCAAAAAAGTCCGCCCTCGCGACTTTCTTCACATCCGTTTAACCCTAATCATTGCATCATTGCTCCGCCTGTTTTCGTGGTGTGCGGGGAATCGGGATGACCAAAGCAAGTTTCGCAGCGGTGAGGCGATCGGCGTCATTCGGCGCGCTGCGAGCGGCTCGACTGACGGTCGCAACAGCTTAAGCAATCGATTTCGGTAGTGCGTATTATGGCGTACGCAGCCGCGGCGTTGCCTCACGTCACTGCGTTTGACGGTCGTGAATTCGCTCGCGGCGATTGCCGCCGCGCCTTTCTCGGCAGTGTCAGCGTCACCCTTGGAGCCGTGGCCGCGGTCGGCTTGATGGCGGGCACCGTCACTGCGGCTGCCGCATGGATCATTGGTGCCGCTTTTGCCGTCAATCCCGATCTCCGCGCCCATCCGCCGCCGGGGCTGGAAGTCTCCGCCCTGATTGCGCCGTACCGCAGCCTTGCCGCCGCGGGAGATTTCTTTGGCATGGCCCGCGTTTCGACCCATTCCGCCTACGCCCCGCATTTGTCGCTCGACACCAGGCTTGCTTCGGCTACGGCTGCAAGCTTGGCGTCCGCCGCCCCTTCCCGCCTCGCGCTTGAGGAGATTGCCGAGCCACTGCGCAAGACTTCATTGCCGCAGCCGCGGTCGTCTGACGTTCTGCAAATTGAGAATAACGGTGAGACTGCGCGTTCGTCCCCGGATCGGATCGTGCCGCAGATCGCGATCGCTGCGGCCGCGTTCCCCGTCGGCGCATTCAGTCTCTTTCAGAAGAACCTGATGCCGGCGCCTGCCGAATCCCATTCCTTCGTCGTGGCCGGCTTTACGCCAAATGCGCAGGCTTCGGGACAAGTTACGGCCGCGGGCGGCGGGGAACAGCGCGCCGGTGATCGAGCTGGCGCGTTAGGGGGAAAAACTGCCAGTCTCGGACCCGGGCTGGCGCAGCACCACCGCCCTGTCTCGCAACCGGGTCCCGACAGCCGCACGGCGATCTATGACATCGCAGCGCATACCGTCTATCTGCCCGACGGCGAAAGGCTGGAGGCGCATTCGGGGCTGGGTTACAGGCGGGACGATCCGCGCTACGTGCATGAGAGGGGCCGCGGGCCGACGCCGCCGAACGTCTATCATCTCGTGTTGCGCGAAGGGCTTTTCCACCGGGTTCGCGCCATTCGCCTCAACCCGGTGGGCGACGGCAAGATGTTCGGCCGGGGCGGCATACTGGCACACACCTACATGCTCGGCCCCAGCGGTCAGTCGTTCGGCTGCGTCTCTTTCAGGAATTATCCGAGATTTCTGCGGGCCTTCTTAGGAGGCGAGGTCGACCGCATGGTGGTCGTGCCGCATCTTGACACCAGTCCTTCGGACTTTCTTCGCGCTTACCGCGAAAAACGCGTCGGCCGTTACGCCTTCAATAATCCTAAATCCGGCAGTTGGAGGACCTCATTGCGCGGAAGCCTTTGACTTTGTAAGTAAATAAGCCACCTTAGAGGTCTCCAAATTGGAACCGCTCCGCACTTGTTCGATTTTCCTAATTTGCCTGAAATTCCAAGAGGTTTGCGAGCACTTTTAGGGCCGCAACTCACGGATTTAGGATAATTGATCGGGCCGTGGGCGCCCGAAAGGGCGGCCGGCGCAACCAAGCTCGCGATCACCTCGGCATCAGCACCCAGTAGTCGAGGTCGAGCAAGACTGCGGGGTCGTAGTCCTCGCCGCTCCTGAGCGGATAGTCGTTGCACGGGCGGTCGCGGGTGGCCACGGTGCGCAGCCGCAAAGCGCCGACGTCGTCGCGCCCCGGCAGCTCGGATTTCGCCAGAACCTCCGACCAGGCGAAGACGGTGCCGCCGGCGAAGAGCGGCGCCACATGGCGGCCGCCATTGACGGCGGCGACGTGGAAGGCGTTGGCGAGCCCGTTGAAGGACAGCGCGCGGGCGAGCGAGATGACGTGGCCGCCATAGATGAGCCGGCGGCCGAAACGGCCTTTGCCTTCGACATGTTGATTGAAATGGATCCGCGCGGTGTTCTGGTAGAGGCGCGTGGCGATCTGGTGCTCGGCCTCCTCCACGGTCACACCGTCGACATGATCGATGCGCTCGCCGACAGCGTACGCGTCATAGCGACAAGAGCCGCCGGAGAGCGCCGTGTCGTAGGCGGAGACGTTGATCGGCGGGCAGGCCTCGCCCAGAACTTTGGGATCAAGCACGGTGGGCAGGCGCGGAACATGCTCGCGCGGCGCGGGAGCGGCTGCATCGCGTTTGCGCACCATCACCCAGCGGACATATTCCAGCACCGGGGCGCCGGCGTCTTTGTATCCGGTCGTGCGCACGTAGACGATGCCGGTCTTGCGGCTCGAATTTTCCTTGAGCCCGATCACCTCCGAGAGCGCCGAGAGCGTGTCGCCGGGAAATACCGGGCCGCGGAAATAACAGCCGGCATAGCCGAGATTGGCGATGGCATTGAGCGAGATGTCGGGAACCGTCTTGCCGAACACGATGTGGAAAACCAGGAAATCGTCGAGCGGGGAACGCGGATAGCCGATCGCCTTGGCGAAAGCGTCCGACGACTGAACCGCGAAGCGCGGACCGAACAGGCCGTTGTACAGGGCGACATCGCCGGTCGTCACCGTACGCGGCGTCGCGTGCCGGATCACCTGGCCGATACGGAAATCCTCAAAGAAATTGCCGGGGCTGGTTTTCGACATATCTCTGGATCGCGTTTCGGTGAAGTTTCGGTGAAACAGAATCACGCCACTCAAATCGTCATTGCCGGGCTTGACCGACCGAGAGGCACCCTTCGATCGCCTCGTGCACGTTGCACAGCAATTCGTCCATCGTTTCGCCCTGCGTCGCGCAGCCTGGAATGGCCGGGACTTCGGCCCAGAATCCGCCTTCCTCGGCCTCGTGCATCACTACTTTGATCTTCATTTCCGCCGCTCCTGCCGGTTGCTGCAACAATAGGCATTGGCTGGCGCGAAACAAGCAGCGCAGAGCCCATTCCGATCAGATCGAGTGGTGTAGCCCGGATCGAGCGGCAGCGAAATGAGGTGGTCCGGGAAATCTGCACAGGGCGATAAGTGGAGTTTCTGCCTGAAAGCGGGCACGCTGTTGCCTGCGAATCAGGAGCGAACTATGCAAAGACGACCGCGCCGGAACCACACACCGGCCTTCAAGGCGAAGGTGGCGCTTGCTGCCGTCAAAGGCGATCGGACATTGGCACAGCTTGCCGAGCAGTTCGACGTTCATCCCAATCAAATTACGGCGTGGAATGCGCGGCTTGAGAGTGGAGCTGCCGAAGTGTTCGGTCCTGGCGGCGGCCGTGCCGCGGCGCAGCCGGCGGTCGATGTGAAGTCGCTGCACGCCAAGATCGCTGCACGCCAAGATCGCTGCACGCCAAGATCGCTGCACGCCAAGATCGGCGAACTGATGCTGGAGAACGATTTTTTAGAGGGCGCGCTCAACAAGGCGGGGTTGCTGAGCGCAAAGCGATGATTGACCGCGAGAACGATCTGCCGATTGCGAAGCAGGCTGAGGTTCTGCGCATCAGCCGGGGTAGCGTCTACTACCGGCCGCGGCCGGTGCCGGAGACCGACCTTGCCATCATGCACCGTCTCGACCGGCTGCACCTGGAGTTTCCCTTCGCCGGCTCGCGGATGTTGCGCGGCCTGCTGGTGGCCGAGGGGTGCAAGATCGGACGCCGGCACGTGAGGACGCTGATGCAGCGGATGGGGATAGAGGCGCTTTATCGCCGTCCGCGCACGAGCAAACCCGAGCCGGGCCACAAAATCTATCCTTATCTGCGGCGCGGCTTGGCGATCACGCGGCCGAACCAGGTGTGGGGGATGGACATCACCTACATTGCGATGGCGCGCGGCTTCGTCTATCTGGCTGTGGTGCTCGACTGGTTCAGCCGCCGCGTGCTGGCGTGGCGGTTGTCGATCACGATGGAGGCGGCGTTCTGCCTCGAAACGCTTCAAGATGCCTTGGCGCGTCACGGCAAGCCGAACATCTTCAACACCGACCAGGGCAGCCAGTTCACCGGCACGGCCTTCACCGGCGCGCTCGCCGGCAACGGCATCGCCATCAGCATGGACGGCAAAGGCGCTTGGCGCGACAATGTGTTCGTCGAGCGGCTGTGGCGCAGCGTCAAATACGAGGAGGTGTACCTGCGCGCCTACGACAGCGTCAGCGACGCCCGCGCCTCGCTCAGCCGCCACCTGGACTTTTACAACAACCAAAGACCGCATTCGAGCCTGAACGGCATGACGCCCCGATCAAGTCTACTTCCCACCGCTGCCCCTCCGCATGGCAGCCTAACCCTGGCAGAGACTCCACTTAGCGATGCGGAAAATCCGTTCAGAGAATCGGAGCCACCTCAGAAAATACCAATGCTTTCAGTAAGCTATTGATGAATATCGGCCAAAGAGATTAATGGAGCGGGTGAAGGGAATCGAACCCTCGTCATAAGCTTGGAAGGCTTCTGCTCTACCATTGAGCTACACCCGCGCCGACTCAAACTTACGGATCGAGCGGCAGAATACAACATTGGGGCGCCGAGAAATCGGGCTTGATGGGCGACCACCGCCTTTCGCTGTGCCCACCCCGTCATTAGCGGCTTTCGCCGACGGCCTTGAATTCAAACGGACACGCCACCTCCGGCCGCTTTTCATCTCGCCTGCACCGCCTCATAGATATCGTCCTCCTGCGCCACATGAATGCGCACCAGGATCTCGATCGATTCAATGGTGCGTTGCGCGTCGCGAAGGAGGTAGCGATCGATCCCTTGTGCCGGCATGTCATCCGCCAGGCGCGCGAGCAGGCGGGCAAGATGGAGGATTTCCCGGTGCGCGCGGCTCATGGCCGAAAGACCGCGCGTGTCGGCCAGGATTCGGGCGATCGTCGGATAGACCTCGCCCTCGTCCTCGCGCTCGTGCGCCACAACCTGCTGTTGGACGATGGCGTTGGCTTCCGCGATCAGCGCCGGCCCCGTCGTCGGCTTGGCGTCATCGAGCGCATCGGCAATGGTCCGCAGACGGTCCAGACTGCTGCCGAGCGCAAGGTGGTCGCGATGAAGCTCTTCTCCGGCCGAGATCGGAAGGGTGCGGGCCATGCGCTTGCCCGCGGGACTTAGGGCGCGCAGCGCGTTGAGGATGACGGCGACATCGATCAGTTCTTGAATGAGCGCGGCAGGTACCGGCGCGATATAGCCCAGCATGGCCGCAAGCATGGCGGCAGCGGACAGGCCCATGCCCGCGACAATGCTTTGCAGTGCGATATGGCGCGCGCGTTGGGCGATGACGAGTGCTTCGCCCACTCGGTCGAGCCGGTCGGCAAGGATCACCACATCCGCCGCCTCCGAGGAGGCGCTGGCGCCGCGGGCGCCCATGGCGATGCCGACATCGGCCGCGGCCAGCGCCGGGGCGTCGTTGATGCCGTCGCCCACCATAGCCGTCGGATAAAGCCGCTGCTCGGCGCGCATCGCATCGACCTTGTCCGACGGCAGGCGTTCGGCGAGCACCCCGTCAAGATCGAGAGCCGCGCCGATTGTCTGCGCGGCCGCGGCGTCATCGCCGGTCACCATGACGATGCGGGCGACGCTTGCGGTGCGCAGCATGCGGATGGCGCGCGGCGTTTCGTTGCGCAGTTCGTCGGCGAGGAGCAAGGCGCCGATCGGCCGCCCGTCGACGGCGACGAAGACGACGAGGGCCGATCGCCAAGAGGCGCGCCTGATCGCGCGCAGCGCCCATTCTTCCGGCTGGCGGTGGGCATAGATCAGGTCGCGCGAACCGGCGCTGACCTCTTTGCCGTCCACGACGCCGCGAACGCCGGAACCCGTCGTCTCGCGCAGATCGCGCGGCATGGGCAGCGTCAAGCCCCGCTCGAGCGCCGCGTGAACGATCGCATCGGCAAGAACGTGGTGCGACGCCTGCTCCAGCGCCGCACAAAGTTGAAGCACGCAGTCCGGCCGTTCGCCGGGTGCCGCTTCGACGGAAAGAAGACGCGCGCCACCGACGGTCAATGTGCCGGTCTTGTCCAACATGACAGTGTGGACGCGCGCCAGAACCTCCAGCGGACCGCCGCCCTTGACCAAGATTCCCCGCCGCGCCGCCTGAGCCACTCCGGCGATGAAAGCAACCGGCGCAGCCAAGATCAGCGGGCAAGGCGTTGCCGCCACGAACACCGCGAGGCTGCGGATGAGATCACCGGAAATCAGCCATGCCACGGCGGCGAGCACCGCCGTCACCGGGAGAAAAATCACCGCGAAGCGGTCGGCGAGCCGCACGAACGGCGTCTTCGCGGTCTGGGCCGCGGTAACCAGGCGCAGAATGCCGGCATAGGTGCTGGCGCCGGCATTTGAGGATGCCACCATTTCGAACGCCTCGCCGGCATTGAGGGTGCCGCTGAACACCGATGCGCCACGGCTCTTTGCCGCCGTGATCGCCTCGCCGGTCAATGCCGACTCGTCGATCATGACGGATGTCGAGCCGATGACGCCGTCGATCGGTATCACTTCGCCGGCACGGACGAGGATCGCATCGCCGACCGCGACCTCTGCGATCGGCACGTCTTCAATGCCGCCGTCGCGCTGCCGATGTGCGACGCGCGGCGCGCGATCGACCAAAGAACGCAGATCGTGCTCGGCGCGCGCCACCGCAAAGTCCTCGAGCACATTGCCTCCGGAATACATGAGCGCGATGATGACACCTGCGAACGGCTGGCCGAGTGCCAGCGCGCCCACCATCGACAGCAGGGCGATGGCGTCCACGCCCAGGCGCCCGGCGGCGAGATTGCGCGCGATGGAAAAAGCAAGGCCCGCGGCCACCGGAACGGTCGCAAGCATCCAGCACAGGTCGGCAAGCGGGACGTAGCCGACGAGCCACGCCAGCGCGCCGAGCGCCAGCCCTGCGATGGCAATCGCAACCAGAGCCTGCCGCAGCAGGCGGTCGACGTTCATCGCTTTGGTCATACGCATGAACCGCGACAAAGAGTCCATGGAGCCGGAGGACAAGGAAAAAGGGAGCGTTTTCGCGGGAAGCCTTTGGCCGATGAGACGCTTTCGCCGATGATCGGTGAATTTGCTCAGCAAAGGGGCGCCTGCCTTGATTGTCAGTTTCTTTGGTTTCAAACCCCCGTCTTCAGACGGGGAAGGCTTCAGCCGTTTTTTTTGCTTCATAGACTGACTCCGTAAAATGGGCGTCCCCCGTAAGGGGCTAACGCCCATTTTA
>JAKAPE010000376.1:713-3006 GCA_021811945.1 Pseudomonadota bacterium | reverse complement strand
CTGTGACGTTGGTTTTGCTCGCCGACCGCGATATCGCCGGCGCCGCGGCCGGGCGCTTTTGGCTGACGGTGCTCGCAACCTGGCTCGGCGCCGCGCTTAGCTTGACCGCGCTCGCGGCGCTGCGCCGCGCCGGCAAAACCGCGCGACGGCTGCAGGACCTTTCGATACCGTTGCTGTTCGGCGTATTTCTCATCTATCTTTGGGAAGTGGCTGTGCGCGGTTTCGGCGTGTCGCCGGTCCTGATGCCGGCGCCCAGCGCGACCGCCGCGCGCTTTGTGCATTCGTTGCCGACGTTGTGGGGGGATTTCGTTCAGACATTTATCCGCAGCGTGCTCGCGGGCTACGTCATCGGCTGCGGCGCCGGTTTTCTCGTCGCCGTCGTCGCTCATCGATTCGATTTTCTCAAACGCGGCCTACTGCCGCTCGGCAACTTCGTTTCGGCGCTGCCGATCGTCGGCATCGCGCCGATCATGGTCATGTGGTTCGGCTTCGACTGGCAATCGAAGGCCGCCGTCGTCGTCGTGATGTGTTTCTTTCCGATGCTGGTCAACACCCTGGCGGGCCTCGCCGCCGCCGGAGCGATGGAGCGCGACCTCATGCGTTCCTACGGCGCCCAGCCGCGCCAGACGCTCGTCAAGTTGCACCTGCCGGCGGCGCTGCCGTTCATTTTCAACGCCCTGAAGATCAATTCGACGCTGGCGCTCATCGGCGCCATCGTCGCCGAATTCTTCGGCACGCCGATGCAAGGAATCGGTTTCCGCATCTCGATCGAGGTCGCGCGCATGTCGCTCGATATGGTGTGGGCGGAGATCGTTCTGGCCGCGGTCGCCGGAATGGCTTTCTACGGAATCGTCGCGCTGGCCGAGCGCGCGGCGACCTCCTGGCACCCGTCCTATCGGACCTGACTCGGTCAATCGCAGCTCGGAGGATGAGCTATGATGAAGACGTTGGTTTTCGCCACTGGGCTCGCTTGCGGCATCTCGCTGGCGAGCGGCGCCTACGCCGCCGACAAGGTCACCTTGCAGCTCAAATGGGTGACGCAGGCGCAATTCGCCGGCTACTACGTGGCCAAGGCGAAGGGCTATTACAAGGACGCCGGTCTCGACGTTACCATCAATCCCGGCGGTCCCGACGTGGCGCCGCCGCAAGTGATTGCCGGCGGCGGCGCCGATGTCATCATCGATTGGATGCCCTCCGCACTCGCCTCGCGCGAGAAGGGCGTGCCGCTCGTCAACATTTCGCAGCCGTTCAAGAAGTCGGGGCTCGAATTGACGTGTCGCAAGGATACCGGCATCAAGACGCCGCAGGATTTCCGCGGCAAGACCATGGGCGTCTGGTTCGGCGGCAATGAATATCCGTTCCTCGCCTGGATGGCCAAGCTCGGCATCAAGACCAACGGCTCGCCCGGCGGCGTGAAGATTTTCAAGCAGGGCTTCAACGTCGACCCGCTCATTCAGAAGCAGGCCGATTGCATCTCGACAATGACCTACAACGAGTACTGGCAGCTCATCGACTCGGGATTCAAGCCGAGCCAGCTTGTCGTCTTCAAATACAGCGACGAAGGCGTCGGCACGCTGGAGGACGGTCTCTATGTGATGCAGGACAAGCTCAAGAATCCGGCCTTCGTCGCCAAGATGGCGAAATTCGTCAAAGCCTCGATGAAAGGCTGGGACTATGCCCGCAAGCACGAGGACGAGGCCGCCAAAATCGTGCTGGCGGCGGACACCACCGGCGCGCAGACCTATCACCATCAGCGGCAGATGATGGGCGAAATCGCCAAGCTTCTCGATCCCGGCAACGGCGAGCTCGACCCGAAGGATTACGAGCGTACCGTGAAGATCCTGCTGTCCGGCGGCTCCGAACCGGTGATCACCAAGAAGCCGCAAGGCGCTTGGACGCACGCAGTATACCAAGCGATGAAGTGAAGCGACGGCGCGACACCGCGCGGAAGCTCGAAAATAACGTCGTTGCCTGACGGCCCTCAACTCGAGGACCGTCTTTTCTCATTTGCGAAAGTGGGGAATCAATTACGCCGCGCCGGGTGACAATTTCGCGCGCGCATGTCAGCTCCGGAATCTTGCCGCCCAGCCTCCGAGGAGAAGCAAGAATATGGCTGGTCCGCCCGCAAGGACGAAGCAGCCAAGTGTGACCGCCCCTGGAGAGGCTGATTGTGAGCCTGTAACTTTCCGCAGCGGCCACTGCGGCATTTCCTCGGGGATTGCTGTTTCGGAGGGCCGCTCGGCATAGCTGCTGCGGCTCGGGGCGCCAGAGTCGACTCGATCCATGTCGCGCA
>JAKAPE010000376.1:0-703 GCA_021811945.1 Pseudomonadota bacterium | reverse complement strand
CCAGCGTGCAGCAAAGTCCATATCCGCCGTCTGGACAGCAGGGGCCAACGCAACCGGCGTCATCGCCGCTGGCGTCGCCGCTGCCGGCAATGCTGGCGGGACTAATGCTGGCGGGACTTCTGTTTGCTTCAGGCCGGCCGGAGATGTTGCGCGCGCTACTTCCGCGGCGCTCGCTCTCGGGCCTCCCACACGCTGCGGCGAGGGCCGGGCAGCGGCGCGGCGCGCGCGCACGTGCAGCTTGACAAAGCTCAGAAACCAGCAGTGCCGCTCGTCGGCGCGATTGATGCGGTAGTACCAGTGCCCGCCCCGCGGCGTCGTGGCGCCGGGGCGCGTTTTGCACTCGCCGGCTGCGGGCTTACCAAGGCCGGATCGCGCGGTGAACAATGCAACAGCGGGAACCACCAGGAAGACGGCCGCCAGGATCTTCGGACGCAACATCGATCCCTCCATCGCTGCTTGTGGTCTTGCCCCCCAACATTTTTCGAATGTGCGCCGCGGATTGGGGCGCGAGTGGGTTTCGAATGTGACGATTACGAGATGCGGCGCGTGCGGATGTCATCCCGCGGCCACGAAAAAGACGCTCGGCCTTGCGCGGCGGCAGCCCATCCAGCCTGTCGCCTTATGCGATGATCTGGGGTGCCGCGATCTCAAACAAAAAATAACGTGCCGGCATGATGAGCTGCGGCATTATCCGCAACTAAGA
>JAKAPE010000099.1 GCA_021811945.1 Pseudomonadota bacterium | reverse complement strand
ATCCGCGTCTTCCAGCGTCGCGCCTACGGCCTGCGCGACCAGGAATACCTCCGTCTCAAAGTCCTCTCCTGCATGCTTCCGCCGCTATGATGCTCCGAAATCACCCACTCGATTCCCGGAAGACCCTTAATTTGATCCCTCCCCGGCGCGCTTCGCGCCCCGACCCTCCCCTTTCAGGAGAGGGTAAAAGTCATAGGCGATAGCCCTGACGGTTGGTGCAACATAGCGCAGGCGTAGCAGGAAGTGTCGGCCGCACGGTTCAACTCATCATCGGGAAAAACGAGAGATGGAGCCTGTAACGACGCGAAGGTGGCTACATTCCGGTCCATCGACCCGCTTGCGCAACCATCGCTGAATCATCCCCGCCGGCGATCCTGCGGCTCAGGTTGCTTTCTTCGGTTCGACGAAGGGCGTTCAAAACCAGCACAAGACCCATCACGCTCATCATCGCCGGCGGGATCCAGATGATCAGTCCGCCGATGGCCTGGTCGTAACGCGCCCCCAGTCCGGCATAGATGCGACCACAGAGGTCGTAAAACGAAAAGAGGTCGCGGGCGTCAAAGGCGATGAAGGCGCCGCCGGCGATCTGCGGGAACATCACCAGCACGGTGAGTGCCGCGCGCATACCGAAGGTGACGCGCGCCGGGGGTGACGGCCGCGGATCGAGTACCAGGCACCAGAACAGAATACCGTCGATCACCATGCTCCAGTTCATGAGCGCGTAGAGATTGGCGTCGAGCATGGCGCGGAAATGAATCGATGGAATGAGCCAGAAGAAAATCAATCCCACGAACAGAAAAGCCGCAAGCAGCGGCTGCTGCAAGAAGCTCACCGTTCTGGCCGCCATGGGATGTTCGATGACGCGGCGCAACGGCGCCGGCATGGCACGTTTGATTTCGGCGCCCGGCCAGGAAAGCGCAATGAGCACCGGTCCGAGGTGATGCATGGCAACGTGCTGGATACGATGGAGAAAGAACTGATGTTCGGCGTAGTATTCAAATCGCGTTTCCAGCACGGCGTAGACGACGAGGATGCCGGCGAAGAACGAGATCTGGCGCGCGAGCGACGGCCGCCGGTCGGGCGGCGCCACGCCGACGCCGCGGATATACCACCACACGGTCAGCCAGGCGGAAAGGAATTCGATCCAGGAAAAGTCCCACGGCGCCCAGAACGGCAGCACCGATGCATGCGTTCGGCACAACCACGCCAAAAGCGCTCCCGCGACGGCGACGCCTGCGTAGGCGAGGCTATCGGTCGCCCACACCGGGATCGAGGCGACCGGCGACTCGACCCTGCTCTTGATCTGCGAGATGGAACGGAGCTGCAGTGGAAACTCCTCGCCGTCATCGATGCTGAATGTCGCCGCCCCGTCGCCCGCCATCCTTTCTACCCGTCGTTGCCCATAACGCGAATGCGGCAGGTACGCACGGAGCCGTCGCCGGCCTCAGGCCGCCTTTCTCTCCAAGTCGGCCTTCCATTGGCCGAGCGCGGCAAGGCCGTTCATCATGGCGCGGTGGCTGAAGGCGCGCTGCGCGGCGGAAACGTTGTCCGGCTTGCCCGACCACGCCTTCAACGGCGCCGCCTGCAGCGCGCGGCCGTAGGAGAAAGTGACGCGCCACGGCAGCGGCCCCAATCTGTTGATAGCGTCGAGATGCGCGGTCGCTTCTTCATCGGATTGCCCGCCGGAAAGGAAGGCGATGCCCGGCACGGCTGCCGGCACGCAGGCCTTGAGCACGCGTACGGTCTTCTCCGCAACCTCTTCGACCGATGCGCGCCGGTGCGCTTTCTTGCCTGGCACCGCCATGTTCGGTTTGAGCACCATCCCTTCAAGCGCGACGCGGTTGAGAAAAAGCTCCTCAAAGGTCGCTTTCAAGGTCCATTGGGTGACCTCGACGCAGCGGTCGATGTCGTGATCGCCGTCCATCAGCACTTCCGGCTCGACGATGGGGACGATTTCTTCGTCCTGGCACAGCGCGGCATAGCGCGCCAGCGCATGCGCGTTGGCCCTGACGCAGGTGTAGCTCGGTATCACATGCAGCGGCCCGACATCGATCACCGCGCGCCATTTGGCGAACCTGGCGCCGAGCCCGCGATATTCCGCGAGCCGCTCGCGCAGGCCGTCGAGACCCTCGGTGATCACTTCGCCGGGACAGAACGGCAGCGACTTGGTTCCCTTGTCGACCTTGATGCCGGGGATCGAGCCGGCCTGCGCGATGAGCTTCACCAGCGGCGTGCCGTCCTTGGCGCTCTGCCGGATCGTCTCGTCATAGAGGATGACGCCGGATACGTATTTTGACATTGCTTCGCTGCTGCGGAACAGCATTTCGCGATAGTCGCGGCGCGTGTCCGGCGTCGACTCGACACCGACACCGTCGAAACGCTTCTTGATCGTGCCGGTCGATTCGTCGGCCGCAAGGATGCCGCGGCCGGGCGAAACCATCGCTGCCGCGACCTTGTTGAGTTCGCTGAGATTCATCGCGTCCTCCTGGATTCAACAGTGTAAATTATAACATCTGTTCAAATCATAACATCGGCATTGCGAGCTGACGGGTCGTCGCAATGGCGTCAACCCTCGACCATTAGCACCTTGACGCCCGGCAGCGTCTTGCCCTCCAGGGATTCGAGAAAAGCGCCGCCTCCGGTCGACACGTGAGTCAATCGGCCGATGACCGAAGCCGCGTTGAGTGCCGCCACCGTGTCGCCGCCGCCGGCAAAACTTACAAGTCTGCCGGCAGCCGTGAGTTCCGCCACCGCTTCCGCCACTTCCATCGTGCCGTTATCAAAAGGTTCGTACTCGAAAGCGCCGAAAGGACCGTTCCACACCAGCGTCTTGGCGCGGGCGAGCGCCGAGATAACGTGCGCGATCGTGCGCGGGCCGATGTCGAGGATGATTTCGGCAGGGCCGACATCGTCGACCGACGCGGCACGGGAAGGCGCGTTGATCGCGAGCTGCCGCGCCAAGACGACATCGACCGGCAGGACGATTTCGCGGCCGCGCGATTTGGCCGTGACGAGAATATCGCGCGCCGCGGTAATGAGATCCTTTTCGCACAAGGAGCTGCCGATGGCCTTGCCCTGCGCCGCGAGAAACGTATTGGCCATGCCGCCGCCGATGATCAGGATCTCGACTTTCGCCAACAGATGGCCGAGCAGCTCAAGCTTGGTTGAAATCTTGGCACCGCCGACGATAGCCGCCACCGGACGCTGCGGCCGTTCGAAAGCTCTTTCCAGCGCATCGAGCTCGGTCTTCAAGGCGCGTCCGGGATAGGCCGGCAGGCCGGAGACCGTTACGATCGAAGTGTTGGCGGCGTGTTCGCGGTGGGCGGCCGAGAAGGCATCGTCGACGAAAAGGTCGCCGAGCGCGGCGAGTTCTTTGGCAAAGCCTCTGTCGTTTTTTTCTTCTTCCGGGTGAAAGCGGGTGTTTTCCAGACAGAGAATGTCGCCGCCGTTCATGGCAGCGATCGCCGCTTCCGCCTGTGGCCCGACGCAGTCGGCCGCGAAGGACACTGGCCTGTGCAGGATTTCGGCAACCTGCGCGGCAACCGGCCGCAACGAGTATTTCGGATCGGATCCCTTCGGTCGGCCGAAATGCGACAGCAGGATGACCTTGCCGCCCTTGTCGGCCAGCTCGATGATGGTCGGCGCACTTTCCTTGATGCGGGTCGAGTCCGCCACCTTGCCGTCGCGCATCGGCACGTTGAGATCGACGCGCAGGAGCACGCGCTTGCCCGTCACGTCGGCGTCGTCGAGACTGCGGAAAGGCATCGGCTGAACTCGGAATGGGCGGGGTCAGATCAGCTTGCCCATTGCCACGGCCGTATCGACCATGCGGTTGGAAAAACCCCACTCGTTATCGTACCACGACATCACGCGCACGAACGTGCCGTCGATCACCTTGGTCTGGCTCATATGGAAGACCGAGGAACGCGGATCATGGTTGAAGTCGCTGGAGACGTTGGGCGCATCGGTGTAGCCGAGAATGCCCTTGAGCTGCTGCTCGGCGGCGCGTTTGACGGCGGCGTTGATCTCTTCTTTCGAGGTAGAGCGCCCGGCAACGAACTTGAAGTCGACCACCGACACGTTGGGCGTCGGCACGCGGATGGAGACGCCGTCAAGCCGGCCGGCAAGTTCCGGCAGCACCAAGCCAACGGCCTTCGCCGCCCCGGTCGAGGTCGGGATCATGTTGAGCGCCGCCGCACGCGCGCGATAAAGATCCCGGTGTACCTGATCCAGCGTGGGCTGATCGTTGGTATAGGCGTGCACCGTGGTCATGAAACCCTTGTCGATGCCGACAGCGTCGTTAAGCACCTTGACAACCGGCGCGAGACAATTGGTCGTGCAGGAGGCGTTGGAGACCACCTTGTGCCCCGCAGTGAGCTTGTCGTGGTTGACCCCGTAGACGACGGTGAGGTCGGCGCCTTCGGCCGGCGCCGAGATCAGCACTCGCTTGGCCCCGGCGACAAGGTGCGGCGCAGCCTTCTCCTTCGAGGTGAAGATGCCGGTGCATTCGAGCGCGACGTCGATGCCGAACTCCTTCCACGGCAACTGCGTCGGATCCTTGATGGCAGTGACCTTGATCGCCCCGTTGCCGCAATCGATGGCGTCGCCCTTGACCGTGATTTCGCCGGGAAACCGGCCGTGCACCGAATCGTAGCGCAGGAGATGGGCGTTGGTCTCGACCGGAGCGAGATCGTTGACGGCCACGACCTCTATGTCGCTGCGCCCCGCCTCAACCGCGGCGCGCAGAATATTACGGCCGATGCGGCCGAACCCGTTGATGGCTACGCGAACGGACATTGGTCGCTCCCGGATGACGTCACTCCCGGCTTGGGGGCGGCCCGGCTCGCGCCGGACGTTTGGCGGGATTTTGGCAACCTCTTTTAACGGGATTGCTCGCCGGCACAAGCCCGACGAGCGTCCGAAGGATAACTTCTCGCCTGCGCGCAGGTCACGCGGTCGACACCGTGCAAATCGACACGCTCGAGCCTGCCGAGCTAGGCGCGCTCCCGCGTGTCCAGGAACGGGGTTGCGACGAATTTACGCTGGCCTCGATAGGCCTTTTTGATGGGCCTTGCAGCCTGCCGGTGCCGCGCGTACCATGGTCGCACTCGTAGGCCGATCGGCTCGAATTTGCTCGACAAGAGGAAGGACCCTGCCATGTCGCGCGCAAAGGTAGCTGCCAAGCGAAAGCATCGGAGCAAAGCCGCAAATGCCGTACCCGTGTTGGGAACCGCCGGTTTATCGCTGGCGCTCTTGGGCGCCGCATCCGCATCGACCGGCGGGTCGGCGACCCAGGTGCCGGCCGTGCGCAACCTTGCTCCGAACCATGAAATCTTTCTCGGCGAGGAAGAACTCTCCGACGTCAGCCTGGGGACGTTCTACGTTTTCGACAAGGAAAACACTGCGGATGCACTGCGCTCAGGCATCCAACTTGCCAGAGGCGGCTGCGGCTGTGGACACGGCGGCGGTTGCGGGCACGGCGGCGGCTGTGCACACGGCGGCGGCTGCGCGCACGGCGCCATGGGTGGCGCACACGGCGCCAGGGGTTGCGCGCACGGCGCCATGGGTGGCGCGCGCGGCGGAGGTTGCAGAGGAGGCATAGGTGGCAGAGGCTGCAGAGGAGGCTGTAGAGGCTGCGCCGGCGGTTGCGGCTTCGGTGGTTGCGGCGGCTGGGGAGGCTGCGGCGGCTGCGGCGGCTGGGGCTGGGGTTGGGGCGGCTGCTGCCTGTCCTGGGGAGGTTGCGCCCTCTGCTAGTCCTGAGTCTTTTCCGCCTGCCTCGACAGGCGCAAAAGGTCGTGCCGGGTCCGGTGGTGACCCGGCGGGGGTTTGTATTTTGTCCCTTGTGGCCAACGGACGTGTCGCACCGACGCACATAAATGGATGCTAAGGGACGGAAGTGGCGGGTCGGATCGCGACATCTGATCTGAGAGCTCGTGAATCTTTTAATTTCGGCACTCTTCAACCTGAGTCAAATCAATGAGTTAGCAGGGTCGAAAACCATAAAAGTCGAATAGATTCACATTCTCTGAGGAGAAACTAAGAAACTACTACCGAGTTTTGGAAACCGGAGAACACGCGTTGCGCCGGCGTCCCACAGTTGTGAGAAAGATGCGCACAGAAGATCTCATGACCGGCGATGAAATCAGTTTTCCCCTACTAAACAGCAAGGACGTTCCGCAGTTCGCGCCGAATTTCTCCGTCTATGTGCTGCCGGGCAATACCGTCTGCCTTTATTCCGAGGACCGTAAGTTCTTTCTTCACGGCGAACTATACGGCGCTCTCGCCGCCGCGATAGCCGAAGGCCGAAAGAGCTTTCGCGATCTGGCTCGCGAGCTGGGACGGAATTACCCATACGACAAGGTCCACGAAGCGCTGAAACGGCTCGTCGCCGGCCGCTATATCGTCTCCACATCGCGCTCTCGCAGCGGCACCGTAGCCGCCTATTGGGCGAGCCTTGGCTTGTCGCTTGAGGCGGCGGAGAAAAATCTAAAAGGCTGCCGCGTGCGCATCCGATCCATCGACGTGGAGGGTGCGGCGGAACTCGCCGCCGCATTAGGCGAACTAGGCGTTCACCTCGTAACGCGGTCCCCGGACCTGACGGTCACGTTGGTGAACGATTATCTCGAAGCGCGGCTCGACGAATTGAACCGGCGGCATTTGTCCGACCATACGCCTTGGGTGCTCGCCCAACCCTCCGGCATTTTTCCCCTCGTTGGACCGGTGTTCAGGCCCGGCAATGGCGCTTGTTGGATGTGCCTCGCCGAACGCATGAGACGGAACCGGGAGGTGAAGGCGCTTCTTGACCGCGGACCGGCGCGCCGCATCGCCGTTTCGCCTCTGGTGCGAAATGCCGTGGGGCAGAGCGCCGTCCAACTTGCCGCCGCCGAGATTGCCAAGGCGATTGCCACCGATTACCGCACGGAATTGCGCGATCACATCGTCAGCCTCGATCTTTTGGGCTCGACCATCGTCAAGCATTACGTGTCGCGCCGCCCGCAATGTCCGGCCTGCGGGCGCAAGGCGTTGCGCAATCCGCGCCGCGCGCCGGTTCCGGTCGAGCTTGGCGCAGGCGGCAAGCCGATCATGACCAGCGGCGGCTATCGCACCGTGTCGCCGTCGGCCACGGTGGCGCGTTTCCGAAAGCACGTAAGCCCGCTGACCGGCGTGGTCTCGCGTCTGCAACGCATCGAAGCCGATCTGCCCCTCAACACCAACTTTTATGCCACGCATAATTTTTCCGCGCCGGCGAGAACCATCCATGAGCTGAGGGCCGGATTGGGCGGCGGCAGCTTCGGCAAGGGCAGCACCGCCGAGCAGGGCGAAGCCAGCGCGCTCATGGAAGCGATCGAGCGTTACTCCGGGATTTTCCAGGGCGACGAAATCAGGACATTGCGGCGGTTCACCGATTTCGCATCGGGCGAGGCGATCGCACCGAACAAGGTGCTGCTATTCAGCGAGGCGCAATATCGGCGCGGTCTGGCTCCGGCGCACGGCTCAGACGATTTCCACATCCCGGCGCCCTTCGATCGGTCGGCCGCTATCGAATGGTCGCCGGTGCGGTCTCTGCGCGACCAGCGCTTCAAATATCTTCCGACCAGCCTGCTTTATTTTTTCTACAGGGGCGCCGCGGCGTATCCGGCGGATTCCAACGGTTGCGCGGCCGGCAATACCGTCGAGGAAGCGATCGTTCAGGGATTCCTCGAGCTGGTGGAGCGGGATGCGT
The DNA here is from genome assembly GCA_021811945.1 of Pseudomonadota bacterium. Lineage (GTDB taxonomy): Bacteria > Pseudomonadota > Alphaproteobacteria > Rhizobiales > Xanthobacteraceae > BOG-931. The sequence goes on along the minus strand of JAKAPE010000099.1, from coordinate 6,489 downwards.
ACGCGATTTGGTGGTACAATCGCCTGCCGCGGCCGGAAGTGGACTTGAGCCCGTTCGACGACCCCTATGTCCACGATCTGCGAAACCGGCTTGCACAAAACGAACGCCGGCTTTGGGTGCTCGACGTCACCAGCGATCTCGGGATTCCCAGTTTCGTGGCGGTCACCCACTGGATGCAAAACGGACAGGAAAATATCGAGTTCGGTTCCGGCGCACACTTCGATGCACGGATCGCCTTGTTGCGGGCGCTCACCGAGCTGAATCAGTTCTTGTCCATCGGTCTCATGAACGGCGGGACCGGCGAAAAATCAAGCCTCGACGGCGTCACGCCATTGCGCCTTGCCGACCATCCCTATTTGACGCCGAACGGGAATGCGCCGGTCCAGTCGGACGCCGGCGCGAAGTTCGGCCAACTCGACACCCGCGAGCAGGTCGCGGCTTGCGTGCGCCTTGCCAAGCAGGCGGGCCTCGATTTTCTCGTTCTCAATCAAACGCGACCTGACATCGAGGTGCCAGTCGTCAGGGTGATCGTTCCCGGGCTGCGGCACTTCTATCGCCGCTTCGCGCCCGGCAGGCTTTACGACGTTCCGGTCAGGCTCGGATTGCGTGATCGACCGCCGTCGGAAAACGAGCTCAATCCGATTCATCCCCATACCTGAGGCTTGTCCCGGCTTGCGCGCTCGAGGAACCAGGTCACGGCGGCAGTCTGCGCCGCTAACCATTTGCGCCCGGCTCCGCGCGCCTATCATCCTCGAAGCGCGCACCGGCGGAGAAGTCGCTGCCTGCTTCGATGGCTATTCGGTCGGTCTGGGACGTTTCAGCGCAGCCGCGGCCGATCGCGCGCAGGGCCTGCGGACGGGTCTGCCGCTTGCTTCGTTCACGGGGAGCGGCCGAAAGGTGGATAAAGAGGTTGATCTGCTGGTCCGGCGGCTGGCCGGACGCGGTCTTTTGGAGTACCGCGTTTCACGCTCGCCGAATGACGAAGATCTGGCCGTTATCGAACCGCAAGTTCCTGATTATTGGCCACGAACGCCAAAGCTCGCAGATGCGGACGCCGTTGTCTTGTCGCGGTTCGCCTATATGCGACGACGCGGCACCGAGATCGTCCTGGAATCGCCGCGTTCCAGCGCATTGTTCAAGATCTGCGCTCCGGAGATCGCGGCCGCCTTGGCCACACTGTCGAAGCCACGGCAGATCAGGGAGCTGCGTCGGCAAAACGGTTTTCCGGGGGCGCAGCTTCTCGCCCTGCTTCTGGATTGCCGAATCCTCGTCGAGATTGCTGCTGGCGGCGACGGCGACCTGCGGCGCGCCGAAGGCGACGACAACCTCGTTCTATGGGACTTCCACGACCTTCTGTTTCACGCGCGCAGCACGCAAGGCCGGCACGCCAACCCGCTGGGCGGGATCTATCCCTATGCCGGCGCGATTCCCCCGCTGCCCCCGGTGCGACCCTGCTGGCCCGGCAAGAGATTCGATTTGTGCAAATTACCCGCCGCCCGCTTGGCCGATCCCTCGGCGTTCGCAACACTGCTTCGGCAACGTCACTCGACGCGCAGCTTCGATGATGCAAGGCCGATCACAGCGGCCGAGGTTGCGCAGTTTCTCGGCGGAACCGCGCGCATTGTGTCGAAATCCGCAGGCAGGATCGGTCTCGACGACACCAGCCCGCTGGTCGAATACGCCAAGAGGCCGTACCCATCGGCGGGCGGGGAATATGAGCTCGAGCTTTATCTGGCGGTCGACAGATGCGAGGGGCTTGCCCGCGGCTTTTATCACTACGACGCCGACCGACACGCGCTGGTGCCGATCCGCGCGGACATGCGCGAGTTCGAGGCGCTGTTGGCGGGAGCCCGATTTGCAATGGCCGCGCCCGCCGCGCCGCAGATTCTGATAACGGTGGCCGCGCGTTTCGGCCGGGTTTTGTGGAAATACAGCTCGATCGCCTATGCGCTCATTCTCAAGGACGTCGGCGTCTTGTTGCAAACCTTTTACCTGACGGCCACCGACATAGGGCTCGGCGGGTGCGCGATCGGAATCGTCAATATAGACCTTTTCGCGAAGATGACTGGGATCGAGTTCCATGTCGAGGGGCCGGTCGGTCAATTTGCGCTCGGCCGCGGCATGACGGTAGTGACTTCCGACTGACAAACGCCGAGCGCCGGCGTGACCGGGCTCGGCCGCAACAGATAAAATCGCGCAATCGGAGGTTGTCAACGGGCTTTAACCGGCAAATGCCAGCGTTCGGACAAGGTCGAATAGCCGGAGCCGGCCATGCCGCCTTCAATCCCAATACTTGCCGCCGCTCGGCAACTTGGCGAAATCGTCCGCGTCGTGACAGAAAAACAGCGGCACGCCGCTGCGCTCAAGCTGCTTCATATGCATGCGCGTCATGGTCATGGCGCCCGTGCTCCAATCCCACGGCATCGGCGTCATGCTCTCGAAGCCAGCGCGCTGATGGCCGGTGTCGGCGGCGAGACAGATGCGCCCGCGATTGGGCAGGTCGGCGATCAGCACCTGCTGTCCGGGCGTGTGCCCCGGCGCTTTCACCAGCCGCAGCGAGCCGTCGTCGAACAGATCGAGGTCGCCCTCGATTTCGAAAATGTTGAGATTGCGGATGTCCTTGAAATCCTTCTGGCAGTAAACCGGCCGCGTCCAGGGATCGGGCCACAGCGCGTAGCGAATCTCGTCCCGCTGCACGACGTGCACAGCATCGGGAAAATACGACATGCCGCCAGCGTGGTCGAGATGCAAGTGCGAATAGACCACGTAGCGCACGTCCTTGGTCTTGATGCTGAGCTTGTCGAGCTGGCGGTCGACGGCGTCATCGCGCTTGAAGCCCTGTGCGCCGAAAGCCGCGCGCACAGGCGCGCCCCAATAGTCGTCGGCGCGTGCGGGATCGGCCATAGTATCGTTGATGCCGGTGTCCCACAGCACCACGCCGTGCTTTGGATGCTCAAACACAGCGGCTGTGGTCGGCACGTCGTTATGGCCGGGCGCGAAGGCGACCAGCAGGTTGGTGTCGCAGCTGAGCGGTCCCACATTCATCGCGCTCATTCTCAGTCCTGGCATGTTTTCCTCCCTTGTGATTTTCGGTGCTATTGGCACACGCTATCGCCCCTTTGAGCATCGCCGCCCCTAGCGCCGCGCGGAGGCTGTCACTACGACCATCCTGCGTCGGCGAGACGACCGGAGGAAGCATCGCGCCGGGCGGGTGAGAAGTAAAGTCAAACAGCCATCGATTGCTTGGTTGCCGACGTTACCAAGACCACGGTCGGCGTCGCGCAGGGGGCGAATCATGCGCCGCTGCGGACTCGAAATATCCCGGAGCCTTGCGTCCGCGCCGGTCCAGCAGCGCGAACACGGCACCCTGAGGGTCGGTGCAGTGCACGATCTGGGCGCCGCCGGGAACGACTGTCGGACCGTAGAGAATTTCCCCGCCGGCAGCCTCTACGCGCTGCGCCGCCGCTTCGATGTCGCCGACGTTGAAATAGTAGAGCCAGAAGGAAACCGGCAAGGCCTCGGGCTTGGTAAACATGCCGCCGACAGCTTGTCCCGCGACGGAGAACTGTTGATACGTCCCCATCGCGCCGGTATGGGCGTCCGCCTTTTGCCAGCCAAACAGCTCACTGTAGAAGGCAAAGGCCGTCCGCCAATCGGCGGCCAGCAACTCATGCCAGCCTACGCGTCCCGGCTCGCCCGGCTCGGCGAGCGGCTCCTGGCCCGGTTTCAACCCCTTTACCAAGGCCAGCGTCGCCATTTGCGGGTCGCCGATAACGGAAAAACGACTGATATTCGGGACATCAGTCGGCGCGACATGCACCGTTCCGCCAAGCTCTTCGACCCGTTCCGAAGCGGTGTCCACGTCGTCCACTGCCACATAGCCGATCCAATGCGGCCTCGTACCCGTCATACGCAACGCGCGCGGCAGATTGACCAGACCGCCGACCGGAACTTTCCCGGCGGCAAAAAGCGTATAGGCCGCGCCGGGCATTGATGTGTTGTGCGTGTTCCACCCCACGACCCTGGCGTAAAACGCCTTGGCAGCCGCCATGTCCATCGTCATCAACTCGTACCAGATGAAACGGCCGTGCGAACTGGCCACGATCTACTTCTCCGTTCGGGCGAGCCTACAAATGATCGCAAAAGAATTCCTAACCTAACCTGCCGAGCGCCGCCTCCGCGACCTTTTCAGGCGTAATGCCAAAATGGCGATAAAGCTCCTTGTACGGCGCGCTGGCGCCAAAGCCGGTCATGCCGATGAAGATTCCTTCGGCGCCGATGATCGCATCCCAACCCTGGCGAACGCCGGCTTCGACGGCGATTTTTAATTTGGCATTGCCGATCACCGCCGCGCGTTGCGCGGCAGGGGCTGCGAGAAGGAGTTCAAAACACGGCACCGAAACGACGCGCGCGAAGACGTTGCACTCGGCGAGCAGTCTTTGCGCCCCGACGGCGATGGCGACTTCCGAGCCGGAGGCGAACAACGAGACCGCCGCCGCACCGCCCTCGGCTCCGCTCAGCTCATAGGCGCCGAAGGCGCAGCGGTTTTCCGCGGCAAAACCCTGCCGCAACTGCGGCACGTTCTGCCGCGTCAAGGCGAGCACACTCGGCCCGCCCGGCGCCTCTAAAGCAAGCTGCCAGCACTCGATTGTCTCGACTGTGTCGCAAGGACGGAAAACCCTGAGGTTGGGGATGGCACGCAACGCGGCGAGATGCTCGACCGGCTGGTGCGTAGGCCCGTCCTCGCCGAGCCCGATAGAATCGTGCGTCATCACATGGATGACACGCTGACGCATGAGCGCCGCGAGGCGGATCGCCGGCCGGCAATAGTCGGAAAAGACCAGGAAAGTACCGGCATAAGGAATAATGCCGCCGTGCAGCGCCATGCCGTTCATGGCTGCGGCCATGCCATGTTCGCGAACACCGTAGTGGATGAAGCGGCCGGAATAGTCGGCGGCACTCATCGCCTTCATGGATTTCGTGCGCGTGTTATTGGAGCCGGTGAGATCGGCCGAGCCGCCTACCATTTCCGGCAGCACCGTCGTAAGCGATTCGAGGGCGAATTGCGAAGCCGCGCGGGTGGCGATGTCCTGCGGCGCCTCCGCCAACTTCTCTTTCACTGCGCGCACCGCCGCGGCCAGTTTTGCTTGCGGCAGTTCGCCGCGCAGGCGGCGCTCGAGCTCAACGCGCGTTTGCGCGTCGAGCGCGGCAATGCGCTCCACCCACGCCAGCCGCATCGGTCGGCCGCGTTCGCCGGCCGCGCGCCACGCGTCGCGGATTTGCGGCGGTATCTCGAAGGGCGGCGCGCTCCACCCGAGCTCTTGCCGTGCCGCGGCAACCTCCTCACCGCCAAGTGGGGAGCCGTGGCTCTTTTCGCTCCCTGCCTTGTTCGGTGCGCCGAAGCCGATCGTCGTGCGGCAAGCGATGAGCGACGGCCGCTCGGATTCCTTCGCCGCTTCGAGCGCTGCGGCGATCGCCGCCGGATCATGGCCGTCGATGCGCCTTGCCGCCCAACCGGCCGCCTCGAAGCGCCGCACTTGATCGACGGAATCGGCAAGCATAAGCGGGCCGTCGATTGAAATGCCGTTGTCGTCGAACAGCACCACGAGCTTGCTCAGCTTCAGGTGCCCGGCGAGCGCGATCGCTTCCTGGCTGATGCCTTCCATCAGATCGCCATCGGAAGCGAGCACGTAAGTCCGATGATCGACGATGTCGTTACCGTACAGCGCGGCGAGATGGCGCTCCGCGATCGCCATGCCGACCGCATTGGCGAGCCCCTGGCCAAGCGGCCCGGTTGTGGTCTCGACGCCGGGCGTATGGCCGTATTCGGGGTGGCCGGGCGTGAGCGAACCGAGCTGGCGAAAGCGTTTGATCTCGCCAAGCTTCATCTTCTCGTAGCCGAGAAGATGAAGCAGCGCATAGAGCAGCATCGAGCCGTGGCCGGCCGACAGCACGAAGCGGTCGCGGTCTGGCCAGGCCGGGTCGGCCGCATCGAATTTGAGAAAGCGCGTGAACAGCACGGTGGCAATATCGGCTGCCCCCATGGGCAGGCCCGGATGGCCACATTTTGCCTCTTCGACGGCGTCCATGGCGAGCGCGCGGATGGCATTGGCCATGGGCTGGTGTTCGGCGCCGGATATCGCCCCGACGCCTCCGGCCGCGGGAAAATGCGGGGCTTGGGCGAGTTCGGCGCTCGCCGCGAGGAGGCGCTCGGGCATCATCATTGAGCGTGCCAAATGAGGCGGGCCAAAGGCAGCGGGCCACCTCGCGGCGAAGGGCAAACGACCGCGGTCATTGGTCTTTTATGGGCGGCGCACAGATAGCATGCGCGAGACTTAAGTCAAATCCGCTTCCGGGTGCCCCCACGGCTCGGAAGTCAGGTTAACGGGCAATTTCGGGTGATTTTGTATTGACTGGAGGATCGTGATCCCGTTGGCGCTCTGATTCGGCATGGAGCGCGATCATGGACGCCGTCGCTGTCACGATCCC
>JAKAPE010000098.1 GCA_021811945.1 Pseudomonadota bacterium | reverse complement strand
CAAGGTGCGCCACGGCTACGGCAAGAAGGCCACCTACGAGCGCATCGGGGTTGCCTGGCGCAACGACGACGGCTCGCTCTACGTGAAACTGGCCGGCACGCAAGTCGTCAGCGCGCTGACGCTCTATGAGCTGGAGGAAAACAAAGAGGCCGCGGCGGACGAAGCCGCCCCCGCCGATGACGGTGCGGGCGCAGACGAAGAGGCGGGGGAATAACCCCCGCCTCGGGCGGCCTTCAAGAGACGGCAAGGCGCGGGCCTTATGGCCCGCGCCGCGTTTTTATGCTTCGTCTTCAGACGGCGGCGTTATATCGCGATAACCGCGCGGCGTCGGCTGTTGGACGACCATCGGCTCCATGTGCTCGCCGCAGACGAGCTTGGCGTCGTGCTTCGCCCACGCCTTCATGTCGCCGTGCGGGCAGACATACCGGACGCGCTTGCCGCTCCTTGTCTCGCCTTCGCGCTCCGCACGGGCCTCGGCGTGTTTAACTGGCTGCTCGGTCCACGAAACCACGAAGCCACGTCCCAGCAGCTTGCGGACCGTCCGGTCGAAGGGACCGTCCGGCACGATCATATGGTCCATGACATCGCCCGTCTCGGAGCCGAATTCCTTGCCGGTCGATGTGGGTTGCAGGCCGATCGATTTCATCTTCTCGGCCCATTCCGTGTTGTGGTAACGGCCCCGGCCCGGCTTGCCGAAGTGGTGCTGCCACAGATGCACCATCTCATGGGCGAGGGTCGCGAGCACGGCCTCCTGCGGCCGATTCCGGAAGTGAGTAGGATTGAGGGCGATCTCGTCCGTGAGGGTGCCGTCGGTTTTTCCGAAACGATCGCCGCAGAAAAATCCGTAGCTCTTTTTGCTTCGTTGCAGGGTGATGAGACAATTCGGAAGCGCGTTCTCGAACAGAGCGCGGTTCAAAGTCTCGTAAGCCTGTTGCAGGGGATCGTAGGTTTCACGCGTGGGTTTGACGGTCTGGATGTTTGAGTCGGACATCGGCGTCCTCCGCTTCTCTCCGCCCGGCTCCGGTTTCCTCTGGGATGTGCATCACAAATTTTGGGATGTTCATCACAGGCATCTTCAAACACCGTCGGGCGTCATCGCTAAGATGGACAAAGCGGATTCAGCTTTTCCTCGCGCAAACCTCGCGGTATGACTTGTCATGCGCAGTACAGATCACGAGTCAGAGTCTGTAATGCTCATCCAATTTTAAGCTTCCCCGGCTACAATCGTAGTATGGGCTCACTGAACCGACAGTGATTGGTACAAGGTATGCGCGGTACTACCGCGCTTACCTTGCGAGGGGATTTCCCATCCCCTGTCGAACCCCAGGGCAACCCCTAAGCGCGCCCGTCTTTTGACGACGTGCTTGCTAAGGGGTTGGATCAGCCGGCCGCTATCGCTCAAGGGCATCGAGCCCTTGCCGGCTGAGCGCAACGTGTGGCGTTGCGCATTCCGCGCGGACAGGCCGCGCGTTCGGGGAGACTTCGGCTCTCCCCCATCCCCATCGAACAAAGGGCTTCCGCGCCCCTTGTGACCACGGGCAGGACTTTCGCGTCCTGCACCACGACCGGTGTTTCGGCACCGGCTTCGACCGCAAGGGAGACTTCGGCTCTCCCTTGGGGAACCCATCGACCGGGGCAGGCGCGGCCCCGGCCCGCGAGGATCGCGCGAGGTTCGCGCGAGGCGAACGGATGATCGGCGCGCCTAATTTTTGGAGATGACGGACAAGACCGGAAAGAAACGCGACGCCCCTGTCTCCTATCGCCCGCCGGCTGAGCTGCGGGACGAGTTCCGCCGTCGCGTCGAAGCCTCCGGTCTGCCCGTCAATGCCTACATCACCAAGGCGCTCTTCGATCTCGCCATCCCCCGGCGCGGACGCCGCCCGCCCGTCGAAAAACAAATGCTCGCACAATTGCTCGCCCGGTCCGCCGCGATCCGGGACGCTCTGGATCAAAGCGCGCGCGCTGCCGGCGGCGACAGCCGCGCCGCCGACGCGCTTCAGGCCGCGTGCGACGAACTGGCGGTGATCCGCGCCGCGCTCCTGAAGATGATGGAGCGCGCGCCTTGATCCCGTTCGGCAGCCGGCGCGCTCTCGGGCAGGACCTCGCCACTCACCTCCAGAATGCGCAGGACAATGAGCGGCTGGAGGTGGCGCAGGTGCGCGGCGCCGTCGCGCGCGACCTGCACGGCGCGTTCGCCGAATGGGAGGCGCAGGCCCTCAATCTGACGCGCTGCACAAACTATCTCTACAGCCTTTCGATCAACCCGGATCAGCGGCAGGGGCGGCTCAGCAAGGAGCAATATCTCGACTATATCGACCGGGCCGAGAGCCGCCTCGGGCTTTCCGGCCAGCCCCGCGCGATCGTATTCCACGTCAAGAAGGACAAGAACGGCATCCCGCGCGAGCACTGCCATGTCGTCTGGTCGCGGATCGACGCCGAGCGCGGCAAGGCTGTTCACATCGCTTTCGACTACGACAAGCTGATGATGGTGACGCGCGAGTTCGCCCACGATCACGGGCTCAAGCTGCCGAAGGGCTATTACCGCGACAAGGGGCAGGAGCGCCCGAAGAACCGGCAGCTCACGCTCTATGAGAAGAACCAGCAGGACAAGGGCGGCCTTTCCAGGGAACAGCACATGGCGCAGGTCACCGCCGCCTGGCGCAAGCGCGACACCCCGCGCGCCTTCGTCCGGTCGCTAGAGGATATGGGCTACATCCTCGCGACAGGCACCCGCGATTACGTCCTGGTCGATCTCTACGGCAACATGAACGGTCTGCCCAAGCTGATCGACGATAAAAAAGTCCGCATCAAGCAGGTCCGGGAATTCCTCGGAAAGGAATTCCCGAAGGACTCCCTGCCGACCGTTGACGAGGCACGGGCGCTTGCCGCCGCGCACCGTCACGCGGCGGAGCTGTTCCGGAGCAACGAGGAGCGGGCGGCGCGCGAGGCGCGGGAGCAGGAACGGCGCGAGGAATTGCAGCGCCGGCAGCAGCCCCGCCGTCAGGCGGTGCAGCAGAAGGCGGAGGTGCTCGCCGACCGGCAGAGGCAGGCGCGGCAGGAGTTTTCGGAGCGGCAGAAGGAGGCGTGGGCGGCGCTGCGGCACGGCTTTTTGCAGGAGAGCCGGCGCATCAAAATCGAACGCGCCGCCAACCGGCCGAAGGGACTTGCCGCCTTCCTAGGCCGCATCACCGGCGTCGAACTGATTACGAAAAAGGTTCAGCAGTACCGGGACAGGACCCGATATGCCGCCTATGTCACGCAAAAGCGTGACTTGACGCAGCGCCAGCAGCGCGAGGCACGGGAGTTCGACAGGCGTCAGGCGCTCGAAACTCTGACGATGGAGCGGCGGCTGCGGGCGCTAAAGCTCATTGAACAGCGCGAGCGCAAATCGCTGGAAACCGCGCTGCTGAAGGAGCGGCGCAACGAGGAGCGGGACCGGACAGACCGTGCGCCGGCGCCGGTCGAGCCGATCCCGAATCATACCGATGTATTCAACAACGCCGCGAAGAAGCCGATCGATTTGACGGCGGAATTCGAGCGGGCATCGGGGTCCGGAGGGGACACGGGCGGCGCGGCGGGCGATTCGGCGCAGGACCCGGCGCCGGAAGCTGAGGTCACGATCCGGCGCCGCAAGCGGACGAGGGAGCGATCGCAGGAACCGGAGCGCAATGCTACAACCGGGCGCGCCGACCGCGAGCCTGATGGCGATGATCCGTCGCCCGATAATCCACCGCAACGGCGACGGAACCGGGATTTCGACCGCGGACGGTAAATCACCCAAGAAATGTGCGTTTTTAGCTAGTCATTTGTGTATCCAATGGCTACACTCCCACCATGCCGGGCAAGGACGTGGGACTTCGTATCAGGGTTGAGCGCAGTCTGCGCGACCAGTTTCTGGAAATATGCCGCTTACAGGATAAACCGGCCGCACAGGTCCTGCGCGAATTCATGCGAAACTACGTCGCGAACAATGGTTCGAGGGACGAGCCGAAATCGCACGAAAAGGGCGCCCTCAGAACAGGGCATCAAACTTAAGGGGGCTTAGTTGGTTATCGCTGAGGTCAGTGCCGCACATTTTTCTCGCCGCGGACCGAGGTGAACGAGAGCTTCGACACATGGCGACCAGGGGGCTGGATGACAGATCAAGCCGTCCATGAGCCGAAGGCGTTGCGCCTCGCGCGATATCTCCGGGAATTCGTGGGGCTCCGGAGCAGCACGGTTCATGACGTAGGAAAGTATGAATCGGTCCTTTGGTTCGGCGATATGCCCCAAGAGCCCGAGTGCCGCAGCCCCGCATGGCACAACGACTTCGAGGCGGGCGATCCTTGGCTGGAGGTTCGCAAGCAACAGCTTCCCAAGATGCCGGAGCCGCCCGCTGCCATACTCCCATGGATCGACCAGGAAGCATTGAGACGGGCCACCGGGCAGATTCCGGAGCTTCGATCCACGAGGTTCGTACCTGATCTCACCGCGGACATCGGGGAGGGGGAAGAACCGCCGCTAGTCGAAGACCCTCTCGCCAATCATCCCGAGGTCACGGCAGCTTATGACCGCTATCGACCCGGTTGGGATGCATGGTGTGTGGAATACAGGCGCCGGGAAAGCATCCAGCAGATATATGCCGAACTTTTTCGGTTGCACACACAGGTACGAAAACAGGGCGAGATTGTCGAACTTGTTTTGGGCCTAGGTCTTCTCGACTGGCGCGGTGAAAAGTCCGTGCCGATCCTTCGCCATATCGTCACAGCGCGAGTTGACCTGCATTTCGAGCCCGCCACGGGGATCATGCGCTTGGAGGCCGCCGCAGACGGGGCTCAGTTGAGAATCGAAGACGATATGCTGGAAGCCGAGTTGCGACCGGAACGCAGCCATTATGCGAGCGTGAACGAGCAGCTAGCCGCCATTGATGACGATATATGGGACCGGGCAAGGATATCGACCGCTCTCAAGTCGTGGGCAGGAGCACTTCATCCGGATTCGCAATGGTCCGGCGATCTAAAACCCGTGGGCACCAGTGCCGGCAAACCGATGGTGACCTTCGCGCCGGCGCTCATAATGCGCAAGCGCACTCAGGCGGGAATGGTCCGAATCTATGATTCCATCATTAGCCGCCTGACCGCAGATAGCGCAGAGATTCCGGCCGGTTGGAGCGGTCTGATCGAGGATGCGGACGACACCGACACTTCCGAATCTTGGATAGACCCCGATTTAACCACGAAGCCGTCCAATCTCAGCACCGATGAAATCTATTTCCCGCTGCCCGCCAACCGTGAACAGCGTCGTATCGTTCAAGCCATCAATCAGCGACGCGGGGTGCTGGTTCAAGGGCCTCCTGGGACGGGTAAGAGCCATTCAATCGCAAACCTGATGTGTCATTTGCTGGCTTCCGGCAAGCGTGTCCTGATCACCGCAGAGACAGGTCATGCTCTCAAGGTACTCAAGAATAAACTTCCACCGGAACTACAGCCGTTGTGTGTAAGCCTCCTTGGGCAAGGGGGTAATTCCTTCGCTGAATTGAACACAGCCGTTCAAGGCATCACATCGCGCTTTGCGGCATGGAGCCCAGGCGCTTACGACCAACGCATTTCGGAGATTGACCGGGAGTTGGATGCAAGTCGTCGCTCCTTGGCGAAGATTGACACCGAATTGCGAAGCCTTCGCGAAGGGGAAACCCACCCACACAGTTTGATGAGCGGCGCCTACCAAGGCACCGCTTCGAAAATAGCCGAGCGGGTCTTCGACGAACGCGAGCGTTTCGGGTGGCTACAAGTACCTCAGCGTTCGGCCGAAAATTTGCCGGCGACCAAATCCGACCTGACAACGTGGCTCGCTATCCTTCGCCGCTACGACCGTGACAGCATTGCAGGCTCCAAGCTCCACATCGTCGGCAGCGAGAAGCTTCCGACGCCCTCCGATTTTGCGACCGCAGTGACGCTTGAACGCGAGGCGAAGGAAGCAGTGGACCGCCTTGTCGAGCTTCAGAGACATCGGGCCTATCGGCCCATCATGACGCTGGGGGCGCGGGAGCGCGCTCAGTTATCAGAAGCGCTGAAGACGCTCAACGATACGCGCATAAAGGTTTCCCGGCCCGGACATAGCTGGCTTAACACCGCGCTCCGCGCCGCGCTGGACGGCCGGCAGGCACTCTGGCGGGCGTTGTTCGACCAATCACAGGCTCTGGTTCGTAAAATCGAAGATCTGCTTGACGCTATCGGGTCCTCGACGATTTCTCTCCCGGCAGACAAGGAAACAAAGACCGTTCGAGCAGACGCGGCGGCCTTAATTGAACACCTCAAAGCAGGAGGCAAATGGAATACCTGGGTCGTCCTAACCCCGAAAGTTGTCAAAGAGCGGACGTATTTCCGTGGCCAAGTCAGGGTCGATAATCAGCCAGCCGACTCCGTGGAACGGCTGGCGCTGGTATGCGCCTACCTCGACTTTACCTTCGCCGTACAGGACTTGGAGCAAGCTTGGGCGGATCACGGCGGCCTGCCCGACAGTTCGCAGCCTCGCATACGCCTTGCCGCCATCAATGAACACATCGATATACTCGGCGACGCTTTGAATTACGCTCAGGCGTGTCAAAAACTCAGCCATTACATGGCCGCTACACGGCCCGCCATTCCGGTGCCGGATTGGCTTAGCGAGCAAGCCGAAGACTGGCTCAATATTATCGACGCGACGAGTGTGGAAGAACGGCACCGGGCTGCCACCGTTCAAGTCACCGTGTCGCTTCGCGATCTTAAGGCTGTAAGCGGCCTCCACGATGCCCACCCTGTCGTCGGCTCGCTCATACAGGCCATCGAACATCGGGACATCAACGCCTACAGCCATTCCCATAATCTGCTACACCAAATCGAACAAACGCGACGTGATCAAGCTGCGCGTCAGCGTACGGAGTCCATGCTCGCTGAAGCCGTTCCCGGTCTCATCGAAGCCGTAATGAGGGACTTGGATAACTCCGCTTGGGACAGCCGTTTCGCGGATTGGGAAGAAGCTTGGCGCTGGGCCATTGCGGATAATTGGCTGCAAAAGCGTTCCGATTTCAGTTACCAGCAAGAACTCTGGCATCGGCGCTACGACACCGAAAAGATGATTGGCAAGCTACTTGCCGAGGCCGCCAGCTTGCGCGCATGGACTCATTTCTTTAATCGCATCAACACCAAGCCTTCCGTGAGAGCCGCGCTTAATGGCTGGCGTGGCGCCGTTCAAGCGATGGGTAAGGGGACCGGCCGTTCGGCAAAATTGGAGCGCCTGCGTCGGGAAGCTCGCCAGTACATGGATCAGTGCCGGGAGGCGATCCCGGTCTGGATCATGCCGCGATATCTGGTGGCCGAAATGGTCGAACCAGCCCCCGCCCGTTATGATCTGGTGATCGTTGATGAGGCCAGCCAGCTAGGTATTGAGAGTCTTTTCCTTTTCTACATCGCTAAGAAAATGGTGGTGGTTGGCGATGACCAGCAAATCAGCCCCTACGGCATAGGAATATCCGACGAAGCAATTGCGGGCCTTCAGCACCATTATCTAGAAGGGATACCGCATCATCATGCACTGTCCGCGCAAAGCAGCCTTTACGGCAACGCGAAAATTCGTTTCGGCCAGAACTTGGTCTTGCGCGAGCATTTCCGTTGCATGCCGGAGATCATTCAGTTCTCCAACGATCTTTGCTACGCGAGCAACGGTACGCCCCTCGATCCTCTGCGCGCCTATCCGGCTAACCGCCTACAGCCAATAGTCCTCCGTCACGTCGCCGAAGGATACCGTACCGGGAGCCCGCAGAACGCTCTGAATGAGCCGGAGGCCGACGCCGTGCTGGCACAGATCATCGCCTGTATAAATGACCCGCGCTATGCCGGTCGAACTATGGGCGTGATCAGCCTTCAGGGAGAGGCGCAGGCCAAGCTCATCGAGCACAAGATTCTCGAAAGACTGGAGCCGGAAGTCATCGAAGAACGTCGCCTCATTTGCGGCGATGCCTACGCATTCCAAGGCGACGAACGTCACATCATTTTCCTGAGCATGGTTGCTGCGCCTAACGAACGGATTGGTGCGCTTTCGACAGAGTCCGCGCGTCAACGCTTCAACGTCGCGACCAGCCGCGCCCAAGATCAACTGTGGCTCTTCCATTCCGCAACGTTGGACGTGTTGAGCCCCACTTGCATGCGCCATCGCCTCTTGATGTACATGCTCCATCCCGAGCGCCAAATCGCAGATGAAGCCGAGCAGCGCTTTGAATCGCTTCTGGAGCGCCACGTCTATGACCTGATCGTCGATAAGGGATATTACGTCCGCACGCAGGTCTGCGTCGGCGACCCAACGAACCATCGCTATCGTATCGATTTGGTTGTGGAGGGAATGCAAGGGCGTCTAGCCGTCGAATGCGACGGCGATCAATGGCATGGACCCGACCGCTACGAGCAGGACATGGCTCGTCAGCGAGACCTTGAGCGCGCCGGATGGCAATTCATACGAATTCGTGGCGGTGATTTCTACAGAGACCGCTCGAAGGCAATGGAGCCCCTTTGGGCGGAACTAGATCGCCGTGGCATTAAGCCGGGCGGAATAGATGAGGCTGCGACCGCACCGCCGTCTCCTGCGAGCGTAGAACCTGCCGCAAATGCAGATGCAGACGAGATCATTCAACCGGAGCCGTCATCTGGCGAGAGTGAGCCGGCCCACTCACGAAATGACAGGCCGCATCAACCAATCCAATCCTGGGATGCGAGTCCCAAATCAAGCGAGCAACGATCTGCGAGACCGACGCTACTCCCCAGCACTTTATTTGTGCCCTACGTCGCGTACAAAGGTTCGGCCGGCGACGATCCCCGCAGTATCAGTTTGGGCGCAGTCGCCGACGGGCTTTGCCGCATCATCGAAGTCGAAGGTCCGATGATTGCAAAACGCGCCTATGACATTTACTTGCGTGGCTGCGGCATCAAGCGGATGGGACGCGAGCTAAAGAGCACGATGAACAAAGCCCTTTCGAGCGCCATTCGCCAAGGGAAAGTAATTTCCGAAAGTGATGCCGGTGCAAAGGGAATTATCTTCTCCACTGTACGAATCAAGGGGGCGCCCGCTGTCAAAATACGAACCCGTGGTCCAAGACTTTTCAACGAGATTCCTCCTGATGAGTTGCGTGCGGTGGGGCAATACATTTCAGCCAAGCTTAATGTTAAGCCGGGCACCGACGAACATTTGCGCTTGGTATTAGACCATTTTGACCTCCGGCGATTAACTACCCAGGTTGGCACTACGATTTTAGATATTCTCGACAAGAAGACCGGAGCGGTTATCGATCTGATCGACGACGGCAAGCACTCCGAGCAGACAGCAGATTTATTCAAGGGCGGAACAGCATGATAACCGCTCGCCAAAGCGCTCCTAGGGCGGAGACAGCGCTATGACAGCATTTCGCTTTATTCATACCGCAGACGTTCATATCGACAGCCCGCTCATAGGTCTCACGCGGCATGAAGGCTCAGCTGCCGATCGCATCCGGTCGGCGACCCGCGAGGCTTTTGACAATCTCATCGGGCAGGCGATTGACGAACAGGTCGCCTTTGTCGTCATAGCCGGCGACCTCTATGACGGCGATTGGCGCGACTTTCATACCGGCCTGTTCTTTTCCCTCCAGATGGGAAGGCTCGCCAAGGCAGGCATCCAGACCTTTGTCCTTTACGGCAATCACGACGCCGAAAGTCAGATCACACGGCGTCTGAGCCTTCCTGACAACGTGAAAGTATTTTCCGCGCGCAAACCCGACAGCTTTGTCCTCAACGAATTGAAGGTTGCGCTGCACGGGCAGAGCTTCAGGCAGCGCGATGTCACCGACAACCTTGTGCCCGGGTATCCCGATCCTGCGTCCGGCATGTTCAATATTGGCGTGCTGCACACAGCGCTGGGCGGCATGGCAGGCCACGAGAATTATGCTCCTTGCAGCCTCGATGACCTCAAGGCCAAGGGGTACGACTATTGGGCGCTTGGCCATGTCCATAACGGACAGGTTCTCCATGAGAATCCGCACGTCGTGTTTCCCGGCAACCTTCAGGGTCGCCATATACGGGAAACTGGTCCCAAGGGCGCGCATCTTGTGACAGTCGAAGACGGAGAGGTCACGGATTTCATGACGCTGCATTGCGATGTTGTCCGCTGGTCTCGCCTTTCCGTGCCTATCGGTGATTGTAGCCGCTCTGCCGAAGTGTCCGACCGCATACGCCGGTCCATTGAACAGGCTATCGCTGCGGAGGCGGACGGCCGGTTGCTTGCCTGCCGCATCGAGCTTACCGGAGCAAGCAAGATTCACGGTGAGTTGCTGGCGTCCGTCGAAAATCTCTTGGCGGAGGCACAGGCGGCTGCGCTCGGCTCCGGCGATGACGCGGCCTGGATCGAACGGCTCGTAGTCTCAAGCCAGCCCCAGCATGATTCGTCAGTACCCGCCGATCAGCAAGACGCCTTGGGCGAGCTGCGTAATATGCTCGCCGACGCTGGCAAGGACGATGGCCTGTTGCAGCAGCTTGGATCCGATATAGGCGAGCTTTCCCGGAGGCTGCCCCCTGATCTGCGCACAGGTGTTGAAGACGCTGCGCTCAAAGCGGCCATCAACGGTGACTACGCCGATGTCATCGGCCATGTGCAGGATTATCTGCGCGCGCGTCTCACGGCGCCGGAGGACTAGGCTATGCGGATCAACCGGCTCGATCTTCTGCGATACGGACGCTTCACGAACGTGTCCCTGCCGTTTCCCAAAGCGAATTCCGACCTGCACGTCATATTCGGGCCGAACGAGGCCGGCAAATCCACCTCGCTTGCCGCCATTGAAGACCTGTTGTTCGGAATTCCTCACAATTCGCCATACAATTTCGTTCACGACTATAGCGTCATGAGAGTCGGCGCTGCACTGGAACACGAAGGCAAGACCCTTGAGGTCCGCCGCCGCAAGGGCAACAGGGATACGCTGCTGGCACAGGACGACAATTCGCTTCCAGCCGGTGACGGCGCACTTGCGCCCTTTCTCGGCGGCGCCGACAAGACTTTCCTCACACGCATGTTCAGTTTGAATCACGAACGCCTCGCCCAGGGCGGTCGCGAAATTCTCGAAGCCAAGGACGAGGTAGGACAGACACTGTTCTCGGCGGGCGCCGGCCTATCGGGTCTGCGGGACCGCATGGCGTCCCTTGCCAAGGAGGCCGACGAGTTGTGGGGGCCGCGAAAGGCTGGCCGCCGGAAATACTACATGGCGCTTGATGCCCTTGAGGAAGCCGACAAGGCGCAGCGCGAGCATACCATCACGGCCAGCAAATGGCAGGAAATCAAGCGCGCGTTCGACGCGGCACAGGAGGCTTACGAAAAGCTCGAAAATCAGATCGAGGAGATGGCGGCCGAGCAGCGAAAACTCGGCCGCATCCGCCGCGTATACCGGCCGGTGCGCAGACTGACCGACGCGGAAACCGAGATCGCCGGCCTTGGCGAGGTCGCTGCGCTTCCCGAGGATGCCGAAGAGCAATTGACTACTGCGATCCAGGAACAGTCCGACGCTCAATCCAAGATTGACGAACTGGATGGTCATCTCTCGCAGGCAAAAACCGAGCGCGCAGACCTGCAATGCGATGAAGCCCTTCTCGTGCGTTCCGATGATATCGCCGAACTTCATAAACAACGGATCGAGATACAGAAGGAGAAGGCAGACCTCCCGAAACGCCGCGCGGAACTGACCGCTAAGGAAGAGCACCTTGCCCACCTCGCGGACGATCTCGGTTGGGAGGCTGACGACTCGGCCGCGATCATTGCGCGCATTCCGCAACGCGCCAACGTTACTGCTGTCCGGACTTTACTCACCCGGCGGGGTGAGTTGAGCGAGGCGACAAGAAACGCGCAAAGTGCTCTTGAGGACGCCAAAGACAGCGTGAGCGAACTTCAGGATGAACTGAGTCAGATGGAAGCGCCACTCGATATATCCACCTTGGCCGCTGCCATCGGCGCGACGCGCAGCGCTGCCGATGTCGGTATCCGTATCAAAGCGGCCGAAAAGGAAGTTGCGGATGCCGGTGCCGCCATCATTAAGCAGCTAAAGCCTCTTCGCCCGCAGGCTTCCAGCGAGGAAGAGCTAGCGACGATGCCAATCCCGCCCCGCACTGTGATCCAGACCAACCGGGATGCCCTTCGCGACACTGAACAGGAGATCAAGTCCTGTCGTGACCGTATCGGGACCGCCGAAAAGGAGCTAGGGCAACGCCGCAAAGCCTTTGGACGACTGGCGCATGACAAAGATGTCGTCGCGCCGGACGATCTCGACCATGCGCGCAAGGAACGGGATACAGGCTGGTCGCTTGTTCGCAGGCGCTATATCGACGGGGCCGAAGTACCCGAACACGACATATTGACCTTTAATGGTGACGCTCCGGACTTGTCGACAGCCTACGAACAAAAGGTCGAGACTGCCGACACGCTGGCGGACCGGCGGTTCGACAAGGCGGAGGCCGCCGGCCAGATCGCTGTTATTGCCCGCCAGATCGCCGAGGCGGAGGAATCGCTCACAGAGATGCGTACCGAAGAAAGCGCGCTTGAGCAAAAGCGCCTCGATCTTGAAGCGCAGTGGCAAGGCTTGTGGGCGGAAGCCCCCTTCAAGCCGCTTGCTCCCGAATTCATGCTGACCTGGCTTGATGCCAGAACAGCCATTCTCGACCTTGTTGAAAAGCGCAACGCGGCAACGGGGCGGATCACCGCTCTTCAAGACGAGGAAGCGGAAGCGCGTGCGTCGCTCATCGCCGAGCTTACTTCGCTAGATGAGGATACGAAGGCGCTCGCCGATCAGGGCCTGAGAGTGGTGCTTGAAGCAGCGACGGCCGTCCAGCAGCGGCATGAAAAGCTGGCCGAAAACAGAAAGGCCGCCGAAGAGCAAATCCGCAGGCTTCGGGCCGACGAGACCCGCAAACAGACACGGGTCAAAAAGGCGCAAGACGCCTGGACCGAATGGCTGGGCCAGTGGTCTGTAGCGCTGAAATCGCTTGCGTTCGCCGATGACACAGCGGCCGAGACGGTTGCCGATAATCTTGACGTGATCGATGAAATGCGTGGCTTGTCGCATGACATCGATCAATTGAAGCGTGAGCGGATCGCCAAGATCGAGCGCGACATCGAGGGATTTTCCGCGTCCGTGACGGCGCTGGTCAACGCCGTCACCTCCGATCTTGCGAAGCACGAACCCGAGGACGCCGTTCTCCACTTGGAAAAGCGCATCGAAGACGCGAAGCGCATCAAAGGTCTGCAAGAAGAAAAAGACAAAGCGATTGCGGCGCTTGAAAAGAGAATTGGAGAATGCAAGCAGGCTCGCACGTCGGCGCAGAGGGTCATCGACAAACTTCAGGAGCTGGCGGGCGTTGATAACCCCGACCAATTACGGGAAGTCATGCGCGTGTCGCGGCGCCTGCGTGACCTCGACGCGGAGAAAACATCCCTTGAAGAAACGCTCAACGCGGAAGGCGACGGACTTCCCCTGACAGAGCTGCGCACGGAATGCGAGGAAGTCGATCTCGACCAGATCGCAGCGCGCGAGGAATCTCTGCAAAATGAGCTGAAGGATTTGCGCGGCCGTCTTACCCCGGCAGCCGAGCAGCGCGCCCAAGCCAGGCAAGCTTTCGAGGCCATCGGGGGCGACGGTCGCGCGGCGCAGGCGGCTGCCGCCCGGCAGGAAGCGCTTGCTTCCATGCGGGATGCCGCCGAGCAGTATATCCGTGTGCGTACCGCCGCCACGCTTCTTGAGTGGGCCATCGACCGGTACCGCCGCGAAAAGCAAGCCCCGCTCCTAAAGCGCGCCGGAGCAATGTTTGGCACGCTGACATTGGGATCGTTCGCCGACTTGCGTGTCGAATACGACGATCAGGATCACGCGCGGCTTGCAGGTATCCGTCCGGACCAGTCGTCGGTGAGCATCGGCGGCATGAGCGACGGCACGTCCGATCAGCTCTATCTGGCTCTGCGTCTCGCCTCGGTTGATGAATATCTCGGCCGCGCACATGCGCTTCCCTTCATCGCCGATG
The DNA here is from genome assembly GCA_021811945.1 of Pseudomonadota bacterium. Lineage (GTDB taxonomy): Bacteria > Pseudomonadota > Alphaproteobacteria > Rhizobiales > Xanthobacteraceae > BOG-931. The sequence continues at coordinate 185 of JAKAPE010000098.1, read as the reverse complement.
ACCTCCTGATAAATTTCGACGATGCGCGCGCCGCCGCTGGATTCAAAGTGCTGGCAGAGCTGGGGCAGAAGACTCAAATCCTGTTCTTCACGCACCACCAGCACCTGGTGGATATTGCGCGGGCGACGCTGGGCAAAGATGTGAACGTTATTTCGCTTACGGAGGAAAGGGTTGCTTCAGATCGG
>JAKAPE010000097.1 GCA_021811945.1 Pseudomonadota bacterium | reverse complement strand
GTCGAGGACAAGGCACCAGAACAGAACCCCATCGACCACCATGCTCCAGTTCATGAAGGCATAAAGGTCGGTGTTGATCATCGCGTGGAAATGCACCGGCGGAATCAGCCACAGCGCCACCAGGCCGGCGAACAGAACCGCAGCCACCATCGGCCGTTGGAGGACGTTGACGGTTGCAGCAACAACAGGATGCGCGACGAGGCGGCGAAGGGGGGACGGCATGCCAAGCTTGATCGTTGCCCCCGGCCAGGACAGCGCGACCAAGAAGGGCCCTAGGTGATGCATGCCGAGGTGCTGAAGGCGGTTGAGAAAGAACATATGCTGGGCGAGGTAATCGAAGCGGGTCTGCACCATCGCGTAAATGACCAGCATGCCGCAGAGGAACGAAAGCTGACGCCAGGCCGGCGGGCGCTCAACTGCGGCGGTCAAGGCGAGACCGCGCACGTACCATCCAATGGTAAGCCAGATCGCGAGAAACTCCGGCCAAGAGAATTCGTACGGCGCCCAGAACGGCAGAAGCGAAGGATGCCATTTCCATAGCCACCACAGCGCAAGCGCGACCGCGAGGAGCGCGACGGCAGCCATCTCACCAGTGAGGTCCGCGCCGCCGAAGCTCCCGCTTCGGCGGTTCAGCGGACCGATGCTGGTCACATCATCGGCCGACATCCCGCAACGAACCCGTTTGACAAAAATCCAGCAAAGAGCGGTCTCTCCAAATCCCGCTTCGGCGCCGGTTCGCAGCGGCGGCAGCCGCGGTTACACCGGTTCCGTCAGAAAAGTGGTAGCGCATTTACTTCTTTTTCGTCAATGACCAAGAAAAAGCAGCGTTGAATTTATGACCCCTCAGCTCTTGCGCGCGGCTGCTCAACGAGCGATTTCCCCGAATACGATGTCGAGGGAGCCGAGGATCGCCGCGACGTCCGCAAGCATGTGTGCCCGCGGGAAAGGAAGTCAAAGCTCCGCGGCGTGTTTGGCGATCACACATTTTTTCTCGATACAAGCGGGCTCAATATCGTCGAACCCCTGGAGAAGAGGCCGCAGAGCGGCCAAGTCATGAATTTGGCAAGCTGGGACGATGCAAATCCCTTGCAACTCGTGCCACACACGCCCGAGTCAAGGGATGTCGTGATCGAATTCGCACCGGCGCACTGACTCGTGCTGTCACTCGGACGCTTATGCGCCCGCAAGCGACGCGAGCTTTATTCCCTGTTTGCGCGCCGACAACGGCAACAAACGGCAGACCGGAAGACGCTGCGCCGCACAAAGATCGTGCCGCTGCTCATTTGGCCAGGGGGTCGGAATGGGGTCGGAATTGCCGACTGCGTTGCCGACATCAGTGTCCGCGCACGCTGCGGATTTCCCGTGCCTGCTCCGCTTCCACGACCGGAGGAGAGCCATTTTCGTACCGCCGTCGCGGCAGGGCGTAGGGATGTTCACGCTGCAGAAAGTCGATGAGCTTTTCGCGCACCTCGCAGCGCAGGTTCCAGGCCGCCGAGGAGTTGTCGGCGCTCACCAGCGCACGCAGCTGAATCGTCGTTTCGCCGGATTCGGTAACCTGCAGATTGACCACCTTGCCGTTCCATAATTTGGATTGGGAGACGATCTCCGTAAGTTTCTTGCGGATGGCTTCGATCGGGGCCGTGTAATCGACATAGAGATGCACGCCCCCGATCAACTCACCGCCGGTCTTCGTCCAGTTCTGAAACGGCTTCTCGATGAAGTAGCTGAGCGGAACAACCATCCGCCGCAAGTCCCAGATCCTGACGACGACGTAGTTGAACGTTATTTCTTCGATCCAACCCCACTCGTTCTCGACGATGACGGCGTCTTCGATGCGGATTGGCTGGGTAATGGCAAGCTGCACGCCGGCAAGAAAGTTGCTCATGATCGGGCGCGCCGCGAGGCCGGCGACAATGCCGGCAACGCCGGCCGAGGCGAAAAAGGTAACGCCGAATTGGCGCACCGCGTTGAAGGTCATGAGCGCGAACCCGACCGTCACCAGTGCGATGACGACTTCGAGCACCCGCAGCAGAACGCGCACCTGCGTGACGTGCTTGCGCGCCAGCAGATTGTCTGCAACATCGACGTGGAAGCGTCTGAGGTAGATGTCGGCTGCCAACCGCAGCGCTGTCGCCGCCATCCAGCCGACGAGACAAATCACCCCAAAGCCGAGCAGGCGCGCCAGCACATCCTTGGTGTCGGCGCCAAGCGGCGCGGGAGGCAGTGCAATGGCGAGCGCGACGAGCAGCAGCGCCAGACGCGTCGGGCCCTTGGTGGCGTCCAGTACCGAGCGCAGGAGCGGCCGTCGCTCCTGGAATAGCCGGCGCACCAACGCCAGTATCGCGGCGTGCAGAAGCAACGCTACCGCGGCGGCGCCAACGAGAATCATCGCCGACGCAACCCAGCCGGCGGCAGACGACAACGTCCCGCCGAACGCGCTTTCGATGCGCCCTATCGCTGCTTGCCACATCAATATAGCGATAACACGAAATCCCGAGCGACCGTTCCGAAATGCGCGCGCCGATTCCTTGCCCGCCGTTCCCTGGACTTAGGCAGCCGGAAATGGCATCAACGCCGGCAGGAACAGCAGTAGGTGCGGACGATGAAGACCTTTCTCCTGCGCTTGTTCACATGGTGGAACAGCACAACCTTCGGTACTGATCTGTGGACATGGCTCTATGGCGAATTTGTCGGCGAGGATGAATTCGGCAACTGCTATTACCGGACCAAAGGAGGCAAAATCGACCCGGCGCTGCGGGTCGAGCGGCGCTGGGTGATCTACAAGGGCGTTGCTGAGCCTTCCACCGTGCCGCCGGCTTGGCATGGCTGGCTGCACCACATCGTCGACGTCCCACCGACGGAAGAGAAGGTGAGGCAGCACCGCTGGCAGAAGCCGCATCGGCCTAACCTGACCGGCACTCCGGGTGCCCATCGTCCGAGCGGCTCGACGCTGGCGCAGCGGCGCCGCCCCAAGGCAACGGGCGATTACAAGGCCTGGACGCCTGGAAATTAGGCATCGGCATCGCAGCGTCGTCCTGGATGCCGGGCTCCCGAACGCCAATCCCTGGTTTCGCCGCATCCGTCATGGTAACTAGGCGAAGGCGGTCACGTGTCGGCCTCAGCCGAACTCAAAATGCATGCTTCGTATCGGCGCTTTTTTGATCATCCTCGGCGGGACGCTTGCGGCGGGACCGGCAGTGGCGCAGTTGGGGGTGATTTTTGGCGATTCGCCGCCACGGCCGCCGGCTGATATTCCCAACGGAACATTTGCGCCGCCACCGCCGATGCCGTTTCCGGGCCGCTCTCCCTACGCCGCCCCGGCAGCAGCACCGGCGCAATCCGCTATCGAGACGCAACCACTGCCGCCACCCCCGGGTGTCTCGGCGGCACCGCCTCCGGTCCATCCCGCCCGCATAGCCCCGCAGGGCAGCTATCCGGCGCCACAGGGCTATCCGGCGCCGCAAGGGGGTCGTCAACAGCCGCCACCGCCGCCACCGACCAGTGCGCCGCTGGTGCCGTCGGCCAACCCGCCGCCGCAAACCGCGGACGTTGCGCGGCCCAACGACATGGTGATCATGGAGATGCCGCCGGAGAAGATCTCCAACGCGCGCGCGGTGTTTTCCGGGCTCGATAAGGTCACCGGCCGCACCATGTCCTTTGACGCGGCGATCGGCGAAACCGTGCAGTTCGGTGCGCTGCAAGTCACCCCGCGGATCTGCTACACGCGCCCGCCGACCGCGCCGAGCGCGACCGACGCTTTCGTCGAAGTCGACGAAGTGACACTGCAGGGCGCGATCAAGCGCATTTTCACCGGCTGGATGTTTGCCTCCAGCCCCGGCCTGCATGCCGTCGAGCACCCGATCTATGATGTCTGGCTGACTGGTTGCGCGAGGCCGATCACGCCTCCCGAGCCGGCCGTGGCGGCAGCCTCGCAACCTTCCCCGCCGGCGCCACCTCCCCACCGGCGTCACGCGACGCGGCATCGCCAAACGACACCGGCCGCCTCCACCTTGCAATCGCGCTGAAGAGCCGGGCGAGCGGCCTCAGCGAGGATCGGGCTCCCCGCGCATGGCGGCCAGTACCGTCACCCCGGAAACTGAACGATTGATCGGCAGCGCGGCAAAATCCCCTTCGCCGATCAGCGCGGCGTCGAGCAGTTTGTGGTAAGCGCACCGCGATACCTCATAAGCACCAAACATGCGCAGATGGTCGGTGACGAATTGAGTGTCGAGCAGGCAGTAACCGCCGGCCTTGAGCCGCGCCACCAGATGCACCAGGGCGACCTTGGAGGCATCGCGCGAGCGGTGAAACATGCTCTCGCCAAAAAAAGCGCGTCCCAGGCTCACGCCGTAAAGTCCGCCCACCAGCTCGCTGTCCGCATAGACCTCGACCGTGTGGCAGTTCCCGCGCTCGTAAAGCTTGCGGTAAAGGCTGCGGATGCGGACATTGATCCAGGTGCGCGTGCGCCCGGGCATCGGCTGGCAGCAGCCGGCGATAACAGCGTCGAAATCGCGGTCGACGAGCACCGTGAAACGGTTCGAACGCACCGTGCGTTTGAGCCGGTCGGGGATGTGAAAGCGATCGAGGGGAATTATGCCGCGCCGTTCCGGCTCGATCCAGTAGAGGGCGAGATCTTCGGCGCTTTCCGCCATTGGAAAAATGCCGCAGGCATAGGCTTTCAGCAACACCTCGGGGGTGATTTCGACGAGCGCGGACTCGCGGTTGGCCATGACGTCGTTTAGCCGCCTCGCGACATCCGGTTCAAGAGCATGCTCGCAGTCCGACGCCACTGCATGTCGCGGCGCTCGGTCGCCGGCAAGGCGGCCAGCGCTTTCGATCAAAGCGCCGAGAGCAGTCATCAGTCGAGCGTGCGCATCGATGATTGTTAACCAGGCATAAACCACAATTCCTTAAGATTTTCCGCCAACTTGAACGTTCCACCCGCTGTCGCGTTACGCCGTCACGCCGAAGGCAAACGGCTGGAAAACGTGCCGCAATGAAAGCGTTCGCTGCCGATCCCGAGCCGATCAGCATCCTCGTGGTCGAGGATGATTTTCTTATTCGCGAGTGGGTGGCCGATTCGCTGTCGGAGCAAGGCTTTGCGGTGCATCGCGCCGGCAGTGCGGCGGAGGCGCTCCGCATTCTCGGCGTGGCGGCGGTCGACGTGCTGTTCACCGACATCAACCTGCCCGGCGCCATGGATGGGATGACGCTCGCGCGCCGTGCGCGCGAGCTCGTGCCCGATGTGTGCGTTGTTTATGCCTCTGCCCGGATGATGCCCGAACCGCAGGCGCGCGTGCCAGGTTCCATATTCGTGCCGAAGCCTTATGTGCCGACGCTGATTGGGCGACTGCTTGCCGACGCGCGGAAAACCGCTACCGTAGCAGTGCCGGCTTAGACGGTCACTGGTCAAGCGCGCCGCGGGCGAGGTATTCCTCGAGCCAGTGGATGTGGTAGTCGCCGTCGATGATGTTCGTCTCTCGCGCCAGGGCGCGGAACAACGGCAGCGTGGTGTCGATCCCTTCGACAACGAATTCGTCGAGCGCGCGTCGCAGGCGCATGAGACATTCGCTGCGGGTCTTGCCGCGGACGATCAGCTTTCCGACGAGCGAATCGTAGAACGGCGGAATGGCATAGCCGTGGTAGACGGCAGAATCGATGCGCACGCCCAGGCCACCCGGAGGGTGGTAATGGATGATGCGGCCGGGCGAGGGGCGGAACGAAACCGGATTCTCGGCATTGACGCGGCACTCGATGGCGTGGCCGTGGAACGTAACCTCGCTCTGCGTCAACGCCAGATTGTTTCCGGCAGCGACGCGAATCTGCTCGACCACGAGGTCGATGTCGGTGATCATCTCGGTGACCGGGTGCTCCACCTGAATGCGGGTATTCATCTCGATGAAGTTGAACTTGCCGTCCTCGTAAAGAAATTCGACGGTACCGACACTCAGATAGTTGATGGCGCGCATGGCTTTGGCGACGGTTTCGCCGATCTCGTCGCGCATGGCCGTGTTGAGGGCCGGCGAGGGGCCTTCCTCCCAGACTTTCTGGTGGCGGCGTTGCAACGAACAGTCCCGCTCGCCGAGATGGATGGCATGGCCCTTGCCGTCGCCGAGAATCTGGATCTCGATGTGGCGCGGCCGCTCGAGATATTTTTCAAGATAAAGCGTGCCGTCGCCGAACGCGGCCTTCGCTTCGGCGCGCGCCATGTCCAGGGCCGCAGCAAGTTCGTTTTCCACCCGCACCACTTTCATGCCGCGGCCGCCGCCGCCGGCGGCCGCCTTGATCATGACCGGCAAACCGATGTCGCGCGCCAAGCGGTGTGCCTCCGCGTCGGAACCGATGGCGCCATCGGAGCCGGGCACGGTTGGAATGCCCAACTCCTTGGCCGCGCGTTTGGCGGCGATCTTGTCGCCCATGAGGCGCATATGCTCGGGGAGCGGACCGATGAAGTGCACGTTGTGCTCGGCGAGAATCTCCGCGAAGCGGGCATTTTCAGCGAGGAAGCCGTAGCCCGGATGCACCGCGTCGGCGCCGGTGATCTCGCAGGCGGCGAGCAGCGCCGGGATGTTAAGGTAGCTGTGCTTGGCCGGCGGCGGACCGATGCACACGCTCTCGTCGGCAAGCCGCACATGCATGGCGTCGGCATCGGCCGTCGAATGTACCGCCACGGCCGCGATGCCCAGCTCCTTGCAGGCGCGCAGCACGCGCAATGCGATCTCTCCCCGGTTCGCGATGAGAATTTTGTCGAACATTGCGTCTCTTGGAGGTGAATGGCGAACAGGGAACAGAAGGCTGAACTCACTCGATGATCATCAATGGCTCGCCGTATTCGACCGGTTGGCCATCCTCGACCAGAATTTGGGTCACGGTACCAGCGCGAGGCGCCGGAATCTGGTTCATCGTCTTCATCGCCTCGATGATGATGAGCGTGTCGCCGGCCGTCACCTGCGTGCCGACCTCAACAAAGGGCCGCGCCCCCGGCGCCGGCCCCCGATAGGCGGTCCCGACCATCGGCGAAGCAACGAGACCGGCATGCGGCACTGCGTCGATCGGCACCGGTACCGGGGTCGCGGCGGCAACCGGAACCGGCATGCCGACCGGTGCCTCCGGCCGGAGCGCGTTCGTTGCCGGCGCCGGCAATTGCCGAGCGACACGGATCGATACTCCGTCCCGTCGAAACTCGATTTCAGTGAGGCCGGTTTCGTCGAGCAGCTTCGCCAGCTCGCGGATCACGTTGTGATCGATCGCTGGCGTCTTTGGCATCGGCGGGCTCCCCGGCTTGCGTGCCACGATCAATCCGCGGGGCGGGTTCTGGCGTCAATCATGGCGGCGAGACCGTCGATGGCGAGCGCGTAACCGTCGATACCGAACCCGCAAATGACGCCGTGGGCCGCTCGCGAAACGTAGGAGTGCCGCCGGAACGGCTCGCGCGCATGAATGTTGCTCATGTGCACTTCCACAACAGGCGCGTCCAAGGCAATGAGCGCATCGAGGATTGCTACGGAAGTGTGTGAATAGCCAGCCGGATTAATGACGAGCCCCGCCACACGGGCGGCACGCGCCTCATGTATCCAGTCGATGATGACACCCTCATGGTTCGATTGTCGAAACTCGACCGCGAGGGAGTGCCGCTCGGCCGTCGCCCGGCACAGCTTTTCGACCTCTGCAAGCGTGGAGCGGCCGTAAATCTCCGGCTCACGGGTACCAAGCAGATTGAGATTGGGTCCGTTGAGAATGTAGATCGTGTGCGGCATCTGTTCGTCGGCGTGGCTCACAAGCTCGAGCGGGCGCAATATGCCGCGCCCGGCCCGCCACTTTATAGGAACCAGACTCGAAAAGCGGAAGGCGCAAACACCCGAGACGCACGTTCCGCAATCTTTGCCTGGCGGGCTGCAGGTTTTTGCCGCTTTCCAAGTCAACGCGCCGCAACGTAATTTTTTCCCGTTTTCGGGTACGAAGCATGAACGGAACCTGGCGAAGCAGCAGCCACTCGAGTTGGAAAATCCTTTCCGCCAAAGGGCGCTTGGAGGCGAGCTCGCGGAGCGAGGCGAAGGTTCGCGCTTATTTCCGCTCGGCCGCCGCGATCTTGCCCTGCAGCGCGTCGAAGCCGACGGCGCCGACAATGACCTCATCGCCGACCACGAACGTCGGCGTGCCGCTGACGCCGAGGGCATCGGCGAGCTTGAAATCCTCGGCGAGGGTTCTCTTTACCTCGGCGCTGTTTATGTCCTTCTCAATTCGCCCCACGTCGAAGCCAACCTGCTTGGCGACTTCGAGCGCCCGCGCCTCGTCGGCGGGGCCGCGTGCGCCCAAGAGCTTTTGATGAAACTCGAGGTATTTCTTGCCGCTCGTGTCCTGCATCCGCGCGGCGATGGCGACTCGGGCGGCGTCGTCCGAGCCTTTGCCGAGAACCGGAAATTCCTTGAGGACGAATCTGAGATTAGGGTCGGTCTTCAACAGCTTGAGCATATCGGGGAGGGCGCGCCGGCAGTAAGGGCAATTGTAGTCGAAAAACTCGACCAGGGTAACGTTGCCGTGCGGATTGCCGAGCACAACTTGGTGCGGCGAGAACAGCAACGTCTTGTTGTTGTCACGCAGCGCCGCGCGATGCTGCGCAGCCTCCGCTTCCTGCTGGCGCTTGTTCAGTTCGTCGATCACCTGCTGCAACAGCTCCGGGTGCCGAACGAGATAATCCTTGACGATGCCTTCGATCTCCTGCCGCTGGGCAGCAGAAAAGCTCGGCGTCTGCGCCGCCACCGCGGCCGGCACAGCGAAGAGTATCGCAGCGACGAACGCCATCGCCAAGCGCGAGCTCGAGTTCATGTGGGCTGTCCTTCTTGCCATCATGGAAGTGAGAAGAGCGGGTTGCGTTTCGCATTCTTGTTGAAGGCAACGATATCATCAGCTTTGACCCAGCCCGGCGATCCGACTGGGAACCGCATCTTCGCCCGCGCCGCAAGCGCGCGGGCGGTCCTGTTGTCGCCGCGCGCAAAAGCCGCCTCAGCCGAAGCGAGGTCGGCGTGAGGAATATCATTCTTGCGGCCATACGCCATGGCAAGCTCATCATAGGCCTCGGCCGACTCGGGCTCTTTGATCAGTGCGGTACGCAAGAGCGGGATTGCTTGTACAGCTATCTTGGCATTATTGGTGGCAACGAGCGCCTTTGCCAGCAGGATCTGAATGAGCGCGGGGCTGGGCGCCAGTGCCACTGCGCGGCGCAACGGCGTGATCGCCAGCGCGGGGTGTCCGCCGTCGAGCAGCGCCTGGCCCTTGAGCTCGTAGAAATAGGGATAGTTGGGCATCGCCTTGATCAGGCCGTCGATCTGGGCGACGGCGTCGCGCACGTCGCCGAAGCGATAAGCGACGATGGCCCGCGCGTAGCGGGCAGGCATGCTGGTGTCGGATAACGGATAACGCCGCAGCACCTCGTTGGCGCCGTCGAGGAAGCCGTAAAGCTTCGCCCGCATCATGTCTTGGCGGAACTGCAGTTCCGGCGGGTCCTTCTCGTTCCAATAGGGCGTCTTCACGAGGTTGGCGAGCTCCGCCATGCGCTCTGCAGGCATCGGGTGGTTCTGCGCATAGGGATCGACCATGTATCTCGCCGAGAACATGGTTTCGTTAGAGAGACGCTTGAAGATATCGTACATGCCTTTGGCCGACTGATGGGTCATGGTAAGAAACCGCACAGCGGCACGATCGGCCTGTTCTTCCTGGGCGCGCTGATAGGAGAGCAGATAGTGCTGAATGTAGGACTGCGGCGCCTGCATTGCTGCCGCGCCGATGTTGGCCATGTCGAGGCCACCGGAGAAGCTGTTGGAGCGCGCGCCCGCCACCATGGCGCCGACGCCGAGCAGCATGGCGACGATCGCGGCGGTCTGGGCGTGGGCCAGTTCCTGCCGCATCTTCGACAGGTGGCCGCCGACGATATGGCCGGTTTCGTGGGCGAAAACGCCGATGACCTCGTTGGGCGTTTTCGTCCGCATGAGCGTGCCGGCATTGACGAAAATGCGGTGGGCGTCCATGACGAAGGCGTTGAACGACCTGTCGTTGATGATCACCACCCGCACGTTCTGATCGCTCAATCCCGCCGCCTTCAGAATCGGACGCGTATAGTCGCGCAAGAGCTGCTCGATCTCGGCGTCGCGGATGGTGGGCAGGCCGCGGCCCGCCTGTGCCGGCGCCGGAAAACTGGACAGCGCGACGGCAGCGGCCGCAGCAAGTGCGACCACGCGCGGCGCTGGCCTTACCAGGTGCTGCTTGGTAGAGCAGGATCCGGTGATTGCCGCCCAAGCGGGAATCGAACGGATTGCGTTGTTATCATGGCACCTTCTGGGCTCCCGCGTTGGCGCGGACGTGCCGACAACAGCAACCGATTCGCAGGGGTGGGAAGCTGCTCCAAGAGGTATTGCGGCGGTCATGTGCGCTGGATCATGAAGGGCAATATGCCGATCCTTCGGCCGGGCCGAAGGCTTATCGAAAGCTACGGACAGAACCGGTTACGGTCAATGCACGCGCGTTTAGCTGGGCAGGAGCATAAGCCAAGCGCCACGAAACCTGCGGAATGCGGCAGCAGCGGGGCGAGCGAGAAGTCGGTGATGGGATCGCCACGGCGCAAGGATGCTTGAGAAAGCCGGATACCGGAAGGTCAACAGCTTGGCGCAGCCGTCCGCGCGCAGCAGCGTGCCGCCGTTCATGGTAATGGACGTGGTGGCCGCGGCTGCACGGCTCGAGGCACAAGGCCGCCGAATCATTCATATGGAGGTCGGTCAGCCGGCGGCGGGAGCGCCGACGGCGGCCATCGCTGCAGCGCGCGCGGCGCTCTCCTCACCGCTCGGTTACACCGAGACGCTCGGTAGGACGTCGCTCCGTGAACGCATCGCGCGCGCCTATGCCGAATGGCACGGCCTCGACATCGACCCCGCGCGTGTCGTTATCACCACCGGCTCCTCGGGCGGCTTTATTCTGGCGTTTCTCGCCGCCTTCGAGGCGGGTGATCGGGTGGCGGTGGCGCTGCCGGGCTATCCGCCCTATCGCCATGTGCTCGCTGCGCTTGGTTGCGAGCCGGTGAGGATCGAGACCGATGCTTCGACGCGATGGTCGATCAGCAGCGAAACGCTGATGGCTCAACACCAGGCGCGGCCCCTCAAAGGCGTGGTGCTGGGTTCCCCGGCGAATCCGAGCGGCACGATGATGACCGCGGCGGCGCTCGCCGAACTGATCCGCTGTGCCGAGGATGCCGGCATCACCGTCATCTCGGACGAGATTTATCACGGTCTCAATTATGCTTTTGTCGCCGAATGCGCCGCGCGGTTTTCGGCCGACGCCATCATTGTCAACTCCTTCTCAAAGTATTTCTGCATGACCGGCTGGCGGATCGGCTGGATGGTGGTGCCTCCTTCTTTGCTGCGCCCTATCGAGCGCCTGCAACAAAACCTCGCGATCTCCGTGCCCACGCTCTCGCAAATCGCCGCCGAAGCCGCCTTCGACGGACGCTCGGAACTCGAAACGGTGCGCCGCGGATACGAGGAAAACCGGGAAATATTGCTGGCAGGATTGCCGCGCGCGGGCCTTGATTCGTTCTTGCCCGCGGACGGCGCCTTCTATCTCTATGTCGACGTTTCGTGCTTCACCCACGACAGTCTCGCATTTGCGAAGCGCATGCTGGAGGAGGCGGGTGTCGCGGCGACCCCCGGGGCCGACTTCGATCCGAATCGCGGGGGCAAATTCCTGCGCCTGTGCTATGCCGGCACTCGCGCCGACGTTGAGGAAGCCGTCGAGCGGATCGCCCATTGGCTGCGAACGGCATGATGCCAAACTCTGGACAGCGGTTTCTCCAGAAAGATCCCGTGCCCACCACGAGTGATCCACGAGGCTGCGATGAGCGACGAGGCATTCGATATTCTGCGCAAGGTGACGAGCGCGACCGTCACCACGATACTGTTGCGGAAAGGCATCCGGCACTCGTGGATGAAGGGTCCGAAACCGCTCGTCGCGTCCGGTCAGCGCGTGGTCGGTCCGGCGTTCACGTTGCGTTTCGTGCCGGCGCGGGAAGATGTCGCCACGCCTGAAAGCTGGGGCAATCCCATCTCGACCCGGGCCGCGATCGAAGAGATGCCCGAGGGTGCCGTCGCGGTTGCCGATGCCATGGGGGTGTCGGGTGCCGGCATTTTCGGCGACATTTTGTGCACACGGATGAAGAAGCGCCATGTGGCCGCGCTCGTCACTGACGGCGCCGTGCGCGACCGTGCGGGAGTGCTCAAGAGCGCACTGCCGGTGTGGTGCGCAAGCATCGCCGCACCGGCGTCCGTCAATGCACTGACCTTCGTCGGTTGGCAGCAACCGATCGGCTGCGGCGGCTGCGCGATCTTTCCGGGTGACGTAATCGTTGCCGACGACGACGGGGCGGTAGTCATTCCTCGAGCGATGGTCGAATTCGTTGCCCGCGAGGGCGCCGAGCACGAACTCTATGAGAGCTGGGTGCTCGGCGAAATCGAGAACGACGCCGAGCTTCCCGGCCTATACCCGCCGAACGATGACGCCAAGGCACGCTACGCCGCTTGGCGGAAATCGCGATCATGAGCAAACCTCCCGGCGGCGGGGACGTCACATAAGCCCGGAGCGCCGGATGTTTTTTATACTGACCAAAGTTTTCGGCTTTTTCGCCTTGCCTTCGAACCTGTTGATCACGATTGGTCTGGCGGGCCTCGCTCTTTTGTTTACCCGCTGGCGCCGGCTCGCCAGTTGGCTGGTGGTGACCAGCCTCGTGCTCATTGCGGTCGCCGGGTTGTCGCCCCTTGGCAATATGCTGATGTTTCCGCTGGAGGACCGGTTCCCGCCATGGGACGCGTCTCGCGGTCCCCCCGACGGTATCATTGCGCTCGGCGGCGCGATCATACCGGACATTTCCGCGGCGCGCGGCGCGGTGGCTCTCGACGAAGCGGCCGAGCGCATCACTGCGGTCGCCGCACTGGCGCGCCGCTACCCGCACGCGCGCATCATCTTCTCCGGCGGCAGCAACGCGCTGATCTTCCATGAAGGGGTTGAAGCACCCTTTGCCGTTCGCGAATTGGAGGCTTTGGGCGTGGCGCATGATCGCATCACCGCGGAGGAGCAATCGCGCAACACCATCGAGAACGCGGTGTTCTCCCGCCTCATCGCCAGGCCGAAGCCGGGCGACCGGTGGCTCCTCGTGACTTCGGCCTATCATATGCCGCGCGCCGTGGCGGCGTTCAGGGCGGCGGGTTTCCCGGTGGAGGCCTATCCGGTCGATTGGCGCACGCGAGGGCCGCGCGACGTGTCGCGGCCGTTTTCTTCCCTCGCTGATGGCTTGCACCAAACGGATACGGCCGTGCACGAGTGGGTCGGTCTCTTTGTCTACTGGCTTGCGGGGCGGACCTCCGAGCTGTTTCCCGGTCCCTGACCGGAATGACCACCGGTTGTGGATAGCGATCTTGAATTCTGCTGTTCACTCTTCCTTCAGGCCGTAGCGGGATACTCTCAGAGCATGGCGTGAATGATTCGGTCATGCGTTATCGAGGCGCCGCGACTTCCGTGCGGCGATAGCCTTATCCGGGGCCGCCATGTCGACGACCGATATGTCTGCCGCATTCGCTGGCGAGCCAGCGGAGGCCGAGATCGATGCACCGGAGAAAAACGAGAGAATCGCGACCGCGCTCACCGTACTGGCCACCGCCGCGGCTGTTCTCATTGCCTCTTTTCTTGCCGTTGTCACTGGCCTTAGCTGAACTTCTTAGCTTTTTGTGGTCCTGTTCCAAATGCGTGACGAGCAATTCTCGACGCGCGGCGGCAAGCGCGTCGTGGCCTGAGATCGCAATGGGGTTGCAACGGTGGGGCTGCGGCTGATCATCGGCAACAAGAATTATTCGTCCTGGTCGTTGCGGCCATGGCTGGCAATGAAAGTTGCCGGCATTCCCTTCGAGGAAACGCTGATCCCGCTCGACGCGCCGGACTTCAAGGAACGCGTGATGGCGGTGAGCCCCGCCGGCAAGGTGCCGGTGCTCATCGATGGGGATGTCTGCGTCTGGGAATCGCTGGCGATCCTGGAATATTTGGCGGAAAAATTTCCTGCAACCTCGCTGTGGCCGGACGACCAGCAGGCGCGGGCACACGCCCGCGCGGTTGCGGCTGAGATGCATGCGGGGTTCCTGCCGCTGCGGCGCGATCTGCCGATGAATGTGCGGCGGCCGGTGAAAGCGCGCCCGCTCGAAGCGGCCGTGGCGGCAGAC
>JAKAPE010000375.1 GCA_021811945.1 Pseudomonadota bacterium | reverse complement strand
GGCGGAATGGAACGAAGCCGGCCTGGAGGTGGAAGACGGACGCGCTATCGAGGCGGCAGCCTAGCCAGGATCCGATCGCACGAAAGGCATGACATGTGTGAACTTTTTTCATTATCGAGCAGAATACCGACCGTCGCCACAGTCTCGATCGATGCGTTTGCGCGACGTGGTGGACGCGATACGCGCAACAGCGATGGCTGGGGGGTGGCGTTCTACAACGGACCCGACGTAAGAATCTATCGTGAGCCGGAACCGGCAGGCGACAGCGCCTGGCTGAGCTTTATTAGGCGGCGGCGGATGCCGGGCCGCTTGATGTTCTCCCATGTGCGCCACGCGACACAGGGCGCAGTCTCGCTGGTGAATACGCAGCCGTTCGCGCGCGAACTCGGCGGCCGGATGCACGTATTTGCGCATAATGGCCGCCTCGACGGCATCGAGACCAAGTTTGCGGGCGAATGGCATCGCTTCCGGCCGATCGGGACCACCGATTCGGAGGTCGCGTTTTGCATCCTGCTGGAGCGCCTTTCGTCGTTGTGGCAGGGCAGCGGGCCGCCGCCGCTGGCCGATAGACTGGCAATCGTCTCCCGGTTTGCCGCCGAGATGCGCGCGCTCGGTCCGGCCAATTTTCTCTATGCCGACGGCGACGTGCTGTTTGCGCACGGACACCGACGCCTGCAGGACGATGGCGTGATCGCGCCTCCCGGCCTGTGGCGGCTCTGCCGCGAATGCGCGAACGATCCGGATGCGCCGCCGCAAGCGAGCATCGTGAGCGGCTCCGGAGCACTGCATCAAGAAATCACCCTCATTGCCAGCGTGCCGCTGAATGCCGAGCGCTGGATACCGCTCACCGAAGGCCAGGTCATCGTGGTCAAGGACGGCCGGCCGCTTCGGACAGACAAGCCGACGGCGCGAAAGTCGCGGCGCAGAGCCCATCTCGGCGCCATTGCCAGACACAAGGAGACCTGCAGTGAAATACCTGCTTATCGTCAACAATAACGACACGGAAACCGTCTGGAACGCGCTCCGCTTTGGTTCGGCGGCACTGTCGCGGGGTCACGAGGCCAGCATCTTCCTGCTCGGCTCGGCGGTCGAGATTGAAAGCATCGGCAATGAAAGCTTCGACGTGGGCAAGCTGCTGCTGCGCTTCGATGAGCTCGGTGGGGTTGTGTTGAGCTGCACGACTTGTTTGCGTCTCCGCAAGATGGACGCGGCGGCGATTTGCCCGATGTCATCGATGGACGACCTCACGCGCCTCACGGAAGAGGCCGACCGCGTCCTTACGTTCGGCTAGTTGGAACGGCAGGAGGTAGCAGTGAGCGACAAGACGATCCTCATCCTGGGCGGCGGTCTCGGCGGCATTACGGCCGCGGCTAATTTGCGCCGCTTGTGTGCACCCGAGCACCGCGTCGTCGTGATCGAGCGCAGCGCCACTTTCTCGCTGCGGATGGCGAACCTTTGGCTCATGACCGGCGAGCGCCAGCACCCCGAGGAAGGCGAGCGCAGCCTGTCGCAGCTCGCCGAGCACGGCATCGAATGGGTACGGGCCGAGATCGAGAGCATCGATCCCACGGCGAAAACCGTAAAGACCAGCACCGGCACGTTCGCGGGCGACTATCTGGTTATCGCGTTGGGCGCCGAGCGTCATCCGGAGGCGGTGCCCGGCTTCGCCGCGGCTGCCCTCGATCTCTACGAGGCCACGGGGGCGGTGCGTATTCGCCATGCCCTTGAGGAATTCAAAGGCGGGCGGGTGGTCATCCTCGTGGCGCGAACGCCATTCTCCTGCCCCTCCGCGCCTTACGAGGCTGCCTGCCTCGTCGATTCGGTATTGCGCCGGAGGGGCGTGCGGGAGCGCAGCGCCATCGGCGTGTATACGCCGGAGGACATTCCGATGCTCGCCGCCGGCTCGGATGTCGGCGAGGCGCTACTCCGACTGCTCAAGGATCGGGGCATCGAATTTCATCCCGAGCAGATTGTCATGAAAGTCGATCCCGCGGCCCACCTTGCCCGTTTCGAGCTTGAGGATGCGACGTACGATCTGCTGATCGGTATCCCGCCGCACCGCGTACCCGAAGTGTTGCGCGCGGCGAAGCTCGCCGATGCTTCGGGCTGGGTGCCGGTCGACCCGGGCACGCTGCAAACGCGCTACCCGGGCGTCTTCGCTATCGGGGACGCAACCTCGATCCGGTTGCCGGTGGGCATGTTCCTGCCCAAGGCGGGCGTCTTTGCCGATGAACAGGCTCACGTCGTGGCCGAAAACATCGCCGCCGAGATTGCCGGCAAAGTCGGCAGCCGCCGCTTCAACGGCCACGGCTTCTGCTACATCGAAGTCGGCGACGACGAGGCCGCCTATGGCGCCGGCAATTTTTATGGCATTCCGGCGCCGACCGTCACGCTGGAGCCACCGTCGCCGCGCTACCGCCAGGAGAAACACGAACTCGAGCGCACCGCCCAATCCCTTTGGCTATAGGGTGCCGTTGATGGCGGCTAGCCCGCGCATCTATCTCGACTACAACGCCAGCACGCCGATCGCTCCGGCGGTCGCGGCCGCCATGCGCCCGTTTCTCGACGATCATTACGGCAATCCGTCAAGTGGACACTGGGCGGCAACGACCGCCAAGGCCGCGCTGGAAACCGCACGTGGCCAAGTCGCAACATTGCTTGGCTGCGACAATGACGAAATTGTTTTCACCAGCGGCGGCAGCGAAGCCAACAACTTTGCGCTCAAGGGCGCCTTCTACGCCTGGCGCGGGAAGGGCGATCACATCATCACCACGCGGGTCGAGCATCCGGCAATCATCGAGCCATGCCGGTTTCTCGAACGCCAGGGTGCGCGGGTGACTTATTTGCCTGTCGACGGCGCCGGCCGCATCGACCCCGACGACCTTCGCCGGGCGATTACGCCGCGCACCATCCTCGTCACGATCATGCACGCCAATAACGAGGTCGGCACCATCGAGCCGATCGAGGAATGCGCGCGCATCGCCCGCGAGCGCGGCGTCCTGTTGCATACCGATGCGGCCCAGTCCGAGAT
>JAKAPE010000096.1:1833-14800 GCA_021811945.1 Pseudomonadota bacterium | reverse complement strand
CCGATCTCTAAGCAAGGCACCGACGGATTTCGCGCCTCGGTCGCCGCGCGACCCGCAAAGTCACGCCGCTGGCGCGTGCGCTCGCCGGTAGCGTCGCCTGGATCACCGGCATCGCCGCGCCGGACCGTCGCAGCGGCGAAACCGGCCGATCTCGGCGGCCGGCTGGCGTGATGAACCGAAACCCGCGCCCGCTCGCTGGCAAAAGCCGTAAGTTGGCGCGCCACCGCCAGCCTCGATACCTTCCTCATCGCTTTCGTCATCACCGGCAATCCCAAAATTGCCGGATCGGTCGCCGCAATCGAATTATTGACGAAAATCCTGATCTACTATGCGCATGAGCGCGCCTGGGCGTGGGTGCGGTGGGGAAAGCGATAATTCGTTTTTTTGCGTCGGCACCGGTTTCGCGCCAGCCAATCTATTATCCACCGTCGGCAATGAGACGCTGCGGGCGCTTTAGCTTCCGGTAAAACTCGATTATGAATCGGCCTCGCTACCACTGCCGATAGAGCTTTGGTCTTGCGCGAGCAAGGCGAAGCGCACCGGGAACCGCCATGAGCACAATGACCGACATCAAGTCCGCTGACATCGCCGGGCCATCGAGCCATCCGTCGCCCTACTTCTCCGAGGAACATGAGCTGCTGCGCGCCCAGGTGCGCCGCTTCGTCGAAACCGAGGTCAAACCGAACGCCAAGGCCTGGGAGGAGGACGGCTGCGTGCCGCGCCTAGTGCTGCGCCGCATGGGCAGCCTGGGATTCTTCGGCATCCGTTATCCCACCCGTTACGGCGGATCGGAAATGGATACGGTGGCGAGCGCCGTCTTCGCCGAAGAACTGGGCCGCTCCACCTTTGGCGGGGTAGCGATTACTGCGCTTGTGCATACCGACATGGCTTCCGTTCACGTCTTCAACGCCGGCAGCGAGGCGCAGAAGGACAAGTGGATGCCGCCGATCATTTCCGGCGACGTCATCACTGCGATCGCGGTCACCGAGCCGGATGCCGGATCGGATGTGAAGGGCATCCGCACCACGGCCCGGCGCGACGGCGACGGCTACGTCCTCGACGGCGCGAAAATGTTCATCACCAACGGCGTCCATGCCAACCTCTATTGCGTGGCGGCAAGGACCGGCCGGTCGGGTCCGCCGAGCCAATCGGTCACGATGTTCCTGGTCGAGAAGGGCACTCCCGGATTCAGCGTCAGCCGCGCGCTCGACAAGCACGGCTGGCGCTCGTCCGATACCGCCGAGCTTCGTTTCGAAGGCTGTCGCATTCCCGCCGAGAACCGGCTTGGCGAAGAGGGGCGCGGCTTCTATGCCATCATGCGGAATTTCCAGAACGAGCGCACCGTCATCGGGTCGATGGCGATGGGGGAAGCCCAGGCCGCGATCGAACTCACGCTCGACTATGTGCGCACCCGCAAGGCCTTTGGCGCCCCGCTTTGGGCCAAGCAGGCGATCCGCCAGCGCCTAGCGATGCTGGCAAGCAAGGTCGAAGCCGGCCGCCAGTTCGTCTACCACGCCGCCTGGCTCGACGCGCAAGGGCTCGACGCCACCAAGGAAGTCTCCATGGTCAAGGCCTATTGCGGCGAGTTGGTCAACGAGGTCATGTACGACTGTCTGCAATTCCACGGCGGCATGGGGTTCATGCGCGAAAGCACGATCGAGCGCATGGCGCGCGATGCGCGGGTTCAAGCGATCGGCGGCGGCGCGACCGAGGTCATGCTGGAAGAAGTCGCCAAGCGGCTATAGCCCGAACGGCTATATTCTGCGCTGCCGTTTTTTTTGCCGCGCTATGGCTTTACGGTACATGGAGACCGCGCTTCAAGCGGAGTTCATGGCATGCCGCAAGGCAACACTTCGGGTCGAGATCGCCTGCTCCGGTTCTGGTCGAGCGCGTCCGGCTTCTGGCGAGGTAAGTCTGCAATGTCGAGCTGGCCCTTGACCATCGGCCTTTTGCTCATCGGCATCTCGCAGCTAGCGGTACAGTACCGGTTGAATTACTGGAACCGCGATTTTTTCAACGCGCTGGCAAGTCGCGACGGCACTGGTCTCTTGACGCAGGCCGTGATCTTTGTGCCGCTGGCAGGCTTGAGTGTCGGGCTGTCCGTGGCGTCGGTGTGGGGCCGCATGACGACCCAGCGCAAATGGCGTCAGTGGCTCACGACGCATATCCTGGAGACATGGCTGTCCGAGGAGCATTACCGCCGCCTCGAATCGGTGCCCGGCGAATACCAGAACGCCGAATACCGGATTTCGGTCGATGCGCATACGGCAACCGACGCGCCGGTCGATTTGGCGCTCGGATTTGTCACGTCGGCACTGACCGCCTTCTTGTTCATCGCCGTGCTCTGGAACGTCGGCGGCAGTTTCACCGTCGCCTTCGGCCGCATTGAAATAATGGTGCCGGGCTATCTCGTCGTCGGCGTCGGCATCTACGCGCTGGTATTCACCAGCGCCATGATCGCGATCGGCCGCAGACTCCCGGCGGTCATTCAGCTGGAAAACCAAGCCGAAGCGGAATTGCTGGCGGCGGCCAACCAAATACGGGAGGCGGGCAAACGAACGCGGGCAGCGGACGGTGAAATCGAAAAGCACCGGCTCGCGTGGGATGCGCTCGGCCAGGTCCTTGTGCGCTGGCGCCAGTTGTGCTGGCAGCTCATGGGAACCACCCTGGTGTCACAGACCGATGTCTTGTTCGCTCCGGTGGTCGCGTGGGTCCTCTGCGCTCCGAAATACCTCAATGGCGCAATGACGCTCGGGGAACTCACGCAGGCATCGGCCGCATTCGTCACCGTGCAGGTCGCGTTCAACTGGCTGGTCGACAACTATCAACGCTTGTCGGACTGGCGGTCCGCGGTCAATCGTGTCGCCGCGCTGCTGCTGGCGCTTGACGAGGTCCTGCTGGTGGAGCGGGAGGGGCGCGGCAGCTCCTGATGAGCCGCGCATACCAGTGAAACGACGCCTTTGGAGTCCGGCGCTGCGTCGGATAATCGACATAGACCAGGCCAAAGCGCTGACTGTATCCTGAGCCCCATTCGAAATTATCGAGCAGCGACCAGACGAAATAGCCGCGCACGTCGGCACCGGCGTCGATGGCGGCAAACATCGCGGCGTTATAGGCGCGCAGATAGTCGATGCGTGGCGCGTCCGCGACTTCACCGCTGGCGTCGATTTCGTCAGGGGATGCCGTGCCGTTCTCCAGCACATAGATGGGCAACCCGTAGCGTTGATGGACGCCGATGAGCGTCTCCCGGAACGCATCCGGCTCGACCGGCCACCCCATATTGGAGCGAGGCACGTTGACTGGCGCACTGCCCAAACCCACCCCTAGCGGGTTGCCGGCGTCCGCGGTGACATAAAGCGGGGAATAGTGGTTGAGCCCGAACCAGTCGACCGGACGGCATATGCGGGCAAGATCATCCGCTTGCTGATACGGCGCCATGGCACCGGCGAGCAGCGGCGGATAGAAGCCCCGCAGCTGCGGATCGGGAAATGCCCGGTTCCAATAGGCATCGAGTTCTTCCGCCGCCGGCAGATTCGCGGGATCGCCGGCCGCCGGCCGGCACGGCTGCCTGTTGTGAATGGCGCCAAGTGAAACGTCGGTTACGCTTGCGCGGAGCCGGTCTACCGCCGCGCCATGGGCAAGATTGACGTGATGAATCGCTCGCAACAACATAGCGTGGTCGGAAACTGCCGGCGGCTGCCCGCCGAGGCAGAAACCAAACAGCGTGAACACCGACGGCTCATTGAACGTGGCGTACCGCTTGACCCGGTCGCCATAGCGGCGCCCAATCAGCGCGGCGTAGTCGGCGAACCATTGCACGCAGTCTCGGTTGGTCCAGCCGCCGAGGTCGCCCAAGGCCTGCGGCAAATCCCAATGATAAAGACAAAGCCAAGGCTCGATCTCCGCGGCGATAAGCGCATCGATCAGACGGTCATAGAATGCAAGTCCAGCCTCATTCACGTCGCCGCGGCCGTTCGGCATGACCCGCGGCCACGCCACGGAAAAACGATAGGCCCTGACGCCGAGATCGCGCATCAAGCCGATATCTTCGCGATAGCGATGGTAGTGGTCGCAGGCGACATCCCCGCTGTCGCCGTTGGCGATGCGCCCCGGTTGACGGCTATAAATGTCCCAGATGCTGGGTCCGCGACCGTCTTCTTTGACGGCACCTTCGATTTGATAACTGGAGGTCGAAACGCCCCAGACGAAATCAGGAGGCAGTTTGGCGCGAAGCGAACCGGCATTCATGGCTTACACCTGCGGCGCGAAAGGACGAGCCATTATGGTCGATTCGCCATCCCCGGATCGATCACAATCGGTTCGGTCGCAGAGCCGACAGACAGACCGACATGATCTCAGAACGGCCTCGCCGACCGCGTGCGGCTGCGCCAAATCTGTCGCTCCAACTCGGTTAGCCGCGCATCGACGCTGACGTCGCGCGCCGTCGTGGCGGCAACCGCTTCCATCGACTGGGCGAGCGCGCGCACGAGGTCGGCGCGTGCGATGATGCCGACGAGCTCACCATCCTCAACCACCGGCAATCGTTTGACGCCGCGATCGTTGATTAAGCGGCACGCCTTGTCGAGCGACGAGTCCGCGGTGACGGTTGCCGGATCCCCCGTCATCACCTCGCCGACCTTGCGGTCGTGAAACCGCGCGGCTTCCTCTGCCAATCCCGCCCGTTCGGCGATTAACTCAAGCCAATGCGGCCGCTCGGCCCCCTCGTCGCGTTCGCGCCGGCGCAGAAGATCATGTTCGCTGACAACTCCAACGACGCGACCCATCGCGTCAACCACAGGCAAGCCGCTGATCTTGTGCTCCAGCATCAACTTGGCGGCCGCGAGCACAGACGTGTCGGGTGTGACCGCAATCACCTGACGCGTCATGAAATCCTCAACCTTCATCGCGACTCTCCAAACTCACAACGGAGGACGCTTGAGGGTAACTCTCACGCCCGGAACCGAACCTGGTCACGAAGGTTCTCTCTCGAACAGCTAATATCTTCACATGCACTATTTTTCCAGCCGCGCGACGATCTCCACATGTGCGGCGTAGCGGAACTGATCGACCGGGGTGACCGCGATCAACCGATAACCGCCGCCAACAAGCTCGCCGGCGTCGCGTGCAAAGGTGCCAGGGTTGCACGATACCGCGATGACGCGCGGGACGTCGCTTAAAGCGAGTTCGCGCGCCTGCGCCAGCGCGCCCTGGCGCGGCGGATCGAAGACGACGGCCTCGAAGCCGTCGAGTTCCGCTGCCCTCAGCGGACGTCTGAACAAGTCGCGCCGCTCGACCCCGATCGGCTTGAGGCCGGGCGTGGCGGCGGCGCGTTCCAGCGCGCGCAGCGCCGCCTCGTCGTTGTCGACCGCATGGACGGGCGCATGCTCGGCGAGCCGCAGCGCGAACGGGCCGATGCCGGCGAACAGGTCGGCGACCGTTCCGGCGCCGGCGCAAGCGGAGACGACGAGCCGCGCCAGCTCCGCTTCGCCCAAAGCCGTCGCCTGCAAGAACGCGGCCGGCGGCAACGGCACGGTGGCCTTGCCCATGCGCAAAGTCGGCGCACGCCTGAGCGCGATCAGTTCGCCGTGGCGCGTGAGACGCGCCACATCATGTCGTTGTGCCACGCTCGCCAGCGCCGCGACGAGTAGCGCAGTCAGCGGGCCGGAGCCACGCAGGTCGACATCGAGGCCGACATCAGTCGCGGTGACTTGGATATCAAGCGGCTTATCGAGGGGAGCGAGCGCGTCGGCGATCGCCCAGGCGGTTTTGAGGGCGCCGTCGAGTTTCGAGGTCAGAATCGGACAGTGGTCGATCGCGACCACATGGTGTGAACGCGCGGCGGCGAAGCCGACTTCAACCACGTTGTGGGTGCTGCGCCGTACGTGAAACACCGCCCGGCGCCGGCCGCCGCCATGGGCGTCGAGGACAGCGGCGACCGGCGCCTCGAGGCCGGCCTGGCGCAATGCCTCGACGACCAGATCGCGCTTCCACGCGCGATAAGACTCGGCGCGCAGGTGCTGCACCGCGCAGCCGCCACACACGCCGAAATGCGGACAGATCGGCGCGATGCGCTCGGCGCTCGGCACCTCGACACGAATAAGATGACGCCGGTCGGGATGGCCGGCGACAGCCTCCACCTCCACCGTCTCGCCGGGCAAGGCACCAGACACATAGATCGCGCCGGCCGCACCCCCGGCAATCCCGTCGCCGCGGTGGCCGAGCCGATCGATGACGAGTCGCTCAACCATTTCCGCCTCATATCAAGCTGCCGCCGTGGGACCGCCGTGGGCGATTCTGGGGGCCCAGCGGGGCCCTCACCGGTTATCACAGATGTTCAAGCTTCGGTGAGCCGGCGTTTCACAAAGAAAGGATCGGAACCAAATCTGCTGCGCTGAAGCCCGCAAGAGCCCGCGACGGCTGGACGGCCGGAAACAGCGGGAGGACTGTATGAACCATTCGCTTTATAGCGCCGACCGCAGGACCCACTTGAAGATAGTGATCGTCGGTCTGTTGTGCGCGACTGTGGTTGCTGCAGTTGGCATCTTCGCGCGCCTCGGCAGCGCGGGGGCGTTTGCGCTCGTTCAAGCCGGTCAGCCCATGATCATGAGCGGGCGGTTGCCTGCCGTCAGATAAATCCGCTCGATCCTGCCGGCCCGAGGCGGTCGGCTCCTGCAGCCGCGCACGCTTGGCCGCGATGCATCTGGTGACGAAGGTGGCGCTCCGCGCAGACACCAACAGATCACGCTTACGACGGCGGCGATCCGGGCACAGACTCGACCGCCTTTCCGGTGAACAAGATCGGCCCGGTCGGCACGCCGCTGGGCGATCCGCCGGCCGGCTCAAGCGATACGGCATAGCTCGCCGCGCCCAGCGTCGCGGCGTCGTAACTGGCCGGAAGCGCACGCTGCGTGAATTTGCCGTCCCCCACCACGCCGAACGGCTGCGGGCGCGAAAACCGATTGGCGATTAGCCAAAGCTCGTAGCTGCGGCCGGTTACCGGCGTCGCCGAGATGTTGCGCACGATCAGCATCCGGTGGCGGGTGTCGAGCGTGAGCAGGAACGCCGGTGCGGTCGGCTCCTGCTGGAGCGCAGCGACAAGCCGGTCTTGCGGGAACCGCACCGGCGGCTGCGCAGGCAGCGCCGCCATCCGCGCGCCGGCGGGCCACAACTGGGGCGGAATTCGGAGCGGCGCGATTTGCCAGACCGCAATGTAGATCGCCAACACTGCCGCGAGCGCACCGAGCATGAGTGCAATCCGGCGCAAGCCTCGCAATCGCCGCGCCAGATAGACGACATCGGCGCTGCGTTCGATTTCTTTTGGCTCCGGCCGCGCCGATGGTATCTCGGTTTTCTCGACCGCTCGGCTTTCCTCCATAGCCGCCGACACTTCCGGTGCCGTCGAAGCCTCTTCCGATTTTTCTGCTTTCGCGGTTTCTTCCAAGACTTGCTCGGGAGGTTCCGACGTCTCGACCAGTGCCGGCTTATCCCCCTCTTCTGACGTTGTTATGCCTTCCGAGGCTTCCGCCTCGTCTCTTTTCTGCAATACCTCCGCCGCTTCCGGCGCCTGCGCCGCGGCTTCCCCGAGATGCGGCAGTTCTTCTTCCGTGTCTTGCACTTCTGCTTCTTCGCCCGCATGCGAGCCGGAAGAAGGGGACATCCCGAGCTTGATCTTTTCCCAGATGTCTGCGGGCGGCTCCACCGCTTCGACCATGACGTTAAGCTCGCCGAGCCGCCGCTCCCAGTGGCGAACGGCTAGTTCGATCCCCGGATCGATCAAAAGCAGCCCTTCCGCGTGCTCCCGCTCGTCGGCGGAGAGTGTACCCAAGACGTATTCGGCAGCCAGTGCTTCCCTGTCGTCGTTATGCATCACTACTCCACATACTCCGGGGCACTACAACTATCGCAAGACCCCATCACCCGTTCATCCTCCCATGCACTCGCGAACCTCGACGAGACTGCGGCGCAACCACGTCTTGATCGTGTTCACGGGAATGTCGAGCTCTTTCGCCAGCCGCTCGCGGCTCCAGCCGCTGTAATAGGCGAGCAGCACGATGCGCTGCCTTTCCGGATCCAGTTTGCCGAGGCACGAAAGAAGCCGCTTGAGCTCCTCGGTCATTTCGCTGCGAGCAAGCGGTGTTGACGGTTTGGACGCGGTGCCGAGCGCCTCGTCGGCCTCTGCCTCAAACGCGAATTCGCCTTTTCTGCGCATGATATCGATGGCGCGATTGCGCGCCATCGCCACCATCCAGGTGATCGGGCTCGCCAGTGCCGGATCGAAGCTGCCGGCCGTCGTCCACACCTTGAGGTAGGTTTCCTGCATGACCTCATCGGCGAGCGCCTGCCAGCCTAGGATCCGCAGCAGCACGCCGTAAAGCTTCGCACGGGTGGCGGCATAAAGCCGGGCGAACGCGTCCTCGTCGCCTTTGGCGACGGCCGCAAGCAGCCAGACGAGTTCCGCCTGTATCAACACCGCTCGCCTCGAGACCCTGGTATCAGGGCGATTATTGCTGCCCAAGCGGGGTCTCGTCGAGAGCAAACACGCGGCGTCTTTCCCGCCGTGGCGAAAAAAGCGGCGAGACCGGGATGCGGAGCCGGCGCCAAGGGCTATGTATTGCGGCCCCGCGGGCTCAGCCCGCACCCGGCAATGGTGGCGCTCACACCGCGGCGCCGCCCCGCGCTCGCACGAGCGCCACGGCGTCGATCTCCGCTTGCTCGGCAGTGTTTTCCGCTTCGCGTTCGCGCAACTGGTCGCGCTCGTCGAGGAGTTCAACCTTCTTGAGGTCCTCGAACGCTTCGGCGAGCGCGGTCTTGGCGTCCTCGAGCTGGCTGCGCAACTCTTCGGCCGAGCACTTGAGGTTCTCGCGCCGCCCGATCGCCGCCTTGGCATAGGTTGGATAGGCGAAATGCGCGGGATCGTGGATTCCGGCGCGATCCTGCTCAAGGCGGATTTCGCGTTCAAGATCGGCGGCCATGCGTTCGAATTCCGCGATCATCGCCTCGATCTGCGCCATTTTGCGCCGCTTGTCGTCGACCTGAAATTTCTTCAGACGAATGAGAGTCTCTCGGGACTTCATCGACTCTTACTCCCCGAGCCGCCGACCATGGCGCTGGTGAGGCGCTCGATCTGGCGCGGGTTCCTAACCCGGCTGCACCGCCACGGATCGCCATTGTGCCGCGATAACGTTAGCGTTCGGTTGCCGCACCCGCCACGATTTCCGCCAATCGGCGATATCCTTCCGCCAAAGAGGTTGCTTCTTCCTTACTCTGGGCGAGAAACGCCTCCAGCGGCTGATGCAGCCGGATGGCCTCATCGACCTCGGGGCTGGTGCCGGGGCGATAGGCGCCGAGCCGGATGAGCTCTTCCATGTCGGCATAGGTCGCCATGATCGCGCGCGCCCGCGTGAGCACCGGCAGATAGGCCTCATCGGCCGCGCGCGGCATGGTGCGGGAGACCGATTTCAGCACATTTATGGCGGGATAACGTCCCCGTTCCGCGATCGCGCGCTCCATGACGATATGGCCGTCGAGAATTCCGCGCACGGCGTCGGCGATCGGCTCATTATGGTCATCGCCGTCGACCAGAACGGTAAAGATACCCGTGATAGTCCCCTGCGGCCCGCTGCCTGGCCCAGCACGCTCCAGGAGCCGTGGCAGCTCCGTAAAGACCGTCGGCGTGTAGCCCTTGGCGGTGGGCGGCTCTCCGGCCGAGAGGCCGATCTCCCGTTGGGCCATGGCAAAGCGGGTAACTGAGTCCATCAGGACCAGAACATCCTGACCCTCGTCGCGAAAATACTCTGCGATCGCGAGGGTAACGTAGGCGGCCTGGCGGCGCATCAGCGCCGGCTCGTCGGAGGTCGAGACCACGACCACCGAACGGCCGAGGCCCGCCGCACCGAGATCGTCCTGCAAGAATTCCTGCACCTCGCGGCCGCGTTCGCCGACGAGCCCGATCACCGACACGTCGGCCTGCACATTGCGCGCCAGCATCGACAGCAGGACGGATTTGCCGACGCCGGAACCGGAGAAAATACCCATGCGCTGGCCGCGGCAGCAGGTGATGAACGTATTGAGCGCGCGCACGCCGAGATCGAGTGGAGCGCCGAGCCGGCGGCGGGCGTGTGCGGGCGGCGGTGTATTGCGAAACGGATAGGGCGAAGGCCCACTGAGCAGCGCCCCTTTGCCGTCAATCGGCTCGCCGTGCGCATTGACCACGCGTCCCAGCCAACCGGCCGAAGGCCGCACCGCGCCCGCCACTGTACTGACCACCGCCCGGCATCCGCGCCGCACGCCTTCGAGCGGCGCAAACGGCATCAGCAGTGCCTTGCCAGCGGAGAATCCTACCACCTCGCAAGGAATATTCTTCCCCGTCGTCTCAATCACGACACGGGCGCCGACCGACATTGCGTAGAGCGGTCCGGCGGCCTCGACCATCAGGCCCCGCACACCGACGACACGGCCGTAAATTTCGACGCCGTCGAGTTCGTTGATTTGTTCCGCGAGTGCTTTCATCGTGCGTGCGCCCGCAATGCGCGTGTCCGCAAGCGTGCCGGCTGCACGAGGATGGTTATGTGCTGTTTGGCGATCTTAACGCTGTATTTACCGGCGGCATTAATCATTGCGTCGTCCTTGGGATACCAGCGCGCTCGCCCCACCAGAACGGAGGGCGAGTCGTAGGAGTCGGTTAGCACCGGTTCTTAACTTGGAACATGAGCATCTGCGTGGATAAAAATATCCCCCTTCGCAGCACCTTAAGGCGATTCGCTCGAATTTGCCCAGAGAGGGCTTGCGCCAGGGAAAGAGGTTTTGTTAACCATCGCGGACTTATTGTTTCGAATCACTTTGTCCCAAGGCGTATTCCGGGGGCCGCCTTTGCGGCGTGCCGACCTTAAGCCCGCGCGGCACCCGCGCGGCGAGGGAAGGGGACTGGCATGCGCGTATTGCTGATTGAAGACGATAGCGCCACCGCGCAATCGATCGAGTTGATGCTGAAATCGGAAAGTTTCAACGTCTATACGACCGATCTCGGCGAGGAAGGCATCGATCTCGGCAAAATCTACGACTACGACATCATCCTTCTCGACCTGAATCTGCCGGACATGTCAGGTTTCGAAGTGCTGCGCAGTCTGCGTGTCTCCAAGGTCAAGACGCCGATCCTCATCCTCTCCGGCCTCGCCGGCATCGAGGACAAGGTCAAGGGGCTGGGCTTTGGCGCTGACGACTACATGACCAAGCCGTTTCACAAGGACGAACTGGTCGCGCGCATCCACGCCATCGTGCGCCGCTCCAAGGGCCACGCCCAATCGGTCATCCAGACCGCCGATCTCATCGTCAATCTCGATACCAAGACCGTCGAGGTCAACGGCGCGCGCGTGCATCTGACCGGCAAGGAATATCAGATGCTGGAGCTTCTTTCACTGCGCAAGGGCACGACGCTGACCAAGGAGATGTTCCTGAACCATCTCTACGGCGGCATGGATGAGCCCGAATTGAAGATCATCGATGTCTTCATCTGCAAGCTGCGCAAGAAACTCGCCAACGCATCGAGCGGCAAGAACTACATCGAGACCGTATGGGGCCGCGGCTACGTGCTGCGCGAGCCGAGCGAGGACGAGGCGAAAATTTCGGCCGCGTAGCCTTTCCGCGCACTTCTTCAAGACAACACAAAACCGAGCGTATTCGCCTTCGCTGTTCGCTAATTGACCTCTTCTCGTGCGTGGGGAGTCCCTTGGACCCCCGGCAATCCCGAGTTCGACACCGTGCTGAGCATCCTTCCGGCCTTGGGCGTCGGACTGGCGACGCGACCGGTGATCGCCACGCGCGCCACGGCTTCCCGCCAACCTGCCCACACCGCGTCGAGGCGCACCGCCGGCGCACGCCGAAGGACCAAGCGATAATCTGCGGGAATGGGTTACACCAATTCGATTTGCGCATGATGGCCGACGGCTGCGGCCAAGCGTCGGTCGCGGGTCAGCAATGGGGCGTCGAGCGCCTCGGCCAGCGCGACATAGGCGGCGTCATAGGCTGTCAGATTGTTCCGCAAATCCCATATGCGCGGCAAAAGAAAATCGTGCGAATATCGCCGCAGCGGAAAGTCCGCCAAGTCGGCGAAGACCATACGGCCGCGCTGGCTGTCGATGTCGCCAGCCGCCGCATAACGTCGAATCACCTGCGCGATTTCAACGTCCAGCAAATGAGGCGCGTGGAGTGTTTGATGAGGGGCGAAGAGCCGGTCTTGCACGACTTTCGCTGCCGACGTACGGAGAAGGGATTCGAGCAGAGCCGAGGCGCCGACGACCATCATGCGCGGTCGCGCTCGGCGCGAACCGCTTCAGCCGGAGGCACGGAAGGGGCCGTTTCCGTGCGGCTGCGCAACCGCGCCCGCAGCTCATCAAGCATCGGCCGTTCCGCCACCCGACGAAGCTCGCTGAGCAGATAGTCGGACAACGACATGCCGGCCAAGGCCGCACGCGATTTGAGTCGGCGATGCAAGGCATCCGGAACATTACGGATCTGGACCATCGTTCCCATGCGGAACGCATAAAAACATGCGCTGCACATGTAAATACGCATCTGACAACGTCTGCCCTCATGTGAGCGCGGGCATGACGAGTCGGGAGTTATGAGGCTTGGTATAAGAAGGCCCCTCACCTGCCCGCGTTCGCCACGACGAGCCGCGCGGGCACGGTTTCGGGGCGGGCGGGCGCCGGCTTTGCCGGACGCGGCGCAGGCGCGAAGAGGCTGCGCCGCTCCTTCACCACGCGAAAACTGTCGGTCAAGCCGACCACAGTTTCCGCGGCGCCAAGTATCAGATAGCCGTCGCCGGCAATGATCCGCGCCAAGCGGTCCAACATGGCGGTCTTGGTTTCCTGATCGAAATAGATGAGCACGTTGCGGCAGAAAATCACGTCGAATGGGCGCAAATGGCTGAAAGGAAGCAACAGATTGAGCTGCTGGTAATTCACCATCG
>JAKAPE010000096.1:0-1823 GCA_021811945.1 Pseudomonadota bacterium | reverse complement strand
GATCTGCCACATCTCGCCGGTTTTGGCGAAATATTTGACCAGAAGGTGGATGGGCAGTCCGCGTTGCACCTCGAACTGGCTGTAGATGCCGGCCCGCGCTCTCGCCAGCACCTCATTGGAGAGATCGGTGGCAAGGATGTCGATGCGCCAGCCGGCAATCTCGCTTTCCATCTCCTTGAGGCACATGGCGAGCGAATAAGGCTCCTGCCCGGTGGAAGTGGCCGCGCACCAGATGCGGATGCTGCGGGAGGACCAACGCGCCTCGATGAGCGCCGGCATGATGGTCAGGCGAAAATGCTCGAACGGCGTCTTGTCGCGGAAGAAGAATGTTTCGTTGGTCATCATCGCTTCGACCACCGCCGTCATCAGCGCCTCCGCGCCGCGGCGTTTGAGCGCGACCACGAGTTCGGAGAGCGTACTAAGACCGGCCTTGCGCGCGACCGGCAGGAGCCGGCTTTCGACCAGGTATTGCTTATCGGCGGAAAGAACGAGGCCCGAGCGCTCCTTGACGCTCTTGCGCAGGAAATCGTAGTCGAGCGGGGTCACGCGCGGCCTCCTGCGATTAGACGGTTGATCTTGGCGGCAATCTCGCCGAGCGGCAGCACGGCGGAACACAGGCCGGCCTGCGCAACGACGCGCGGCATGCCCCAAACCACGCTGGTCGCCTCGTCCTGGGCGATCACGCTGCCGCCGGCCGCGGCGATGGCAGCAGCGCCGCGGGCGCCGTCGGAGCCCATGCCGGTGAGGATGAGCGCAAGGGAGCCTGCGCCCCATACCTGGGCCGCGGAAGAAAGCAGCGGGTCGACTGCCGGCTTGCAGAAGTTGACCGCCGGGTCGTCGCCCAGCGCGATCCGCGGACCGCCGTCGCCCCGCACGACGCGCATATGGCGTCCGCCCGGCGCCAGGTAGACGCTGCCGGCGACGACCGCTTCGCCATGTTCGGCCTCGTGCACCCGCCGGCCCCCGACGCGCGTCAAATGCTCGGCGAGCACGGTGGTGAAGGTTGGCGGCATATGCTGGGTGATGAGTGTCGGTGCTCGCTCGATCGCGGCGCCTATTTGACTGATTAAGGCCGTGAGCGCTTGCGGCCCTCCGGTAGAGGAGCCGATGAGCAGAACCCGCGGCAACACCGGGGTGAACGACCGCAGGCGGAACCGCGGCGTCTCGGCCGGCGGCGGGCTGTCGAGTCTTTCGAGGGACGACGTCGTAGGACTGCGGACCGCAACCGGCTTTTCTCTGTGTGTCTCTAGTCGCGCCAAAGTCCGGCCGCGGCGACCGAGACTGCGAATTTTCTCCAACAGCTCGCGCTGGAACGAAACCAATGGGCCCGCATCGAGCGCCGCCTGCGGTTTGGCGATATAATCGGCAGCGCCGAGCGATAGCGCTTGCAGGCTCACCTCGGCGCCGCGGCGGGTGAGCGTAGAGACCATGATGACCACGAGATCGCGCTTTTGCTCGAACAGAAGCGGGAGCGCCGCGATGCCGTCCAATTCGGGCATGTCCACATCGAGCACGACGACATCGCAGCCGCTGCGCGCGACTTGATCGACCGCCTCGCGGCCGGTGCGCAACGACGCCACAACTGTCAGGTCCGGTTCGGCATCGATCCAGCGTGTCAACAGACGGCGCGCGACGACCGCATCGTCAACGATCATGACGCGGATCGGTTTGTCGGCGTCGGTGGCAAGGCTCGCGGCAGCAAGGACGGCACTCATACCATTCGGACTTTCAGCACTTCGATTTTTCTGCACTTGGCTTTTCGGTACGCGAAACGTGAGCGGTCGGACATCCACCCGACCTGAATCGCCCGTGAGCCGCGGATT
>JAKAPE010000374.1 GCA_021811945.1 Pseudomonadota bacterium | reverse complement strand
TCCGATCCGCAGCTGGGCGCGAATTCTGGCGGCGCTCGCGGGGTGACCGGGGGTCGGAAGTCATAATTACACCGCATCGAGACGCCGGATCTGCCGCTCGACGGCGGCGCGCGCCGGGCGTGCGCCATGGGACCGAAATAGCTTCTTCGCCTCCACGAGGATGAGCAACCATCGTCAAAACGATGTCGCAGGCAAAGCCGACATCCGGGCAGGAGGCTAAGGACGATGCGGTTGACTCGATTCGGACCTGCAACAGGTTGAGATCTGCTATGTCGGATTCAGATTAACGCTTAGGCCATGAAGCATGAGTTCCAGTGCTGCCCTGGTTAACCTGCAACGCCGGACACCGTCTTGTTTAGCAATGCTGTTGCATTTTTAAATTCAATCGCCTGCAACTGCTCGGACGAGAACCCTGCGCTCTCCAGCTGGTCTATTTGAGCATCGATCGGTAAATAGGGAAAATCACTGCCAAACACGATCTGAGAGATCGGAAATAATTTCGAAATTGCAGCCATCGATGCGGAGCCAGCGGCATTGGCAGTGTCATAGTAAAGGCGTTGCAGTTCTCGCATCACTCCGTCCGGCGCAAAACTCTGTTTGTCCGGACGCAGATTGAAGAAGTACTCCATACGAGCCGCCAACACGGGCACCGTGCCGCCGCCGTGCGAAAACAGCCAACGAATATTTCTGTATTGAGCAAAAGTTCCACTCAAAAGCAGACTCACGATTGCCCTCGAGGTGTCGTGAGGTACCTCGATGACCGCAGGAAACGCTCCGATATTTATGTTGGCGCAGCACGTTGGTACGAGCGGATGGAAATATACGAGCGCCTTTCTTCGGTTAAGCTCTTCGAACACGGGTCGAAAAGCCGGATCACCCGGCCACCTATCACCATAATTTGTCTGCAGGCCAACCCCGTCGGCTTTGAGAACGTCAAACGCGTATTCGACCTCAGTGAGCGTCGCATCAATATCAACCATCGGCAGCGCAGCGAACAGACCAAAACGTCCTGGGTGGTCGCGAACCATGGCAGCGCCATATTCATTGCAAATGCGCGCCATGTTGATGGCCGCTTGCCGACCGCTATCAAACCAAAGCCCGGGCGTTGATGCTAACGACAGCACAGCTAGGCTGATATTGTTCTCGTCCATCTCTTCAACAGACTTGGCGGGAGACCACGACCTTTGACTCGGATAGTGCGGAAGTCGTCGTGCGTCTTCCCAGTCAAGCCACGCGTTTTGATAAACCGGCGCGTAAAAATGATGGTGAGTATCAATGATCATGACATGGCCGCTCGACGAGCGATTCGCGACTGAATTGTAATCCTTATGAAGATCGCTCGCAGAGAATAACCTATGCAAGCCAACGAGACACGCGCCGTCGGCAACTAATATCAGGGTGCACAACCCGGGTAACGTGCTGCCATCAACTCGTAGCGCTATCCGGCGACGACGGCTATCGGTGTAATTTCTACCATGATCTCTGGTACAGCAAAGCAAGCCGCAGTTAGCAATGTGCTCGCCGGGAAATCGCCTCCGTAGATCTCCTTGCGGATGTCCGTAAAGCGCTGTGAGTACCGTCCATCTGAAACGGCTACTGTCATCCAAACGATATCCTTCAAGGTGCCACCAGCACGCTGAAGGGTTTTCTCTAGGTTTTTGAACGCCTGACGAACCTGTGCGTCGAAGTTTCCTGCGAGCGAAGCTCCCTTGTCATCGACGAACCCAACGTGGCCAGCCAACCATATCGTTTTGCCACCTTCCGTAATGATAGCAGGTGAGAATGAGTATTTGGCTTCCCAGGACGGCTCGATGATTGTTTTCTTCACTGGCATTTTGGTCTCCTTCAGTGGTTCGCCCAACAAGATAACTGAAGTAAAAAGACAGCAAATAGAAGGAACGGACTATAGATGACTTGGTGCAGTTGGCAAGTGGTCATTGGCACAACGCGTCATCTCGCTGGCGCGCAACAGCTCGGTCGCTGTCAGTGCGAAACGGACATTCATCCATGCCCACTAAGCTGAATTCATGACTACGCCCCAGCGGCGATTCTCGACCCAGAGCAATGGAATCAGCCGTGCCGCCTCCCCGCAAGATGTGCATCCGATGGCGCTTGCGGGGGAGGGTAGGGTGAGGGCAGCGGCCGCGCCGACGCGCGGCATGATTTAGCGATGCGTCTTTCGGCGTTCCGCCTTCCTCTTTGCTTTCGCGGAGGCAAAAGATTCGCGTCGTTCGTCGGCAAAGCTCGGACGCGATCGCATCGCGAGAACGAAATTTCTTGCTCCTCTCCCCGCATGCGGGGAGAGGCCGGCTCGGTTGGCCGCCTCTTCGCCCGCCGCACGCTTCGTATCCGCTTCAATCGGCCGCGGGCGCGATCTGGCGCAGCGTGACAAAGCGATCCAACCGGCCGACATTGGCCCGCAGCTTCGACCAGTCGTCGACCGGCACGTCGATGACGACGAGGCCGCAGGTCGGCAGCTTTTCGGCAAGGCGTTCGCGCGCTTCGACGTCGCCCGAGGCGATCAGGCGCACCGCGAGATCCTGCAGGCCGGGATTGTGGCCGATGAGAAGGACCGCGTGCGCGTCGCGCGCCGCGCGGACGACGGCGATGAGTTTCTCCGGACCGGCGTTGTAGATGCGTTCGTCCTTGACGACGCGGGGTTCCGCGGCAAACGCCGGCGCAAGCAGCGTCCAGGTCTCCTGCGC
Source organism: Pseudomonadota bacterium (assembly GCA_021811945.1). Taxonomy (GTDB): domain Bacteria; phylum Pseudomonadota; class Alphaproteobacteria; order Rhizobiales; family Xanthobacteraceae; genus BOG-931. The sequence continues at coordinate 437 of JAKAPE010000374.1, read as the reverse complement.
GCGCGCCACGGGCGACAGCAGGACGAGGTCGGGGGCGAGTCCGTGGCGAGCCATATAGGCGCCGATCGCGGGAGCGTCGGCGCGACCGCGCTTGGTAAGCTTGCGCTCGCGGTCGCGCGCGCCGGGCTGGGCGACTTCGGTTTTGGCGTGGCGCAGCAGCATCAGACGGCGCATGAGGCTATCCCCGGCAGCAACGTCGCTTTCCTGGCGCCGCCAGTCTAGCACCACTTTGGTGGACTTCTGCCGGGGCGCTCTGCGGGCGCGCGAAAAGCTGTCGATCGCAACGGCTACCCTCTTTTTCCGAGGCGATCAGGAAGTCCATCGGAATAGGGGGAAGCCTTGCGGCTTCACCCCTCCCACGCCACCGTGCGTACGGGTCCGTCCACGGCGGTTCGGGGGATTTAGGGCTCGTCAGGGAATGAGTGAGTCGAATTTAT
>JAKAPE010000095.1 GCA_021811945.1 Pseudomonadota bacterium | reverse complement strand
GCCGACAACGCGCTCCTCTTCGGCCTCCTGGAGAGTCTCGCCCCACGCCCGCCTGATAATATCCCTGGCGTAAGCGGCGACGTTCGAATCACTCCATTTGGGCTGGCCGGTAACAGACCTTGGCCAACTGTTATTGCTGGCCCTCAGAATGCCGCCGTCGTGCTTGAGCACCACGGCAATATCATCGGAACTTTTGAAATCTTCACGAAATTCCTTGGGATGAACGTCATCTTGCTCCTCGTCATAGTCGAACTCACCATCAAAACTGATGGCAATTTCCGTCGAGGAGCGAAGCCGGTCCTCGAATTCACTCGTGGTCAGCCAGTCCGTTCCCCATTTGACGAATTTGAGGTTTCCAATTTCGCCCCCACACTCAAGCACAACTTCCGCCGAACGCGCTTGCCGCTCTTCGTCCTTTACTGATTCTACGATCAATTTGGCCTGCTTCGACGCCCATTGCGCGAGCGCCTCCTTTGTAGCTAGTGGTTGGGCTGCATCGCGGGCGGCAGTCACCGCCTCGCCTAGTAATACGCCCTCGACATTGTGCAGTCTGCTAGCACGCAGTCCAGAGATGGTCACCCAGCCGCCGTCTGCCGAATACGAGTACCTCGACGGTGAAATGAAGGCCCGACCAAACACCTGATTGTCACCGCCTTCTATGGGCTGCATCAGCGCCCGATCTGCCTTTGGAGCGTCAGCTTCGGAGCGATCGACGTTTGGGTTCAATCGACGGATGAGATCGAAGTCGCTGATTTTCAACCAATCGCCCGGCCGTGCAACCGCTTGGGTGCCGTCCTGCACCAGGGTCGCAATTGCGACGTCGAGATTTGGCGCCACCGCTCCGACAAGCGCACCCAATGACATCGTTCGTTTGGTATAGGAATTGATATACAGGAGGCCGCCCGCTTCGTGCGGATGGCTCTTTAGCAATACTTCGACGCGCGTGCCGCCATCGATCGGGACTGGTTCACCTGACACGGGGGAGAGAATTGGTCGCGCGCTCGTACCGCCACGAAATTCCAATAGCCGGCCCGTTTCTTGTCCCTTGTCGCAACGCCGCGAATAGACGCGAACAACGGGTCCAAGCATAAAGACCGAGAAGAATCCGATTCCAAACCGGCCGATAGCATGCATCCCCGCAGCCATCAGCCCCGGAAACTCCTCCATTGCGAGGGGCGACCGCCAAAACGAGCTTCCAAAATCGAGAAGCGGGCCAGTGAGCACCTGCTCAGACATGCCGATCCCGTTGTCCTCGACAACCAGCCAAGCCCGGTCGCCTTCCGACAGCAATCCGACCGTAATGAGTCCCCAGTCGGCAGCGCGCTTTTGGTATTTCCGCCTAGCCTGCACCGCATCGGCCGCATTTTGAATCAACTCGCGAAGAGCCACAGTCGGATCGTTGCCGTAGAGCTTCGATCCGCCAAGGTTCTCCACTATTCGCGGAACATCCGAAACCTGAAGACGGGCATCGACTGGGCGCCAACCTCGAGTTTGGACCGAGCGGGCAAGAATTTCCGGTGATCCTGCACCCTTAACCCGTCTTGCCTTTAGGACCTCTCGGCCACGCCCTTGTAACAGCAGGTCAACATCCCGAAGCTCGCGATCGACGGCATTTAATGTGTCATACGCTAGCCACCAAGCTTCTGCGTCCTCTCGCCCGAACGGCTGGCCCGTCGTGAAAACGACCGCGTCGAGTTCAATATGCGGCCGAGCCAATCGCTCCTGAAACGACCAGTGGAGGGCTGAGATGCCGCTTGGATTCGTGATCGCGCGAAGGAACCTGGGAGCGCGACGGCTGTCGAGGTGCAAGGCATCTGCAACACGCAGCAGACAGGCGAGCTTCACCCGATCAATCCGATTGAGCGTCCGACTTGCAAGAGCGCCCAGATCCTCCGAGAATTCCTGTTCGAGCTTTTGTACAGACCACCAATGACTGTGTGCGACTTGACCAATTGTCGGACCATAGAACCTACGCAGTTCTGAATCCTCAACGAGATATACCTGCGATCCGTCCGCCGTGCGCCACGCTTGTTCGGCGAGTTCTTCGGCGCGCTCTGCATGCAGTCGACGGAGCACATCTGGTACGATCCGTTGCACGATCGCGTCCGGCGGGTTCTCGACATCAAACTTCTCGCCGTCGATTTCCTCTGAGGCCAATGCGAGGCGCGCGATGGCATCCTTCCACGCAACCGTTGTCCTGACTTCCGCTAAGCCACCGGGGTACGCTGCCAAACTCATCGCAGCATCGTGCAGAAGGATGCTAGCGCCGAGAACAAACGCCTCTGCTGGATTGACGTTGATCGCACCCTCAGCAACCGAAGAAGCTGTATCCCACAGAGCATCCAAATGACTGATGTCGTGGACGGTCATCCCCGGCAAATCGACCGCAATCCGAGAAACGAGCTGCGCCGCACGCTCTCGAATCGAGAGGTATTGCGTCCTGAAGAATTCCTGCTCTTCGGTCGTGCTATCCGAGCGGGGGGTTTGGAACGCCTGTCGCCAAAGCCATGTTTGACGAAAATCTGGCCCGCTAACAGTCATAGTATCCTCGCCCAAAACAAGATTACTGCACTACTTTTGCCAGGACCGATGCGACGAATTCGAACTGCGCCTCGCAGCCCTCGTGCGCACAGACAGGCCTTTTCAGAGTAAAGGGCCGCTGGAACTTGATCCGGTTGCACTTCGGGCACGCGAACTGCCCCTTGAAAGCCTTAAACTCCTCCCAGCGTGCCTTCTCGTCTCCGATCGAGCCATCGCCATAAGGTCCATCCTGGAAATGGCTGCCGAAATTCTCGATCTCGCCCTTCGCTAAACTCGCAAGGAACCGATTGTTGACCCCCGGCACCAGTGTCGGCTCCAGTTTGACCTCCTTGAGGAAGCCGGCGAGCGCCATGGCCAGTTCGCTGCGCTCGTAAGAATAAGCCTTCTCAAGCGGCCGGATGCGCACGCTGACCCCGAAATCCCGGCACATGCCGAGCAGCCACTCTTCCTCGGCCTGGCGCATCTCGTTGGCTGCCGACTGGCCATTCGCCCAACGTGCCTCGATCATCTCGTCGCTGACCTTGTGGTCAGCGAAACGTGGACCAAAGGCCGGATCAAGGCCAATGATCCGAGTGAAGTGCCACGTCTTCGCCGCAAGCTGATCCTTTAAGTAGTTGAAGAACCGCTCGTCGTGGGTGGTGATCAGGATCTGGCAATCACCGAACATGGAAGCGATAAGGCCGGCGATGGTGCGGCGGTGATCGGCGTCGTAGGACGTGACGATGTCGTCCAGCGCGATAATGGGTGCGCCGGTGTTGAACTGCTTGATGGCCGCCATTCGCAGCGCCAGCGCCAGCGAGTGGATTTGGGAATCGCTCAAATAGCCACCGGGCTGCACGCCCGTTCGGTTTTTGGCAAAATCGATCAGCAGATTCAACCGCTGCTGGTTCGTATCGTCTTCTGCCGGCAATTCCAGCCGGATCGGCGTGGCGCCAACGCCCTGGATCACCTTGTAGATGTCGTTCATCGGCGTCTGAAGCTTGTCGAGCAGCGCCTGGACCTTCTTGCGAATCTCGGCCGAAACAGTCCCGGCTTGCGCGGTCAGGGCGTCCGAAAGCTTCACCAGTTCATCGTGCGTTCGTAACCCCAGGTCGCGCTCAGCCTGCAATTCCTGCAGCCGATCAATCTTCGCCTTGGCCTTGATATAGGTGTGATCGCCTTGTTTCGACTCGATGTGGGTGATGGCCTGATCGAGCGCGCCGAGCAGATTGGCAATCGCTGCGACAATATCGGCCGAGGGCGGCACGGCACTCTGCGGCCAGCCGGCGACGCCCGCTTGATACGCGATGAGATCGGTTCTAAGCGCGGCTTCACTGTCGCCGAGCAGACCAATCAGCGCGGGCAGCGCCGCCACCAATTGGGTATGGGCCTTGGTCGCGGCCGACCTGGCGTCGTCGAGCGCCTTCTTGGCGGCCGCGTAATCGGCCAGCTCTTCGAGATGCTTGGCGATATGTTCCCGGATCGCCTCGGCGCTGCCCGCCGCCGTGTCCGCGACAGGCGTTGAACAGACCGGGCAAACGTTAGGCACCGGCACGCCTTCGACGAAAAGCGGCTCCGCCGCCTTCCACAAAGCCTGAAACACGGTGCTTGCCGCCTTGCCGCGCTCCTCCGCTTCTTTGCTTTCCGTCGACGACAATGTCGCGACCGCCGCGTCAAAGGTCGGAATCAAGCCGACGACTACGGTCTCACCACTCTCCGCGTCCGCCACCTCCGCCCACAATGTGGCAGCCGCATTGCGGATTTGACGCAGGCCCGCGAGCCCGATCTTGTTCTCTTCGGCCTTGGCGCGCGCGTCCAGTTCGAGATAGGCCGGATCGCCCGCCGCCAGCGCGGTAAGCACCATCGCCGGATCAAGTGGCGCCAGGACCGAAGTGTTGGCGTAGGCAAGCACCGCCGCCGCATCCCAGGCTTTCACCGCTTGGGCCGTCTCCCGGGCGACCTGGGTGTCCACGCGCTGCAGCGCCGACTCGTCCTCGGCTGCAGCCTTTATCTGCGTGCGCAGCGCGCGAACATTCTTCTGAACATCGACCAGCGGGCCGAGTTGCAGCCAATTGGCAACATCTGAGTAGCGCTGTTCGGGTGTATGAATTTCGACGAAGGTGCGTAGCGCATGCCCGCGAATGATCGGCGGCACCGCGAAGCAGGCGTTCACAGTCGCAGCGACCGCGGGTATCGGCCGCTTCGCCCCTGTCGCCGATCGGCTCCCGTTGGCGGCATCCTTGCCCGAGACGACGCTGACCGTGACCGCCGGCGCGATCTTTGCCTCCTCGGCCAGATTATGCGCTAGCGCCGCGGGTCCAGCTTGGTTGTTGATGGCGCGCTGTCCGAGCCTTTCGAGCGTTCCATCCTTGGAGAACATGAATTCCAACGCATCGATAACACTGGATTTGCCACTGCCGTTCGGTGCGAAGATCGCCAGGCAGCGCTTCTTGCTGAAATCAAACGTCTTCGGTTGAAGATAGGCGCGGAACCCGGCAAGGCCCAAGGATTGAAGGTTGTAAGGGTCAGCCATCGGCCACCTCCGGCTTTGGCGGATTGGCACGTTCGCCTGCGAGTTTCAGGATGGCGTCCTTAGCTTTCGCAACTGCATCAACGGCCGGCGCGGCAGTGAGCAGGTTTTTCGCGAGGATATCTGCCAAGCCGACATCGACGTCCTTCTTTTCGCGAAGCGCCTTGCCCAGATTCGCCAAGAAATCTGAGGGAGTCTCCATCTCTGCCGTCGGCACCGCCTGTTCCTCCGCGTCTGCCATGCGCACCTCCCTATTGTTCTATTTCCCGATACTACGACGAGAGCGAGAACTGACATCTGTTGACGCGTATCAAAGCTCCTCCGCCATAGCGCCGCGCTGGACCTATGCACGACGTGACGCTCAGCCCGTTGAGCCTCGCAGCATCTGAGCTTTTGTTCCCGTATCGACACAACGCGGGTGAAGGTTCGGGTCATTCAATCGCCTTCGGCCTTGCATTCAATAGAGACTAGAATATATTCATTGTCAATATGAATGATGCGGAGGTCGATCGTGAATACGGAAACCGGCGCCATGCTTGCTGAAATCCGCGACGCTGCGGGCATGACGCAGCGCCAAGTCGCCGAGCGCATGAGCGCCAATCAGACGCGCATCTCCCGCATTGAGGCCGGCGATGGCGACGACACCGATATCGCGTCATTTCTCGACGCACTTGGCACGCCCCGCGCACGGTCTTTCGCGGATCTGCTGAAGGTTGAGTGGCTGCGTTTACCGCAGCCGTCTCTGCGACACCCCGATCTCGACGCCCTAGTGGCGATCGAACGCGGGTTGGCCCGCATCCGCGCATTCTTAGCCGATGGGCAAGTGCCAACGGTGCTAGCGGGTCAAGCGGAGCTTCTGGAAAAGCGGCTTGAGGAAGCAGGCCGCTACCTCCTGGCCCTTGACCACGATGTCGTCTACGTCGGTGAGATCGGCGTCGGCAAGACGACTGCCGCTTGCCGGCAGGCCGGCCTAGTGATTGACGCAGCTACTGCCGCCGATCTCAAGGGGATGATGCTGGACACGGGCGGTGGGCGAACGACGCTCTGCGATGTCCGCATCGAGACCGGCGAGCGCTTTGCGTTGACGGTCGAGCCCACCAGCGATGAAGAGGTCTACAAGCTCGTCGCCGAGGTCTGCCGGGGCGTTCACGAAAAGCTCGGTGCTGAGAGTTCATCAACGTCAGCGGAATTCAAACCGGCCGAAGAGGTCGAACGTGCTCTGCGCAACATGGCAAAGTTGCCCCGGCCCCCTCGATCACGCAAAGGCGTTGTCGCAGGTCCAGATCCTGCCGCCGACCTTGCCCGTCAATATCCAAAACTCGACGACCTCATAGCGGAGTTTGCCGCGCGCCTCAGCCTGTGGCGCCGGAGCCGGCGCGCGATTGAATTCGATGGTGTCGATCCTAAAGCTGGGCGCCAGTGGCTGCGATCGACTTTCACGGCGATCAACAATGGCCGGCATGAGGATTTTTCTCTCCCGGCGCGCATCACCGTGACCGTACCTTTCAGCCTTATTCCCAACGCCGGCCTGGCGATCGCGGTGGTGGATACGCGGGGAGTCGATGGCAGCGCGGTGCGCCCCGATATCCTGGCTCACCTCAAGGATGAGCGCGCGGTGACTCTGCTCTGCTCGAAATGGGGGAGCGCGCCAGATCCAAGCGCTCAGAATCTGCTGACTTACGTCACTGAAACTGATGCCGATACTTCGCTGCTAAACCGCGTTGCCGTCGTCGCATTGGCGCGGTCCGGTGATGCGCTTTCCATGCGCCATGACTCGGGAGAGAGCGCCGAGGATGTTACCCAAGGCTACGATATCAAGCTCGGCCACGTCGAAGACGCTCTGCAGAAGATAGGAATGCAGGGCGTCGAGGCATTCGCTTTCGACGCGAGTGCTGACGATCCCGCCGATCTCACGGCATTCGTCCTGGAAAAGATCAGATCAGTCCGCAAGGTCCAGGCCGAGGCCGCGCGCGCTACGATCGCTGCGGTCGACCAGATGCTGTCGAACCGGCAAGAAGCTCAGGCTATCGCGGCGATGCAAACGGTTGGCGGCAATCTGGAGCGCTTCGCTGATCGTCACCACACGCTACGGGGCGCGCGGCGTCCTGCCCATGACCGGTTAATCACGGCGGTCACGACCCTGCACCCGCGCACCGTATGGGCCGCGACACGCCGGGCCGGGCGTTTCTGGAACTTCGATGTCTTTCAGTATCTCGGCGACGGCGCCGCGGCTGAGGCCAAGGTCCGATCGTCCGAGGTCATTGTTGGGCTGACGGCGATCATCGAGTCAGATCAAAGCAATCCCGAGCTCGCGAGCGCCCATGGCTTCCTGGCGCAGATACTTGCCAACGCTGCGCAGTGGGACGTGGATTTCGTGAACGCTGCACGGCATCATGCCGCGGCGATTTACCATGAGCCTTTGGGTCGAGCACAGGACCTGTGGGATCGCTGTGAGGCTGCTTACGGCGTGAGCATGGGCGGCTATCGGGACCGGGTCGCCGCGGACCTGCGGGCCTGGTTCGAAGAAAACGTCGAGCTGCGGGAAGAACTCGACCGCCGCGTCGCCCGAGCTTGGGAGACCAGTGTCATCACGCCGCTTCGCCGCGCCGCCGGTCAGACCGCCGAGACGCCGGTCGCGGCTATGCAATTGGACGGGTGACGGCGATGACGAATTTCAGCAACTTCCGAGTCATCGAACCCGAAACGAAGGATCTTGCCCTCGATCTCATGGAGGACGCGCAGCGCCAGCGTTCAGCCTTCGTGTGTTTAGTCGCCATCTGGATGACGTTCAATGGCGGCGGTCCTCGCGCGCGAGGGACGGGCGCCGATATCATTCGTGCATTCGCCACAAATGCTCGCCCGCGCGTGAGGCTGGAGCGATGAGCTTGCTTGCCGCATCACAGGTGACGGCACTTGCCGCAACGGGGAGATTGGAATGAGATTCGTCGTCCAGTTCAGGTCAGGCGACTCGCCAACGACCAATCGTTACCCGCACGCGGTGCTCGTCCAGGATAACTGGGACGACTATGGCTACAAGACCACCTTCCACGTCACGCTGCACGTGTCCGCCGATGAAAGCTACGACCTCGGCAGCATCAAGATCATCGAAGCGGCCCGAACCAGCGGCTACACCGAAATGCCCAGGCAGCCCTTTGCGGAGTTGCCTGCCGGGCATGCCTCGCTGGGTTCGAGCCTTGATTATTATGAGACGGTCTACAAACTCGGGCGCGACGTTTTCGAACCATACTTCAGGGGTCTTCGGGATGTCGCGTTCGACGACGAGATCAAGGCCAGCGTCGAAGATATCGAATCCTATCGGGTTTCGCTGCTGCGCTTTGGCGGCGCCGAGCGGACAATCGGTGATGCCGCACGCTTGCTGCGTGCGCCCACCCTGCCGACGAAACGGCGAAGCGCGGGGTTCAGGGTCAAGTTCAAAACGCGGGTGGCGCGACAGTCGAACGCCTTCACGATCGACTTCGACTTTCGCCGGCGCGGCCGGCTGCCTAACCGCATCAACGCCTTGATCGGCTACAACGGCACAGGCAAGACCCGGCTGCTTTCTAACCTCGCGATCGTGGCGAGCGGATATGGCTATGGCAGCAAAGAAGACGTGCTGGACAACGCGGCCGGTCGGTTCGTCGGCACCGCGCCGCCGTTCAAGACCGTGGTCGTGGTGTCATACAGTGCGTTCGACACTTTTGTTATTCCTGGGCGCACCGAGGAGGAGAAGGAAAGACTCCAAGAAAGCGGCGAAATCTTCGGCTACGTCTATTGCGGCCTTCGCGAGCGTTCGGACAGTGACGCACCTTATGGTGAACAGGCCTATCGGCTGCGCACTCCGGCGGAGATCGAAGCGGAGTTCTTGTCGGCCCTAGAGCGCATTCGCGAAGCCGACCGCTTAGAGAACCTGCTAGAAGTCTTGAAGCCGCTCCTGCGCGACCCGTCGTTCCAGCGCATTGGATTGACCCAGCTCTACGCCAATCGCGACGATGACGAGCTCGGCGAGCTTTTCCGCGGACTGAGCAGTGGTCACAAGGTGGTGCTCAAGATTGTCACCGAACTCACGGCGCACATCTCGGGGTCGGAGCCGACACTGGTTCTCATTGATGAACCTGAAACCCACCTTCATCCGCCGCTGCTCGCCGCGTTTCTTAAAAGCGTGCGGGCCTGTCTCGAAGCCTTCGACGGTTATGCGATCATCGCCACCCACTCGCCGGTGGTCCTGCAGGAGACCCCGGCTAAATATGTCCAGGTGCTGCGCCGGGCGGCCGACCAGAACCGGGTCGTGGCGCCGAGTGTAGAGACGTTCGCGGAAAGCATCGGCGTAATCACGCAGGAGGTCTTCAATCTCGGCGATGGCTCGACAGATTGGCACGAGACGCTGGGCGCGCTGGCGCGGCGAAACACACTTGAGGAGATCGAGGAAGCGTTCGGGCGCAAGCTGGGCTTCGCGGCGCGCTCCTACATTCTGAGTATTCGCGATGAGATCGAGGAATAGCCGATGCGCTCGATCCCGCTGCTCGCCGTCGATGCGACGGATGTGTTCGATGAAATCGCCGCGGCCAAGCTCCAACCGCGGCGTGGCCGAATGCGGGCGGCGCGTGCGGAAGTCCTCGCCGCCTATCAGGGCTACGAGGATGCCGCTCCAGAGGTCGGCGAGCTGGATGAAGCCCCACTAACCGATCCGCAGAAGGAGGCGATGCGGCACGCGTTCACCGTGGAGACCCAGCCGATGACGGCGCTCCGCGGCGATCTCTTGAAGAGGATCAGCGTCGCGCGATGTCCCTTCTGCGGGATCAGCGAGTCCTCGACGCTGGACCACTATCTGCCGAAGGAGCAGTACCCCGAATTTTCGGTATTCCCGAAGAATCTCGTGCCGAGCTGCGCGGTCTGCAACACGCGCAAGCGGGACCGCATCCTGGACGAGGGGACGAACGTGCGGATGTTCCTGCACCCTTGCTACGACGTGATCCCGGACACGGCGTTTCTGGCGGTGCGCGCGCGTATGGAAGCGGATGCGCTAATCCTATCATACCGCCTGACCCGGCCGGTTGGAATGGCGCTTCAGACCTTCCAGCACCTGCGGTCACACTTCAACGAGCTAGACCTCGCCGATCGTTACAGACGGATGGGCCTCGAGCATCTGGGGGGACAGTATCCCGCGCTTCGTCGCGCTTATGGGCCGGGTGAAGATGCGGGGCGCGTCGCGGAGAAGCTGATCGAGGGAGCGGAGGATTTCGAGGAAGTGTCAGGTCCAAACTACTGGCTCGCCAAGCTTTATCGAGCCCTGGCTGGCAACGAGGATTTCTGTGACGGCGGCTTCGAGGCCGTTCGGGTTGAAGTCCAGGCGCATTGATCGCGGGCTGTTCGAGAGCAATGATTACTCACGGCAAAAGTGCTCTCACCTGCGAGACGAGTTCGTGCTCGGGAAAGCGTTCACACGCGATCGACCAAACCTCCTTTGCCTTCGCCTGGTCGCCACTGTTCCAGTGCACGCCGCCGAGCTCGAACATCGCCAGACCGTATCCGGGATCTAGCTCGGCGGCTCGTTGCAGAGCGTCGATCGCCTTATCCGCCTGCCCGAGATGCGCGTATGCCACGCCCACCTGAAACCAGCTCATGGCATCCGGTTGGAGGGTCAGGGCCTGCTCTAGGAGGATCGGCAGGCTTTCATCAAATCGGTCCAAAAAATTTAGAGCTGTCCCGAGGCAGTAGCCGTAATGGCCACCTTCCAAGTCATAGGCTTTGCGAAAGCAGCGTTCCGCCTCCGCCCAATCCTCTTCATCCTGGGCCCAGTGACCCAAACGGTCCCACGGCAGGGCGGCGTCATCCGCGCTGACGTGAGTGATATGGCGGTCGAATTCATCCCTGAATTCGGCGTAGGTTTTCTTGAGGTCATAACCCTGCCCCCGCAGGTAGAAGTTGGCCATCAACAGCTCCCACCGACCTTGCGAGCTGTCAGGGTGGGCCTGGACGTGGCGCTGCCAGAAGGCACGAGCCTGCACCGCATTGTCGATCGTCGTGCGGCCGAAACTCGCCACCAAGCGCCGGCACCAAGGCCAAATCCATTCGTGGCGATCTGCATGGCCGGTTAGGCCGTTGATCTCCCGGAAGGCCGCTTGGCCCTGGCCAAGGTTGAACAAGACGTTGGCCCGCCAACCGGACACCGCAGTCGTCCTGCCCTGGTTCCGGTCTGCAAAGGCAACTTGATCGAAGTGAGCTAAGGCGTCCTTGTAGCAGCCGATGCGGACATAGTGGTTCCCCATGGCGTTGTGGGCTTCGGGTAGGTTGGGGTCCAACCGCAGCGCCTCGCGGTAGTGCTCGACCGCCTTATCTGCCTCACCAAGCCGCCCGAAGCTCGTCCCGAGATTCTTGTGGACCTGCGCCGCCAGGTCGGGCGTGGCCAAGACGGCGGGGTCGGCGAGAGCGGCCTGATAGGCGGTTTTGGCCTGTTCGTCGTCGCGGAGCGCCGCAAAGGCGTTTGCTATCGTGTATTGGAGGGACCCGTCCTGGAAGCGGTCGCCGCCAAGTCTGGATCGAAAGAAGGCTATGCCATCCTCGATTCGGCGCGGGTGCCGACTTTGGCTCGCCATTCCGAGATTGATTTCGGACATGAAGGCGATGCCCATTATGTCCTCGTCAACGCCAAGCACTGCCGCGAACTTGTCAAACCCCGCGCTGATCACGTCGTCGGCGTTTTTCTCGTAGAGCTCCTGTAAGAGCACGCCCGCTTGGGCACTGTCCTCTGGGACATGCACCTCCGGAACCGAATGAAGGATCGCTTTGGGCAGGTCGGCTGGATTCGCAGCAGTTTGCTCGATCCGCCTATCGCGCGAGGAGATGGCGCCCGATAGCGCGAGCGACGCCAGTTGCCGCAGGCGTTCTACAGTCATCTCCTCGGTGAAGGAGACCGTCAGCGTTTGCTGTTCCATCCACGGCTTTCCGCCATGCTCGTATTGTCGCAGCACGCTTGCGGCCGGGCAGATGCGGAGGGAGCGGGTTGGCAGATGATAGCAGACGTAGAAGCTATATGCCTGCATCAGAAGATAATTGAGGTTGGTGCGCTGGACATCGACGCTCAACGATCCATCGGAATGCAGGGCGCGCTCCGTCCCCTTGAGCTGGACATGGACCCGCACGTTGGCGGCCTGCCCGTCGGCAACCACCTCGACCTGGCAGTCAGTTCCATAATCCTTGCGGTCTGACGCCTGGAGAATGAAGCAGCCGCTCTCCATGAGCCGCGTGTTGAAGGCGGCCAGCGCTTCGTCTTCTATTTCGTGACTTCGGTCACGTCGCGGCAGTTCGTCAAAGTGGCTCATCGACTGTTATTCTGATGCAGGCTGCGGACAGTTTCCACATCGTGCTTCTGCTGGCGCCGGCCAAAGTCCGTGTAGTGATCGGCACCGTTGAAGTGCAGGTGGCCGCCCTGGGTGGGCCGGATCAGGTTCTCCACTGACGTCAGCATGTAGAGCCGCTGGCCTGCCGGGGGCACAGCCAGAAGCGGCGCGTGCGGCTCAGGCGGCCAGGCGCTGATCTTCGTTGCCTCGCGGGTCGTCATCGCCGGCCGCTTTGCGAAGAAAGCGAGCCAGCGCCGCCTTTCGGGAATCGCGATCAAGAGCATAGGCGGTCTGTTTGAATTCCTTCCCATCCAGCAGTCCCTCAATGTAGCCAGCGATCGTGTCCGCCGCCATGATGAGAGCCGTGTCGAGCGTGTGGATATATTTGCTGGTGACGGAGCCTTTGGCGTGGCCGACCAGCGCCGCGATCGTCACCTCGGTGAAGCCGAGATCGTTGCCGACGCTTGCAAAGCTATGTCGCAAGACGTGGGGCGTGACATCCGAAAGCGGCGAGCCCTTGAAGATCTGCTCCCAATGGTTCGGGAAACTGCCGAACGCGTTGTCGTCGCCGTAGCCCGGAAAGACATATGAGCCGGAGGCTGTTTCCCGACGTGCCTCGAGGAACTCGACAACGGGCAGGCCGATAGGACGGACCGACGTCCCCTCTTTGCTGTCGATCAGCCGTAGGCAGCTCCTATCGGTATCCGCTTCGGTCCACATCAGGCCGATCATCTCGCTCCGGCGGCAGCCGGTCAGTGCGATCTGACGAATGATCTCCACCGTCGTCGCGTACTTCTCCTCTTTCTCAGCTGTGCGCAGCATCTCGCCCAGCGTCCGGTACTCCGCTTCGGTGAGCCGGCGGGTGCGGACGTTGTCCTTCGGCTTCCGCAAGCCGTGGGCAGGATTGATCGCTATGATACCGGCCTCGACGGCGTAGGTGAGAATGCCGCCAAGGAGCCCGACCGTGCGTGTCGCCGTCCCGGCGCCGCCACGGACGATCGCCTTGCCACGCAGCTTCTTCGTCTTGACCGACACTCGCGTCTTGCCGGCCATAATGTCCTTCAGGACCTTGTTGATGTCGGCCTTGGTTAGGTCCTTCACGCGTCGCGTACCCAGGAGCGGGATGATGTGTCGCTCGATGCGGCCGGTGTCCGTCCCCACGGTCGTCGGTTTCTTGGGCCGCCCGCCCTTTCCCAAGATGAGGCCTGCGTTCAGGTCATTGACGTAGAGCGTGCAGAGCTCCTTGACCGTGATGGCCTTGTGATCGAGCTGGCGCTCCTCGGCGGGGTTGTCGCCCTGGGCAACGCGGCCCAACTGGACCTTCGCCTCCTGTCGAGCGCTTTCGGCCGTCCAGACGCCATGCAAGCCGATGGTGTAGCGGCGCGAGCGGCCCAAGGCGCGGTATTGAAGGACGTAGCTGCGCTTGCCAGAAGCGAAGACGCGCAGGCCGAAACCCGGTAGCTCGTCATCCCAGATGACGTAGTCTTTCTCGCGGGACTCGGCAGCGTCGACGAGGCGCTTTGTGAGCTTAGCCATGGGAATTCTCCCGTCCAAACTCCCATTCTCGCGTAAGCACCACGTAAGAAGCCGGACGCAAGTCGGAGCGTGTCCGAGAGTACGCCGGACGAGCCATAATTTCAATTTGTTTAGTAATTACAGTAACATAGCGCATCGGAGCGAAACCCATCGAAAAGCGTCGAAGGGCAGGTTAAATTGCTCCGAAGGCAGAGGTCGTGAGTTCGAATCTCGCCGGGTGCGCCAGATTTTTCAATAACTTAGCAGAGCCAACAAAAGAGGGTGCCCGACGCTGGCAACCTCATGGCAACCACCAGGCGCCGAAACGCGGTGCGGCGACCCCCTCGGCGGCGGCCTCGCAAAGGCGGCTCCTCGAAGAAGCCGGCTGCTATTTCGTGCGGCCGGGGAAGGGAAGCCATCAAATCTGGTACAGCCCTATCACCAAGCGAAATTTCCCCATCCCGAACGGGATCAAAAGCCGGCATACCGCAAACGGTGTGCTGAAGGACGCAGGGCTGCCAAAAAGTTTTGAGCCCGTAGGATGGGTTGAGAGCGGCGAAACCCATCACCTTTACCGGAACGCTTTCCCTCTGTCTGCGAACCGACACGTCAACTCTCGCAAGCAACCCGAGCGGCAATAGACAACCGGAGGGCAATGGGTTTCCGCCGCCTGCGCGGGGGTCAACCCATCCTACGGGCCGGCAACCCCATGGCAACCGACAGGCGCCGGAAAGCGGCACCCGCCCAGCAGCGAGATGCGCGCCAGAGGGGTTCCGCCACAGCCGGGACGCATCCGGCCTCGTTTATGTCGCGACCAAGCGCCGGATGGTCGCAAGCTTGTCCGCCATCTTCGCGCGAGCGACTTTGGCGTCATAGCTATTTTGAAGGTTCATCCAGTACCGCTCGTCGG
>JAKAPE010000094.1 GCA_021811945.1 Pseudomonadota bacterium | reverse complement strand
TACTTGTTCGCTCATGGCCCCGGCGGCGCAATGATATTCGTGGCCGATCATGCCGATGTCGAAGGACGCCTCATCGACGGCTCGCCGCGCCGCAAACCGGTGATCGAGGCGGTCGTGCACCTTGCCGGGGCGCGGGCGCCGACGCTGCATCCTTTGGCGGCCTTGCCTGCTGAGGTCGACATCGACGCGGTCTTGCACGGCTTCCGGGATCTCGCGGCGAAATCCTGGGCCGAACGTTTCCGCGAGATGCAGGCGGCGGGCGGCAACGTCGAGATCAAGCACCTGCGCATCGCGCAGGCCGGCGCCATTGTCGTGGGCACCGGCGCGCTCAACCTCGACGCCCAGGGCAGGCTGGACGGGCTCCTGCGCGTCGCCATCGTCGGCATCGACAACATCATGCCGCGGCTCGGCATCGACCGCTTGATTGGACGCGGCGTCGACCGTCTCATCGGCGGCGGGAGCGGCGCGGGGGGCGCGGGCGGTGGGGGCGGCGGCGCCGACAGCGGCGGCCCGCCGGGACAGGCATTTGGCACGCTCGACCGCCTGCTGCCCGGCCTCGGCGGCTTCGTCCGCGAGAGCGCCAATGCGAGCCTGATCGACAACCTCAGGAAGATGGGGCGGCCGACGGAAGTCGACGGCAAGCCGGCCATCCTCCTGCCGCTGCGCTTTGCCGACGGCGCGATCTATCTCGGCGTGCTCCCGCTCGGCGAGGTGCCGCCGCTGTTTTGACGGTCGCCGCTCGTGCAAGATTTCTCGTGGTGCGAGGATAAGCAAAATCGTTCTCGCGCAAGGCATTCGCCCCTCTATTATTTTCGCCGACGTATTGCGCCGAGCAACGATCAGCGGACCGTTCCGGCGGTCCCCGCCCGCGCCGACGCATCTGATCATTGAAGAATCCTTAACGGAAATCTTCGCATTCTCCGCGCATGTCGCGTGGCGTCTTCTGGTCGCTTTTCGGCTCAGCCGTCATTCTCGCATTGATCGCGCTCGCCGGCTGCGGCCATTATTTTTACAGCGGCGTGCGCGCGCCGTGGCGGCGCGAAGCGGAAGTTGCCTGCCTCGGTTCCGGCGCGGTCAGAGAAAACCGGGAGCGGGTGCGCATCTCGGCGATCGAAGGGCCAGGCGTTTGCGGGATGGATTTTCCGCTGCGGGTGTCGGAACTGGGCGATGCCACGCCGCTCGGCTACGACGACGAGGCGATTCATCCGCCGGAAAGCATCCCCGAGACCGAATTGCCGCGACATTGGCCGCTTCGCGAGCCGCCACCCTATGCCGCGCCGTCGCCGTCGCGTCCCCCGCTGTCGCTGACGCCGCCCGGCCTGCTGTCGACCGAACAGCCGCCCCCCTCCTCGGCCCCGCTTGCCGACCCAAGAGGCACCGATCTCCCGCCCGACATGCCGCATCCCTATCCTAGCGCAGCCAATCGGCTCCCGGACCGGTCGCCGGGGCCCTATTTGCCTGCCTATCGGCTGCCGCCACAACCTCCGCCGTTTGGAACAGCGCAACCGTCGCCGGCAGCCGCCGCACCGCCGTTCGGTTCCGATCAGGCGACGCCGCTTCCCTATCCTCCGCCGCTCGGGCCGCCGCGCATGCCGGCGGTGACGGCGGCCGGGCCGGTTGAAATACGACCATCGGCGACGCTCGCCTGCCCGCTCGTCGCCGCGCTCGACCGCTGGATCAGCAAGGCCGTGCAGCCGGCGGCGCTCAAATGGTTCCACCAACCGGTCATCGAGATCAAACAGATCTCCGCCTATTCCTGCCGCGGCATGAACGGCAATGCGTACGCGCATATCTCCGAACACGCCTTCGGCAATGCGCTCGACATCGCCGAGTTCGATCTCGCCGATGGTCACCGCATCAGCGTGCGCCACGGCTGGCACGGCACGCCGGAGGAGCAGGGCTTTCTGCACGACGTGCAGTTGGCCGCCTGCGAGGATTTTTCTACTGTGCTCGCGCCAGGCGCCAACGTCTACCACTACAATCACATTCACGTCGACCTTATGCGTCGCCACAGCCGGCGGCGCATCTGCGAGCCGGCCGCGATTTCCGGCGAGATCGCCGCCGGACGCGCGCGGGAGCGCTATGCCGCACGCCATTACGGCGATCCCCGCATCACCGGCTCGATCAAGGCGCGCGACCACGCGCTCGGCTATTCGGGCGCGGACGACGACCGTTTGCCGCTCGCGGTGCCGGGAGAGGATTAGTCTTGCTGCGTCAGAGAGCCTCGCGCTCGTTATCGTGTCCTCTCCGCTTGCGGGAGAGGGCGACGCAGGCTTTTCAACAAACTCCTGGCGCTCTTCTGATTGCGCATGGTGCCGGCGACACGGTGACCCGGCCGTCGCAGACTCAGTCCGCCCGTTTAGGCTTCCGTTTCCCCGGCCGCAGCCGGTGTACCGTGGCCATCTCGCCGGCGCTGCGGCGCAACGCTTCCTTCAAATCGCGCGGCCGGCCGTACTTGCGCAGCAGATCGCGGAAGGCTTCGTCCGCGAGCTCCTGAAAGTCCTTCATTTGGTCGCGCGCCAGAAGATCGAGCGCCCGCCATGTCTCCTCGTCCAGTTGCACCTGCTTGCCGGGCATCGCTTCATTCCCTCGCTTGCACGGAAACGCCTCTTTTCACTGCGTTGTGCGCGACCGCCGCGGCCTTCAATCCGAGCTTCTCCGGATGCGCGAGGGTCTGCGTGATATTCGTTCTACAAAGGTCGCAGCCCCCACGTCATGTGCGCTCCTTCTCGCACCCTCGCATCCCTTTACCGCGTCCATTTACCTCGTGCCGCAATTTTTGCGCTCGCCTGCGCCGCATGCGCCCCGTTCTCAGGTAGAATGAACCAGTGTCATAAGGTGATGTCATGAGAAAAGTTCTTGTTGCACTGGTCACGCTGGCCGCCGTCGCATTGGTCGCGCCACGTGCCGCACGCGCCGGCTGGGGGTATGGGTATGGCGGTTGGGGCTGCGGGGGTTGCGGTTATGGAGTTGGCGCGTATGCAGCCGGCGTGCCCTACGACGGCTACGGGTATCCGGGCTATGGATACGCCGCCTACGGTCTCGGCGTGCCGTACGGCTACGCGGGATATAGCGGCTACGGATACGCTCCGGTCTATGGCTGCGGCTGTGGCTGCGCCTGTCGCGGCTTGTTCAACTAATAGGCAACCGCCCCTCCGAAAATCGAGCCCTGTCAGGGCTCGATCAATGAGAGCCGTCGACTCGCAGCAGCGGCGCCAGCGCCTCTCGATGACCAACGAGTTGACAGCGGAAAGCGGCGCAAATGACTAGCGCGCACGTCAGGCCCGCAGCTTCGCCGGCGCCGTCGCGCGCATCATGGCCATCGCCGCGAGGCCAACTGCCGTCGCGAAGAGCATATACCAGGCCGGCGCCAGCGCACTACCGGTCGCGTGAATGAGCCAGGTAACGACGAGCTGCGCGGTGCCGCCGAAGCTGGCGATGGCGACGGCATAGACGGTGGCAAAGGCGCCGCCGCGAATGCTCTTCGGCAGTCCCTCGGCGAGCGCCACAAAGAAGGCGCTGTAGGGAACGCTGCCGATCAGCGAGAGAACGCCGAATCCTCCCAGGAGCGCCCAAGCGCTGCGCGCCTCTACGATCCACACGAAGACCGGATAGGTCAGCAACAGCGCGGCGAGCTGCGGCCATACCATCACCGGCCACCGGCCGGCGCGGTCGGCGAGCCAACCGCCGTAGAGCGCGGCAGCGATGCCGACGCCGTTGCTGACCACTGTGGTGGCGAAGGCGAGGTCGGCGGCCACATGCAGCGTGTCCTCGGCATAGGTCGTCATGTAATTGGTGACGTAGGTGATGATGGTGCCGCTCGCGAGAATGAGGAGGCCGAGGATCAGGACGCGTGCATTGGCGCTGGCGATGCGCAGGCGGCCACCCGAGGTCCTCGCGGACCCGGCCTCCGGTACATGCAGCGTCTCCGGAAGGCGTGAGCGCAACCAGAGCCCGAACGGCAATGTCGTCGCGCCGATGAGAAAGGCGATGCGCCAGCCGTAGGCATCGAGCGCCGCGCCGCTCATCACTTCCGAAAGCACGAGGCCGACCAGGGCGCCCGCGGTCGCGGCGATTTGCTGGCTGGCCGGCTGCCACGAGACGGAAAGGCCGCGCCGGTGCGTAGCGGCCGCCTCCATCAAATAGGCCGTGGTGGGACCCACCTCGCCGCCCAGCGAGAAGCCCTGCACCATGCGCGCCAGGATCGCCACCACCGGCGCGGCAACGCCGATCGCGGCATAGGGCGGCGTGAGCGCCAGCACGACGATGGCGCCGCCCATCATGGCGAAGCTCAAGATCATCGCTGGCCGGCGTCCGGCGCGATCGGAATAGGCGCCGATGACGAATCCACCGATCGGACGGGTGACAAATCCGGCTCCGAACGTCGCCAGCGACAGCATGAGGCCGGTGAACGCGCTGCGTACCGGGAAGAAGGCGTGACCGATCTGGATCGCAAAAAAGCTGTAGGTAATGAAATCGTAGAATTCGAGCATGTTGCCGATGGTCGCGCCGAAAATAGCGCGGCCGGTGAGAACCGAAGCCTGCTTGTCGGGGGCAACCTCCTGCCGGGAACGTTCGGCCATCGCACCTCTCCGCAAATCAATCGGCCGAACCGCCGCCAACCCGGTCGGAAGACCGCGATGGCAGGACTTGGTTCCACCCGCCGGGTCGAAACGCGACTCGCCTATCTATCGCCTCGCTCCATCTGCGCCAGCACAGCAGCGCTCGGCCAGCAATCCACCTTGAGCCCGTTGCGCTTCTGATAGACGCCGAGGGCGGCGCGGGTGAGCATTCCCGCCTTACCGTCGATCTTGTCGTGGTAGTAGCCGCGCGCGGCGAGGATCTGCTGCATGCGGTCGAGGTCCCGGGTCGGAAGCTGCGCCACCTTGGCCCACGGCGTTTCGAACGGGCGCGGGTCGGTCATCAGGTCGCTGAGATGGCCGACGAAGAGGACGTAAAGATCGGAGTAATTGTATTCCTTGATGGCGAAGTAGTTCCTGGTAGCGAGAAAGGCCGGGCCGTAAAGACCGGCCGGCTGCAGCAACGAAGCGCGCTGCGCCCGCTCGCCGGCCGAAAGCCTGCGTCCGTACGCGGGAACGTAGCCGCGCCTGATCCACTCGCCGATCGGCGGCGCGTTGTCGGGAACGCCGAGCGTGCAATCGACGTTCCTCGGCGCGCGCGCCTCGTAGGCCCAGCGCAGGCCGGGCTGCCAGCCCTCGGCGCGCAGCTGCTTGGCCGCCGAGGCGAGGGCATCGGGCACCGAATTCCAGATGTCGGCGCGGCCGTCGCCGTCGAAATCGACGGCGTATTTCACGTAGTCCGACGGCAGGAATTGCGTTAGTCCCATCGCGCCCGCCCAGGAGCTCTTCATGTCGGCGAGCCCGATTTTGCCCTCGCCGACAATTGTCAGCGCCAACAGGAATTCCCGGCGGAATTTTTCCTTGCGCTTGCCGAGATAGGCCTGCGTCGCCAGCACGCGGATGGCGTCGCGGCTGTCGCGGACGCGGCCGTAATCGGTCTCGCGGCCGAAAATCGCCAGCACGACGGTCGGCGGGACGCCGAATTGACGCGCAATGGCGTCGAGCGGCGCGCGGTAGCGGTCGAGCAGCTTTCTGCCTTGCACGGCGAGGCGCTCGATCACCGGCTCTTTGAGATAATCCGCCGGAGCTTCGACGAATTCCGACTGCCCCGGCGACGATGGCCGTCTGGGCAGCACCAGGTCGGGCAGCGACAAATCGGGCTCAAGACCGCGCGTCGCCAGATCGAAGGTCGCGCGCGAGACGCCGAGCGCACGCGCCTGCGGCCACAACGATTGCAGCCAGGCTTCGAAAGTGGCATCGGCCGCGTGTGCCGGCACAAGCATGGCCGCAAGGCAGGTGGCAATAACCAGCGCGGCGAGGCGCATCGGGCGAAATCCCCGCTTGTTGATCACGTCCCGGCGGCTTGCCGGGCTGGCGACGGCGCCTCGCCGGCGACCGGCTTCACCGCGCTGCGATCGGTCGCCAGCAAGAGGTACACGGCGGGAACCACGAACAGCGTGAACAGCGTGCCGATGGACAGGCCGGCGGCGATGACTAGTCCCATCTGGAAGCGCGACACCGCGCCGGCGCCGCCGGCGATGATCAGCGGCACGACGCCGAGCACCATCGCGGCCGTCGTCATCAGGATCGGCCGCAGCCCGATCGCCGCGGCCTCCTCCACCGCCTGGCGCTTGGTGCGCCCCGCGGCCTGCAGATGGTTGGCGAACTGCACGATGAGGATGCCGTGCTTGCTGATGAGGCCCATCAGGGTGACGAGACCGACCTCGGTATAGATGTTGAGCGAAGCGCCGCCGAAGCCGAGGCTGACAAAAATCAGCGCGCCGGCGATCGACATCGGCACCGATACCAGGATGATCACCGGATCGCGGAAGCTTTCAAACAACGCTGCCAGCGCCAGGAAGATGATGATCAGCGCGAAGCCGAACGTCGAGATGAAGCCGCTCGTCTCCTGCACGTACTGCCGGCTCAAGCCGCCGTAATCGATCGAATAGTCGCGCGGCAGCATGCGCGCGGCCAGTTTCCGCAGATAATCGAGCGCGTCGCCCTGGGAAACGCCGGGCATGGCGACGCCCTGGATGGTGGCGCTGTTGAGCTGCTGGAAATGGTTGAGCGATTCCGGCACCGTCTCGGTCTTCACCGTGGCAATGGTCGACAACGGCACCAGCGTGCCGTCCGCGGTGCGGATGTAGTAGTTGAGGAGCTGCCGCGGATTCAGCCGGTAGCGCTGCTCGACCTGCGGTATGACCTTGTAGGAGCGGCCGCTCATGCTGAAATAGTTGACATAGCCGCCGCCGAGCATCGCGGCGAGCGCGCCGCCGACATCGCTCATCTTCAGCCCGAGCTGCGCTGCCTTGTCACGATCTATCATCACGGCGGCCTGCGGCTCGTCGATCTTGAGATCGCTGTCGAGAAAGATGAAATTTCCGCTCTTCTGCGCGGCGCGCAGAAAACGCTGGGCGACAACGTAGAGGTGAGCGAACGAATTAGTCGTGCCGATGACGAACTGGATCGGCAGTCCGATACTGCCGGGCAACGGCGGCGGCTGGAAGGCGACCAGCCGTTCGCCGGCAACCTTGGCAAGCTCCCGCTGCACCATAGGCTGCAGCTCGTTGGTGGATTTCGAGCGCACGTCCCACGGCTTCAGCGCCATGCCTGAGATCGCCCGGCCCGGCGCGTCGATCTGGAAGACGTGATCGGTCTCGGGGTGGCGGAAGGAAATCTTGTAGATCTGGCGCGCATAAAGCTCGCGCTGCTGCAACGTCGAATTCGGCGCGGCGATCGCCTGCGCGAGAATCACGCCCTGATCCTCCTGCGGGGCTAGCTCGGTGTGGGCGGAGACGAAGAGGAAATAGATGCTGCCGAGCACGACCAGCGAGAACACGACGGTGACCGGCAGATAGTTCAGGCTGCGATGCAGGCGCCGCTCATAGCCGCCGC
Organism: Pseudomonadota bacterium; assembly: GCA_021811945.1. Lineage (GTDB taxonomy): Bacteria > Pseudomonadota > Alphaproteobacteria > Rhizobiales > Xanthobacteraceae > BOG-931. Next base: position 7,343 of record JAKAPE010000094.1, on the reverse strand, counting down.
GCAGCCGCGCAAAGCTGCGGTCGATGAGATAGGTGAGCTTGGCCTGCCAGCCGCGATGCTGCGGGTCGGGCGCCTTGAGCAGCCGCGAGCACAGCATCGGCGACAGCGTCAGCGCCACGATGCCGGAAACCGTCACGGCGCCGACCAGCGCGAAGGCGAATTCGGCAAACAACGCGCCGGTGAGCCCGCCCTGGAAACCGATCGGCACATAAACGGCGCCGAGCACCACGGTCATGGCGATGATGGGCCCGCCGAGTTCGCGCGCCGCGGCGATGGCTGCGGGGACCCGGGCTACGCCCTCTTCAAGATGGCGGCTGACGTTCTCGACCACGATGATGGCGTCATCAACCACGAGGCCGATCGCCAGCACGAGCGCCAGCAAAGTGAGCAGATTGATCGAATAGCCGAGCGCCAGCAGGATAATCAGCGTGCCGACCAGCGATAGCGGAATGGCGATCGTCGGGATCAGCGCGGAGCGCATCGAGCCGAGAAACATGAATACGACGGCGGTGACGATCAGCAGCGCCTCGACCAGGCTCAGCACCACCTCGTGGATCGCGGCGTTCACAAATTTGGTAGAATCGTAGACGATGGCGCCGTCGAGCCCGCGCGGAAGCTGCGCATGGATCTCCGGCCAGATGCGGTGCACGCCGCGGACAACCTCCAAGAGATTGGCAGCCGGCGCCACCTGGATGCCGATATAGACCGCCTGTCGGCCGTCGAAGCCGACCTCGGATTCGTAGTCCTCGGAGCCGAGGGTGACATTGGCGACGTCCTTGAGGCGCACAACGGCACCGTTCGATTGCTTGACGATGAGGTCGCGGAACTCGTCGGCAGAATGCAGGCCGGTCGAGGCGGTCAGGTTGACCTGCACCATCTGGCCCTTGGTATTGCCGATTCCGGAAATATAGTCGTTGGCCGCGAGCGCCCGGCTCACGTCGGTTGCGGTGAGCCCGTAGGCGGCAAGCTTGCGCGGATCGAGCCAGGCGCGCAGGGCGAACACCTTCTGGCCGAGCAGTTCGGCGGTCTGCACGCCCGGCACGGTCTGCAGCTTCGGCTGCACGACGCGCGTCAAGTAGTCGGTAATCTGGTTCGACGCGAGCGTCTTGCTGTCGAAACCGAGATACATCGCGTCGACGGTCTGCCCGACCTTGACGGTGAGGACCGGCTGCTGCGTGCCGGCCGGCAGCTGATTGAGCACCGACTGGATCTTGGTATTGATCTCGGTCAGCGCCTTGTCGGCATCGTAGTTGAGCCGCAGATAGACCGTGATCGAGGAGGTACTGCTCTGGCTCGTTGACGTCATGTAGTCGATGCCGTAGGCCTGGGCGATGGCGATTTCGAGCGGCGTGGTGATGAAGCCGGCGACCATCTCGGGGTCGGCACCGTAATAGGTGGTGGTCACGGTGACGACGGCGTTCTCGGTGCGCGGATATTGCAGCACCGGCAGCGCATAATAGGCGCGCACGCCGAGCACCAGGATCAGCAGGCTGATGACCGTGGCGAGGACCGGCCGGCGGATGAAGATGTCGGTGAAGTTCCTCATGGGCAGCCCGGCCTAGCGCATTTTCCGCTCATTCCCGCGCCAGCGGGAGTCAAGACCGCGCGGAAGGAGTTGGGTCCCCGTTTGCGCGGCGACGCGCGGACGATCGAACGGAAAACAATGCGGCTTGATCCCATCGCAACGTCCGTCAGCGGTCGATCGGGATCGGCGCGGCGTCCGCCGTCGGCGTCACCGCGTTGTTGATCAGGACCTTCGCGCCGTTGTGCAGCTTGATCTGACCCGCCGTTACCACCATGTCGCCGTTCGCGACGCCTTTAAGCACGGCTACCTGATCGCCGCGCGTGGAACCGGTGGTGACGAAGGTTTGCCGTACCATGAGTTGCGGCTTGTCGTCAGGGTCGTCCTTCTTGTCGTTGACCACGATGTAAACCGTATCGCCGTAAGGATTGTAGGTGATCGCCGTCTGCGGCAGCGTGACATAGTTCCGCGGCGCTCCGGTTGCGACATCGACCGTTGCGTACATGCCCGGCAGCAGCTTGTGGTCGGGATTGCTCAGCGTCGCGCGCACCTTAACGTTGCGGCTGCCGAGATCGACGTTGGGATTGATCGCCGTAATCTTGCCGGCAAACGTTCGGTTCTTGAACGCATCGATCTTCACGATGACGTTCTGTCCGAGCTGCACCCGGTCGATCGACTGTTGCGGCACGAAAAAATCGACAAAGATCGGATCGAGCGATTGCAGCGTGACGATCACCGTTCCGGGCGCGAGATATTGTCCGACATCGACAGCGCGGATGCCGAGGTGGCCAGCGAAGGGCGCCCGCAGGATTTTCTTGTCGATGACGGCCTGCTGTTGAGACACCTGGGCCATGGCGTCCTTCAAGTTGGCCGCATCGGTGTCGAGCGTCGCCTGGCTCACCGCCTGCATCTTGAATTGCTTCAGGTCGCGTTGGTAGACGATGTTCCTCAGTTGCGCGATCGCCTGCAGCGAAGCAAGCTTGGCGACGTCGTCGGCGGAAACCAGCTTGAGCAGGGTCTTGCCAGCCGCGACGTCGTCGCCGGAACTGAACGAGATCGAGTTGACGATGCCGGGGACTTCCAGCGACAGGTCCGCGCCCTTCACCGCGCGCAGCGTGCCGATCGCCTCGATCTTCGGCTGCCATTTGCTGTAGCCGGCTCTCGTTGCCGAGATGGTCTGCGGCGGCGAACTCGCGGCCGTGATGTATTTCCTGATCATGGCCGCCTTGAACGCCTGGAATCCGAAAATTCCGCCGAACACGATGGCGACCGCGACGAGCATGATCGCCATGCGTTTGATCATTATCGAGCTCCGTTCTTACCGCCCGAGGCGACGTCGCTCGCGGCCTGCACGAGTTGCGGCTCAGGACTCAGCGGATCGGGCACCACGTCGCTGCGGTTCCACCACCCGCCGCCCAGCGCCTGGAACAGGGCGGCGGTGTCGGCATAGCGGACGGCCTGGGCCTGCACCAGAGCAAGTCGCGCCCGCTGATAATTCCTTTCCGCCGTCAGCAAGGTGAGATAGTCGACGGCGCCGAGGCGGAACTGGCTGCGGGTGAGATCGAAGGTATCGGAGGCGATCCGCACCGCGTGTTGCTGCGCCTTGAGCGTGGCGGCATCCAATTGCAGCGCGCGCAACGCGTCGGCGACGTTGCGAAAGGCGAGCAGCACGGTGTTGCGATATTGCGCTTGCGCCATGTCATAAGCCACTTCGGCGGCGCGTTGCTGATGCAGCAGCGTAAAGCCGTGGAAGATCGGTTGAGTGCCGCCGGCGGCGAGACTCCAGATCGTGGTGGCCGGCGTGAATAGGGTCGCCGGCGTCAGGGCCGCGCTGCCGTAATCCGCCGTGAGAGTCAATTGCGGCAGCCTGTTGGCGATGGCGACGCCGACGGCGGCGCTCGCTTCGTGGAGCTGCGCCTCGGCGGCGCGCACATCGGGGCGTTGCTCGACGAGCTGGGCCGGCAGGCTCAATGGCAGGCGGGTGGGCAGCCGCAGTGCGGCCAGCCGCAGGTGGTCGCCGCGATCCTGGCTGGGGAAACGGCCGATCAATGCCAACAGCACATGGCGCTGCTCCTGCAGCGCCTTCTTGAGCGGCGGCAATGTCGCTTCCGTCGTCGCCACCTGCGACTCCTGCGTCAATACGTCGGCACGGGAGGTGGCACCCAGCTCGAATTGCTGGCGCACGACATTGAGCTGGTCGGTTTCCTCCTTGATGATCTCTTGCGTGGTCTCGATCTGGCCGCGCAGTGACGCTTCCTGAACGGCCGCCGTCACCACGTTGGCCGTGAGCACGAGATAGGTCGCCTCGAGCTCGAAGCGCTGATATTCGGCAAATGCCGCCGTTGCCTCGATCTGCCGCCGGTGGCCGCCGAAGACGTCCGGCGAATAGGAGACGTTCACGGTCGCCTCAAAAAGATTGAAGATCATAGGCGCGCCGGGCAGGCCGAATTCTGCCGGCGAGAACTGCTGCCGCGTGGCGGAGGCGCTGGCATCGGCGCTCGGCAACAGCACGCCGGCCGCGGCGTAAAGGTTCTCCTTGGCCTGCCACAGGGCGGCTTGCGCCGCCTGCAAGCTCGGATTGGCGCGCAGCGCCGCGGCAACCAGCTCGTCGATTTCGCGCGAACGGAACACCCTCCACCACTCGGCCGGAATGTCGCGACCGACGACGAATTGCTGTGCGGCACCGCCCGCCACTGCCGTCGAGACGGTCGGTGCCGGTCGTTTTTCCGGCGTATAGCCGGTAACCTGCGGCGCCGGCGGCGGCCTAAAATCGGGGCCGACTGCGCAGGCCGACAATGCCAATAATGCCAACAATACGCCCGTCCTCGGCCAAAACCCGTGGCCGACCAGACGCTTAGCGCCGAATGCGCCGCCCGATCGACGGCGGCGTCCCAACAACTGCCCGATTACAGTGCGCACATGTCTACCCTTAACAAAGGCAGACTAGTTATTTACTATCCGGTTAGTCAATAACCAGCTGTTAACACTTTGGAAAGCTCTTGTCCGATGGCCGTGACCGAAACGCGCATGGAAACGCGGCGTCGCCGCAAGGCCGAGCGTCCGCAGGAAATCCTGGAAGCCGCCTTCATCGAATTCTCGCACAACGGTTACGCGACGACCACGCTCGATCACATCGCCGAGCGCGCCGGAGTGACCAAGGGCACCATCTACGTCTATTTCGAAAACAAGGAGCATCTTTTCATCTCCATGGTGCGCGAACTGATGAAGGCAATGTTCGACACCGTGACCGAGATGTTCGAGCGCCATGAGGGCTCGACCACTGACCTTTTCCGCGAACAGTTCGATTTCATCTACCGGCATATTGTCGGAGACCGCCGCCGGCGCGAAGTGTTGCGCATGCTGATCGCCGAAGCTTCGCGTTTTCCGGCGCTCACCGACCGCTATCACGACGAAATCCAACGCCCCTGCCAGGAGCTGCTCAGGCGCACGATCCGGCGCGGTCTGGACCGCGGTGAGATCCGCCGTTCGGCGGTGACCGAATGTCCGCTCGTCGTCATCGCGCCGATCGCGCTCGTCGACATCTGGTTGATGATGTTCGACGAGCGCCGTCCGCTCGATCTGAAGGCCTACTTCGACGCCCACCTCGACTTGGTGCTCAACGGACTGTTGGCGAAGCAACCAAACATCGAGCCGTAGGGGGGCTGAGCGGCAGCGAAACGCACCGCGCCGCGTGATGTGTTTGAAGGGTTTCGCTCTGCTCACCCCATCCTATTTAACCGCGACGATGAAGAGCCGTGGGAAACGCAGCAGCACTTTGCCATCGAAGCGCGGTTTATAGGCGCGCGCAATCTGTTCCGCATAGACGGCGAGAAATTTCTGCCGGCCGGCGGCATCGAGCGCGGCGAGGATCGGCTGCAGCGCGGAGCCCTTGAACCATTCGACGATGGCTTGCGGGCCGGCCATGACGTGATTGTAGACGCTGTGCCAGATGTCGATGTGCGAACACAGCGGCTTGAGGAGATCGTAATAGGCTTCCGGCGCGGGCAGGTCGTCGCGCCCCGAAGCCGGCACGGCGGCACCTTCCGGCCACGGCCAGTGCTCGGCGAGTTGGCGCTGGATGACGTGCGAAGACTCGCGCGTATTGTCGGGCATCTGCACCGCGAGCACGCCGCCCGGCGGCAAGGCGTGAATGAGCTGCCGCAGCACGGCGGGATGGTCCGGCACCCATTGAAACGCCGCGTTTGCAAACAACAAGTCGGTTCCGGCCTCCGGTATCCAGCTCGCAAGATCGGCTTCGACGAACGTGCAGGCGGGAAGCCGTGCGCGCGCCTGTCGCAGCATGTCGGGCGAGGAATCAAGCCCGATCAGCTCCGCCTGTGGAAAACGCGCGAGGAGAAGCGCGGTCGAATTGCCCGGCCCGCAGCCGAGATCGACCACGCGGCGCGGACGCTCTAGCGGCACTTGCGCCAGCAGATCGCGTGCCGGCCGCGTGCGCTCGTCCGCGAACCTCAGGTATTGCGAGGGATTCCAGTCTTCCATGCCCACACGATCCTTTCAGCGCTGCGCACTATGTGTTGCTAAATAAGGCTACAATAATTTCGTCCTGAGCGTTTGCTTCAAGTTGGCGCCACGCCCATGGCTGAATGAATTTGGGCGGCGGCAGCAAAATCCAGCCGTCCTCATCCCCGACTGCGCAATAATCGTTTGCAGCAACGGCAAGGGCCGTCACTGCGCAAACGAATGCAGCCCTGTCGTCATGATTGCGGATTTCTCCAAAAGGCTTCTCGATTGCGCGTCCGGGCAGCAAGCGCGCAACAAGACATGACAAAGTCCCATCGTTTACGAGGACTTTGAAGAAAACGTCTGACCTATTGTTCCGCCTGCATGAAACCCCTTCGGGATTACGCAACATGAGACCAAGAAACGATGACGGAAAGGCCTCTACAACACACTGTTGGTCAATGCTCTTTTCGTGCTTTGAGGCTTCAATTTCAGCGAGATCGATAATAGTTTTTGCGCACGCGTTGGCTTCGCAATTCAATCTTTTGCCGACCAGCGAATTCGATTGGCCCGGCTTGCCGATAGAACAAAACCCTCTGGTAAGCATTCGTTCCGCGCAACGGTAGTTCTCGATGGCGTCGAAACCGCTGCGCAGAGGTCCGTCGATCGCCACCGCTTGCAGCGTATGGCCATCGACAATCTGGCGGTACGCCGAGCGACGTTCCGCGTCCCTGGCGCAGTAACGCGTCCGCTCCCAGTGGATGCTTGTTCTCGTCCAAGTAACTCGGCAAATTGCGCTTGAACGGCGCGTCTTTGAAAACCCGACATCGATACCGGCAACGGAGCCGATCAACGGAAGCAATATGTTCCCCCAGCGTTTACCGCCTAGACCTCAAGTTTGAGGCCGATCCTTTTCCAACCGCCTTTGGACGGCGGCAACGCTGGCAACAAAGTCGAAGTCGGGATCGAGAATCTCATCCAGCGTGAGCGGACACTCTTTAGTCAACGCAGGTGCTACCGATTGTCCGTGGACGGCAAGGTCGGCTTCCGCCTGCCGGAGAGCCTGTCGCCACAGCCTCGACATGTCGATCCTCGCCCGCATCGAGGCGGTGATGCGGTTGAGAAGATCCCGATGGAAGGCCACGACCTCGCTTCGCCAATGCAGGAGGGGCGGAGCGTCGGGAACGGAAACTGCCTTTGCCACGTGCGTGAGAATCTGGTGGATACAGCGCCCCACGCATTCGATCTCCTCGGCAACGTTCTCCCAATCGATCTCATTCAACATGTCGCCACGCGCACGCCCGATGCGCCGCAGCGCGTCTGCTTGCTGCTCGGACCATTCCAGAATGTCGTACTCGTA
>JAKAPE010000373.1 GCA_021811945.1 Pseudomonadota bacterium | reverse complement strand
CTGGGCCCGTGGTTACTTCTGCACCACCAGTGGCAACATTACCGACGACGTCATACTTCAGTATTTGCGTGAGCATGAACCTACCGGCCTCAGCCGGTAGTTATTCAGTTGGTGCCAAAATTTCACGCCTCAATGAGGCTGTGAACGATGGGTCGTCAAAGCGGTCATGCGGGATTGCTGCAAAGGAACCGAGAAACGTGTCGCTTGCTCGCGGCCCACAGGGCCGTTATATCGAGCCAAGGTTGCCGCTGCGATCGGTGGCCTTCTTTTCCGGCGAGCCGCCGAAGCGGGTGTTGCCTGACTTATTGGGGTCCTTCGGTTAGGGCGCATAGCTCAGTTGGTAGAGCAGCTGACTCTTAATCAGCGGGTCCAAGGTTCGAGTCCTTGTGCGCCCACCAATAAAAATCAGGGATTTGGAATTCTTCGGATGCGCATGCGTCGAGCGCTTCCGTCCGCCTGCACCGGCGACACGAACAGTAGCGGGCAGCGTTTTCACCTACCATATCCAGCGAACCGGAAGCGAGAGGTGACGACATGCGGTTCGGCATCGGTCAGCCTGTGCGGCGTCATGAAGATCTGCGTCTCATCACCGGACGGGGACGCTACACCGACGATATCGTGCTGCCGCGGACCGCGCATGCGTTCGTGCTGCGCTCGCCGTTGGCCCATGCGCATATCAAAAGTATCGACGCGGCGGCGGCGCGGCGCATGCCGGGCGTATTGTTTGTGGCGAGCGGCGAGGATGTTCGCGCCGACGGCCTCGGCGAGCTTCCCTGCCTGGTGCCCCTGGTCAACCGTGACGGCACGCCGCGCCACGATACGCCGCGTCCCGTGCTCGCGCTCGGCAGGGTAAGGCATGTCGGCCAGCCTGTCGCCCTGGTCGTAGCGGAGACGCTAGCCGCGGCGCGCGACGCGGCGGAAGCGATCGAAGTCGACTACGAAGCGCTGCCGGTGGTCACCGAGGCCAAGCACGCGGTCGCGCCTGCTGCCGCGCAGCTCTTCGACCACATTCCCGGCAACGTCGTGTTCGATTGGGACAACGACATGGGCGATGCCGCAGCAACCGCGGCCGCGTTCGCAAGCGCCGCGCACACCGTCGCGCTCGATCTCGTCAACAACCGGGTCGTGGCCAATTCCATGGAGCCGCGCAATGCGATAGCCGATTACGACGCGGCGAGCGGCCGCTCGACGCTCTACACGGCGACGCAAGGTCCGCATCACGTGCGCGATCCGCTTGCCGAAATCGTTCTCAAGCTTCCCAAGGAAAAACTTCGCGTCATCACGCCCAATGTCGGCGGCGGCTTCGGCATGAAGGCGTTCATCTATCCCGAGCAGGCGCTTGTCGTTTGGGCAAGCCGCAAGCTCGGGCGTCCGGTGAGGTGGCAGGAGGAACGTTCCGAGGGCTTCGTCGCCGACAATCAGGGGCGCGATCACGCGACCCGCGCCGAACTGGCGCTCGACCCCGGCGGCCGGTTCCTGGCCCTGCGCGTCTCGATTCTGGCGAATCTCGGCGCCTACCTTTCGCCCTTCGGCAGCTTCATACCGACGCGCTCGACCGATCTCGTCTCCGGTCTCTACGCGATCGGTGCCGTCCACGTGAACGTCAAGGGCGTGTGCACCAACACCGTGCCGGTGTGCGCCTATCGCGGCGCCGGACGCCCGGAGGCGGCGCACCTCTTGGAGCGTCTCGTCGATGTTGCCGCACGCGAGCTCGGCATGGGCCCCGACGCTATCCGCCGCATCAATTTCGTCCCGCCCTCGGCGATGCCTTACGCGTCGGCGACCGGGCTTCTCTTCGATTCCGGCGAGTTCGAGGAAGTCATGGACCGCTGCATGGCAGCGGCGGACTGGTCTTCATTCGATGAGCGGCGGGCGCAGAGCGAGCGCGCCGGCAAGCTGCGCGGCATCGGCGTGGCGACCTATACCGAGCGCTGCGGCGGCGGTTTTCCCGAGACCGCCTCGATCGAGTTCAAGGATGGTCGCGTCGAGCTGGTCATGGGCAATCAGGAGTTCGGTACCGGCCTCCTCACCTCATACAAACAACTCGTTTCCGATCAGCTCGGAATCGATGCGGACCGCATCGACGTGATCATGGGCGACACCGACCGCACGTCGGCGGGCCTGACCGGAGGCTCGCGCGCGCTGGCCGTGGGCGGCGCCGCGCTCTACGAGGCCGGGCGCACGATCATCGACAAGGGAAGAAAGCTCGCCGGCCATCTGCTTGAGGTCTCCGCGGAGGACATTATTTTCGCCGACGGGGCGTTCGCCGTGCCGGGCACCGATCTGCGTCTCGAGCTATTCGACGCGGCAAAGGCCGCGCGCGATCCGGCGAAATTGCCGGCGGGCATGGAGCCGGGGCTCGATGCGACGCATGAGCGCGTGCCGCCGGCGGAGACCTTTCCCAACGGCTGCCACATCGTCGAGGTCGAGATCGATCCCGATACCGGGGCCGTCGCCATCGAGCGCTATACCATCGTCGACGATTTCGGCCGCACGATCAACCCGCTGCTGCTCGAGGGCCAAGTTCACGGCGGCATCGTGCAGGGCATCGGCCAGGCGCTGTTCGAACATGCGGTCTACGATCCGGACAGCGGGCAACTGCTGGCGGGCTCGTTCATGGACTACGCCATGCCGCGGGCCGGCGATGTGCCGAGCTTCGCCTTCTCGACCCATAACGTGCCGTCCACCGCCAATCCGTTGGGCGTGAAGGGCGCGGGCGAGGCCGGTACCATCGGCGCGCCGCCGGCAGTGATCAACGCAATCGTCGATGCGCTCCACCGCCGTGCCGGCGTACGCCACATCGACATGCCGGCGACGCCGCACCGGGTGTGGGAAACGCTTAACGGCAGGCGCTGACAAAGTGATCTTGCAATATCGACACGGACCAGGAAACCGATCAGGTTGAGCCGATGGATGACGTTACGATCGCGCGCGCCTTGCACGTTCTTTCGGTCCTGCTCTGGATCGGCGGCGTGGGTTTTGTGACGACGGTGTTGTTGCCTGCCGTTCGCCGCTTGAAGGCGCCGGACGAGCGCATGACATTTTTCGACACCATCGAGCGACGGTTCGCGTGGCAGGCGCGGATAACGACGGCGTTGGCGGGCTTGACCGGACTATACATGCTCTTTCGCCTCGATCAGATCGGA
>JAKAPE010000093.1 GCA_021811945.1 Pseudomonadota bacterium | reverse complement strand
TCTCTGCTTTTGTGGCGACGACGGGACGCTTCGCTACCGCAGCAAGTTGACGCCGAAAGGCTTCGACTGCAAGCTGGCGAAACTGGGAAATAAGCCGAGAGCCTCGACCGTGGTTCTCGATCACCTCAGGTTGGTCGTCTCGACCTTTCCGGTGGTGGGCAAAAGTCAAGTCGGACACGTCGTATTGCTCCACGACCTTTCGTTCATCGAGCGTCGTACCACCAAAGCCCGCATTTGGAGCATTTTCGCTATTCTGGTTGTCGCCTTTCTTGTCACGGCGCTGGTCGCGCTGGTCGCGGTATTGTTGGCGCGCCAGTGGCTGCAGTCGTTGCGGCGCGCCATTGATGACATCAAGTGCGGTCGCGGTGAGCCCGAGGAGCAGCGACCCATTCCGTTTGCCCGGGACATCCACCATCTCCTGCGCGAGCTCCAGCTCAGCGAGCGCCCAACCGACGGCCCCGATGTCGATTGGTCGCCGGACATGCTTCGACGCCTGCTGGCACAGAAGCTCCCGGGTGCGGAAATAATCGTCGTCTCCAACCGCGAGCCGTACATTCACAATCGCTGGAATGACGAGATTGTCGTGCAGAGGCCGGCCAGTGGTCTCGTTGCCGCCATCGAGCCGGTGATGCGCGCCTGCGGCGGCAGTTGGGTCGCCCACGGCGGCGGCACTGCGGATCGGGACGTGGTCGACAACTCCGACCGGATCCGCGTGCCGCCGGAAGCCCCGAGCTATGCGCTGCGGCGCGTGTGGCTCAGCGAAGAGGAGCAGAACGGCTTCTATTATGGCTTCGCCAACGAGGGGATATGGCCGCTCTGCCACGTGGCTTTCGTGCGCCCCAATTTCCGCGACGAGGATTGGAGCCAATACAAGCGCGTCAATGCGCGCTTTGCGGAAGCGGTAGCCGCCGAAGCCGGCCAACCGGACCCGATCGTTCTGGTCCAGGATTACCACTTCGCGCTGCTGCCGACCATGCTGCGCAAGAAGCTGCCGAACGCGACCATCATCACGTTCTGGCACATTCCCTGGCCGAATCCGGAGATATTCGGGATTTGCCCATGGAAGGAGGAGATCATCACCGGCATGCTCGGCAGCTCGGTGATCGGCTTCCACACACAGTTTCACTGCAACAATTTCCTCGATACCGTCGACAACTTCGTGCAGGCGCGGGTCGACCGCGAACATTCGTCGATCGCCTTCGGCAGCCTGGAAACCTTCGTTCGGCCGTACCCGATCTCGATCGAATGGCCTCCGACCGGGATGAAGGGGCAACAGCCGGTGGCAGAGTGCCGCTGTGCAGTGCGCCGACGGCTCAACATCGCGGAAGGCGTGCGGCTCGGCATCGGCGTCGAACGTTTCGACTACACCAAGGGCATCCTCGATCGCCTGCACGCCGTCGATACCTTCCTGTCCACACGCCCGGAATGGAAGGGGCGGTTCGCCTTCCTGCAGGTCGCGGCACCGACGCGGAGCAAGCTTCCGACATACGCCGCGCTGCAGAACGAGGCGCTCGATCTGGTCCGCGAGATCAACGCCCGGCACGGCAACGCGACGCGTCAGCCGGTCTCGCTCATCGTCAAGCATTTCGAGCCCCACGAGGTGTTCGAGCTGTTCCGCGCGGCCGATCTCTGCATCGTGTCGAGTCTGCATGACGGAATGAATCTGGTTGCCAAGGAATTCGTTGCTGCCCGCGACGACGAAGAAGGCGTGTTGCTGTTGTCCACCTTCGCCGGCGCCTCGCGGGAGTTGTCGGAAGCGCTGATCGTGAATCCTTACAACATCCACGGCATGGCTGACGCCATCGAGCAGGCGCTGGTCATGCCCACAGCCGAGCAGTGCGAGCGCATGCGCCTGATGCGCGACATCGTACGCTCCCGCAATGTCTACCGCTGGGCGGGACGAATCCTGCTCGACGCCGCCGACCTCGCGAAGCGCAAGCGCATCGTCCGGATGATGTCGCGGAGCGAGCGGGTTGCCGCCGCCCGGTGGACGGTCTCCCGGGTCACCTGACTGCAACGCACGCAGGCGTGCGTCAGATGCGAGGCGGCACAGCGGAATCGATGCGGCTGGCCGAGGCGGACATGACGGAACAGGACGCATTGGATTTCGTCCGCAACTGCATCGGCTCCATATGGGCCTTGGAGGTGCTCGTGTTGCTCGGGGCCGAGCCGAAACGACGCTGGAGCCTCGACCAGATCGTGCGCGAATCGCGCAGCAGCCGAGCCGCCGTGAAGGGGGGACTGGCATTATTGGCGGGCGCGGGCCTCGTTGCGCAGATTGGCGACAGCGAGTATCGATACAACCCCCAGTCGCCCACGCTCGACACCATTGGTGACCTGGTGCAGAAGCTTTATTCCAACAAGCCGACAACGGTTATCGCTGCGATCTACCAGTCGCCGAACGAGAAGCTGCGGACGTTTGCCGAGGCTTTCGAGCTCAAGGAATAGTCCGATGCCTTATCTACCGCCCCTGGTCTATGCCCTTTGCCTTCTCGCCAGCACCGTGTGCGCGTGGCTCCTGGTGAGGAGCTATCTGCGCAACCACACGCGGCTGCTGTTGTGGAGCGCGGCCTGCTTTATCCTGCTGGCGATCGACAATCTGCTGGTGGTGATCGATCTGGCAGTCCTGCCGTCGATTGCCCTCGGTCCGCTGCGCCTCGCCGCCGGCTTCTTCGCCGTGTCCACGCTGCTGTTCGGTTTTGTCTGGGAACTCGATTAGGAAGCGACGAGGAGCGCCCCGTGAAGGCCTTTTTCGGCGGCATCATCACGATGGGGTTCGTCATCGCCGGCCTGTTCTTTCTCCGTTTCTGGCGCCGAACCGGCGACCGGCTGTTTGCCGCTTTCGCCGTTGCCTTCTGGTTGCTGGCGATTCACAAGGCCCTGGTCAGCTTCCCGGCCTTGGCACGGGAAAATCAGGTCTGGGCGTTTCTTCCGACGCTGGCCGCATTTGCCCTGCTGATCCTGGCGATCCTCGTCAAGAATTTGGACCGGGGGCGAAAGTGAGACGGCAGGGCTCCAGCCGAAGTTTGCGCGGGCGTGTGCGGCCCGGCTCATGCAGTGTCATCACTCTGTACACGGGTACGCGGCGCTCGCCCACGACGACGACTCCGCACAGCAACTTCCGGCCATCGGGCTCCCTCCGCACCAACCATCTTCGCGCGCGACGGCGATGATGGCGAAGAATATGGCTGGCGCCAGGTCTGCTCCGCGCGGAGCCGGAGCGCAGGGCATACCAGGACAACAGCTCAGCCACACCCGGTGGAACGCCGTGGCCGACGAGATAAATCCCAGTCGCGACAGCCATTTCCTGAGCTTCGCTGGTCTTCGCTCCTTCTCGATGCGCGCCCCGCGCCCGATCCCATCCCTGGGTTGCCCATTAATACGAGTCACTATCGGATATCTGTTCCGGCATGACTTGAGCTGCCGCTGGCGCCGCAAGCGGGCAAGCCAGCATGGCCAATGCCATCGCCGATCGAGCCGTCCAGCCCACAAAAACGCCCCTCGTCCGCGCCGTTCGCCGCCGCCGCGTAACGCCTCAAATCGCAGTGCAAAATCCCATCTCTGCCCGAATTCAACAGTATGATAAGCAAAAGGGCGATTTTGTGTCGAGTAAAAAGGGGCGACAATCTGACGACGATCCCACCGCATTCGCAGGCGCCGGGAGATGCGCCCGCGACTTGACCGCTGCGCAATGCCAGCACATTGCAGCGCGGCCGGGCGCGGCGTCACTTCGGCAAAAGCAGCATAAAGACTGCATGGAGTTGTCTCATGGACGAAGATTTGTGCCGGTATGCACGACTTCCTCTCATGTTCTTTGCCCGCTACGTGCTGTTGCGGCCAATCGCGCATTTGACGATTCTTGTCACCGTGCTGCTGGCGGTAGGGTGCTCGGTCGGGACGCAGTACGGCCTGAAATTTCTTGTGGACACCTTGTCTGATGGCCCGTTTGCCGGCAGCGGGACGTGGATCGCTTTCGGCGTGCTGGCCTCTTTGATCACGGCCGACCATCTGCTCTGGCGCCTGGCCGGTTGGGTCGCCAGCTACGCCTTCGTCGCCGTCACCGGCGATTTGCGCCGAGACCTTTTCAGGCATCTTGCCGGCCATTCGCCGCGCTACTTCGCCGAGCGCCTGCCGGGTACCTTGACCAGCCGGATTACCGCAACATCGAACGCCGTGTTCACCGTCGAGAACATGCTGGCATGGAACGTGCTGCCGCCCTGCGTCGCCATCATTGGCGCGACCGCTTTGGTGTTTACGGTGAGTATCCCCATGGCGGCGGGTCTGGCCACAATTGCCTCGGGCCTGCTGCTCATCATGTTTCGCCTGGCAGCCGCCGGCCGCCCGCTGCACCACGCCTTTGCCAATCGCGCCGCGGCGGTCGACGGGCAGATGATGGACGTCATTGGAAACATGCCCCTGGTGCGGGCCTTCGGCGGCTTCCGGCAGGAATATGCCCGTTTCAATGGCGTGGTCGACCGCGAGATGACGTCGCGGCGTCGCAGCCTGCTCTACCTGGAGAAGATTCGCTTATTTCACGCCGTGGTCACCGTCGTGATGGCCATCGGGCTGATCGGGTGGGCCGTCATTCTGTGGCAGCAGGGAGCAGCCACGACCGGGCAAGTGGTCTTGGTCTGCACGCTCGGGGTTTCAATTCTGCACGGAACGCGCGACCTTGCGGTGGCGCTCGTAGACGTGACGCAGCACGTGGCCCGCCTCGCCGAGGCGCTGGACACGCTGCTGGTTCCTCATGACCTGCGCGACGACCCGAAGGCGACGCCGCTGGTCCGACACGGGGCCAGGGTGACGTTTGAAAACGTCAGCTTTTGCTATCCCGACGGACGCCGCGTGTTTAAGGGGTTCAACCTCAGCGCCGAGCCCGGACAGCGCATCGGGCTGATCGGGCCATCCGGCAGCGGCAAATCCACCCTGTTCACGCTGCTGCAGCGGTTCTATGACCCGCAGGGAGGCCGCATTCTGATCGATGGCCAGGACATCGCCAGAATCACGCAGGAGAGTCTGCGGCAAGCGATTTCGGTGGTCCCCCAGGACGTCTCCCTGTTCCACCGCTCGGTGATAACAAATATTCGATATGGCCGCCCGGACGCGACCGACGCGGAGGTGTTCGCGGCGGCCGCGGCCGCGCGTTGCCTCGACTTTATCGAGGCTCTCCCGAACGGGTTCGGCACCATCGTCGGCGACCGCGGCGTGAAGCTTTCCGGCGGCCAGCGCCAACGCATCGCCATCGCCCGCGCGTTGTTGAAGGACGCCCCTATCCTGCTGCTCGACGAAGCCACCTCTGCTCTTGATACGGAATCGGAGGAAGCTATCCGCAAGGCCTTGGATCGACTCATGCTCGGGCGCACCGTGCTCGTTATCGCGCATCGGCTCTCGACGGTGCGCGGCTTCGACCGCATCGTCGTGCTTCAAGACGGCGAACTGGTGCAGGACGGCCCGCCCGACATGCTGTTGCGCCACGAAGGCCTCTATCGGGACCTCATGCACCGAGAAGTCAGGCGCCTCTCGCCACATGTGGCTTAGCTTAGCAATGGCGTCGCCGAAAGGTCCGTTATGAGTCTCGTCGCGCGAGACAGCAACCAACGATCTTGTGCGCTGCCCCGGTTCGGACCCGTTGTGCCCCTCCGGTACCCTTCACCAGCCGGGGCATCGTATGCGCAAGCGCCTCGATCGTCCGATCGCATTTTTGAGTCAGTTCTGGGCTCGCAACAGATGCCAATATCCATGCGCGGCCAGCCACCTGGCGCGTGCCAAGTGGGTCTCCCACGCCCGGCGGGCTCGCTCAGGTTCGCGAATGGGATCGATGCGCAGCACCAGGAGAGCGGCCTCATCCCACTCGGCGCCATCGGCCTCGGCATCGAGCAGACCCGAATAGGTATCGAGATGCCGCTGATCGTATCCGGTGACCATGGTCGCGCTCGGCGCGCGGTCGGCCACCGCCTCGGCAAGAGCCGGCTTGGCCATGCTTCCCCCCTTGATTCGCTTCGCCGAAACAAGCTTGTCGATGATTGCGGCGAGCGCGTGGCTGGCGGCAATATCGCCACGGGTAATCAACTGTCCTGCATCTGCGCCGCGCCAACGCTCACAAGATGCGGCCGCGAATCTTCGCGGTTCATCAGCCGACGATACGCGGCGAGATATTCTTTTGCCATGCGGCGGGCCGTGAACCGCTCTTCGAACCGGCGGCGAACGGTCTGGCGAGACAGCGTGGGCAGCAGATGGACCGAGGCCACGGCGCTCAGTTCGTCTTCGACGACAAAGCCGGTCACCCGGTGCTCGACGATTTCAGGAACCGAGCCCCGATTGAAGGCGATGACTGGAGTTCCGCACGCCATCGCTTCGATCAGCACCAGGCCGAATGGTTCCGGCCATTCGATCGGCATCAGCAATCCGATCGCGCCGCTCAAGAACTCGGCTTTTTCCGCGTCGCTGATCTCGCCGATATATTCGACGTGCGGCAACTTGAACAGCGATCGAATGTTCGCTTCGAAATATTCGGCGTCCGCCTTGTCGATCTTGGCGGCAATCTTGATCGGCAGGCCGCATTGCGCGGCGATGCGGATCGCCCGGTCCACGCGCTTTTCTGGTGCAATACGGCCGAGGAACGCCAAATAGCTCGGCTTCACGGGCAGCGGCCGCAGCAGATTTTCAGGCAAGCCATGATGGATGGTCGAAACCCATCCGGCATTCGGAACGGGACGCCGCTGCGCATCGGAGATCGAGATCACGGGGGTTGACGGAAAGGTTGCGAACAGTGGCTGCTGCTCCGGAAGATCGAGCCGGCCGTGCAGGGTTGTGACGAAAGGCACCGGCTGCCGCGAGAACAACGACCAGGGGTAGTAGTCAAGATGGAAATGGAGGAAATCGAATTCGGCGGCGCGCTGGCGCACCTTTTCCAGCATCACCATGTGCAGAATTTGCGGCTCGCGGACCGCTCCGTCCAATCGGATCGCCCGATCCCACATCGGCTCCAGCCTTGCCGAGGTATGCGAGTCCGCGCTGGCGAACAGCGTAACGTCGTGACCCAGTGCCACCAATTCTTCGGTCAACCAGTGGACGACGCGTTCAGTACCGCCGTAGAACTTCGGAGGCACCGCCTCGTAGAGCGGCGCAATCTGTGCGATGTACATACAAAGGACTCCACCGTGGTAGGTGATCGACTCGTCAAAGCTGTGGCTGATTTGGCGGTAGGATTCAGTGACGTATACAGCGGCCCGCGTAGCCGGAACGCTCGAACGGGTTGTGGATACAGCCAAAGTGCGGCGAGCTTATGTCGCGTCGCGGCCGCTCGACAGGCATCGACGCGACAGCAGGTCATCCGACGCGGACGACGATCTTGCCGAAATGGGCGCCGGCCGCCATGTGCCGGAATGCCGCCGGCACTTCGTCAAAGCCGAACACGCGGTCGATTGCGGGCCTGATGTTGTTGGCGGCGATGGCGGCGTTCATCGCTTCGAACATCCGCGTCGAGCCGACATAGATGCCTTGCACATTGGCACGCCGGGAGAAGATCAGGCCCGGATTAAGCTCGGTCGCGCCGCCGGACAGTCCGCCGATCATGCTGATCTTGCCGCCATAGCGGATGGCGCCGAAAGAGCGGGTGAGAGTCGCCGCCCCGCCCACTTCGATGACGTGATCGACGCCGCGGCCGCCGGTGAAGTCGCGCGCCGCCTTGTCCCATTCCGGCGTGGTCTTGTAGTTGATGCCGAAGGCCGCGCCGAGCGACTTGGCGCGCTTGAGCTTGTCGTCGCTCGACGAGGTGACGATGGCCCTTATCCCCATCGCGTGGGCCAGTTGCAAGCCGAAGATCGACACGCCCCCGGTGCCTTGCAGCAGCACTGTCTGCCCGGCGACGAGCTTCGCGTGATCGACAATGGCATTCCATGCGGTGACGCCGGCGCAAGGGAGCGTCGCGCCTTCTTCAAGCGACAGATGTTCCGGGATCTTGACGACGCCTTCCTCCTCGAGCACGACATATTCGGCGAGCATGCCGTCGAGCGAGCCGCCCAGCGCCGACACCGCGACCTCGCGCGCGTCCATCTCGCCGCCCACCCAGCGCTGGAAAAAACAGCCGGCCACCCTGTCGCCGACCTTTATCCGCGTGACGCCGGGCCCAACTTCGACCACTTCGCCGGCACCATCCGAGAGTGGAATGAGGTTTTCCCGTACCGGCATACGGTAGGTTCCGCGCACAATGCCGAGGTCGCGGAAGTTGAGCGAGCAGGCCGCGACCTTGACCAGCACCTGCCGGTGAAACGGCTTCGGCTCCGGCCGCTCGACGACAGCGAGCGCATCGATGCCGGCGCCGCCTTTGGCGAGTTGGTAGGCACGCATGTCTTTCACTCCCGCGATAATCAGAGGCCGTCCTCAGCCGATGGCGTCACGCTTACGGATGCTTACGGATGCTTTCGGCTGTTGCAGCCGAAACGCCACCGTCGGCCGGCGCGGCACCGGCATAGCGGTATAGCCGCGTTCACACGCCCGCACCACGTGTCGATCAGGGAGAGGTGGTAGGCGGTTTGAATTTAAGGCGGACGCCGTGCCTCGGGGCGGCTTCAGGACGGCTCTCGGCCGGAATCGACAAAAGGGCGGCACGGTACCCCCGTATCCGCGCCGCCCACTCGCGGCAACATCCTATGGGCTATTGCCGCGCGCACCTTATTTGTGCGCCCCGGCGAAGACGCCGGCTTTGACCTTAGTCAAAGAACCGCAACAATGGTTGCGTTATACGGATCTTTTGCCTTCGCCATCGTCCTCATCCGCGGTTGCCGGCACGGCATAGACGCCGGAGAGCCAGCGGTTAAGGTCGACATCGACGCAGCGCCGCGAGCAAAACGGCCGGAAGCGCCCCGCGGAAGGCTTGCCGCAGACCGGGCAGGCCCTGCGACTTTGAGCATCTGGCATATCCGGAATATGGGGCGCCTGCCGTAAAGCGCCACGCCTACAAAGCGTTGAGCCAGCCGAAATGGATCGGGTAGCCTTCGCCGGCAAGGAGCGACATGGCCTCATAGAGCGGCAAGCCGACGATATTGGAATACGAACCGACGATTTTCACGATGAAAGTTCCGGCGATGCCCTGAGCGGCGTAGCCCCCGGCCTTGCCGCGCCATTCGCCCGAAGCGAGATAGGCCTCCATGTCTTCGGCCGAAAGCCGCTTGAAACGCACCCGCGTTTCCACATGGCGTTGACGGAATGTCTCTTTCGGCGTCACCACGCAGACTGCGGTATGAACGCGATGGTTGCGGCCTGAGAGCAGCCGTAGGCACTGCGCGGCCTCGTCGAGCAGTTCAGCCTTCGGCAGGATGCGGTGGCCGACCGCGACCACGGTATCGGCGGCGAGGATGTAGGCGCCCTTGAGCTCCTCGTCGATCCGCACCGTGGCGAGCGCCGCCTCAGCCTTGCTGCGAGCGAGCCGCGTGGCGCAGGCGCGCGGCAATTCGCCCCGCTTCGGCGTCTCGTCGATGTCGGCTGGGCGCAGCGCGTCTGGCTCGATGCCGGCCTGATTGACGAGGGCGAGCCGACGCGGCGAGCCGGACGCCAGCACAAATCTCGCTCGTCCAATCACCGCGCACTCCGACGCCGAGGTGCGATCATCGCCCGGCCAAACGCCGCGGGAGAGAACGGGAAAAGTCGAGCGGGGGATCTCATACGGGATCCGGATGATCGGTTCGTCCTCCCGCTCGTCTTCGCGCAAGCGGGCACCCGGATCCCCGCCTGCGCGGGAATGAGCGGACTGCGGCCGAACTCATCAGGCGGCTTCCATCACTTGAAGCGGTAGGTGATGCGACCCTTGGTAAGGTCGTAGGGCGTCATTTCCACCAACACTTTGTCGCCGGCGAGGACGCGGATGCGGTTCTTGCGCATACGGCCGGCGGTGTGGGCGATGATCTCGTGATCGTTTTCCAGCTTGACGCGGAACGTGGCGTTCGGGAGCAGCTCCGTAACCACACCGGGAAATTCCAGAAGTTCTTCCTTCGCCATTCGGTACCCGGGATTGCTGGTGGCGGGAACGCCGCGCCCGCCGAATTGGCGCGGAACCTAGCGGATCACGGCCAATTCCACAACTGTCGTTCGGAGCGGCTCCACGGCTCACTCATTGCCTGGGCGCGGCCGGGAAAACCGCTGGCGCAGGCGCTCGAGTAGCTGGTCGCGCACTTCCCTATATGCATCGAGCCGTTGCGTGCGGCTGCCTTCCACGCCGGCCGGGTCCGCCGTCGGCCAATATTCGACATCGATGCCGCTCAGGCGCGTGAGTTCGAGCGCCCGGTGATGGGCCTCCGGCGAAAGCGTGATGATGAGGTCGAAATTGAGCCCCTCCCATTCGTCCAGCTCCTCGAAGGTGATCGGCTTGTGCTGGGAGATGTCGAGCCCGATCTCCGCCATGACGGCAATGGCGAACGGATCGGGTTCGCCTTTGCGCACGCCGGCGGAGCCGACATAAACGGCGCGACCGAACATTTGCGCAAAAAGCGCGGCGGCGATTGGCGAGCGCACGCAATTGCGCCCGCAGGCGAACAGCACGGCCAGGGGAGGCGTCGCTGGTCGCGTCGCGGGCGCCGGCATCGCGGCTCCTTAGCCCTTCCAGTGCAGTACCGCGACCAGCGTGAACAGACGCCGCGCCGTGTCGAAATCAAGCTCGATCTTGCGTCCAAGCCGCTCTATCAGGATGCGTGAGCCTTCATCGTGCAGGGCGCGGCGCCCCATGTCGAGCGCCTCGATGCGGTCCGGCGTCGCTGTGCGGATCGCCGCGTAATAACTGTCGCAGACAACGAAATAATCCTTAACGATGCGGCGAAACGGCGCGAGCGAGAGAAAGTGGGCGATCACCGACGCACCGTCTGTGCGGCGAATATCGAAGACGAGCCGGTTGTCGCTGATGCTGAGGTTGAGAGTATATGGCCCGTCGTCGTGGCCGATCGGCTGAAACGAATTCTCCTCGAGGAGATCGTAGATGGCGACGGCGCGTTCGTGCTCGACGTCGGAATTGGACCGTCTAATCGAAGACTCATCGAGCGTCACCGCGACGAGGCGGCCGGCCTTTTGATCCTCATCGCGCTCTGTTTCTGCCATCAGCGGTTGAACCGGATGCCGACCGAACGGGCATGGGCGTCGAGCCCCTCCGCCATGGCGAGCGTGATCGCCGGTTCGGCGAGCGCGCGCAACTGCTCGGGGCCGCATTTGAGGATCGAGGTGCGCTTCATGAAATCGAGAACGCCGAGCCCGGAGGAGAAGCGCGCCGAACGTGCGGTCGGCAGCACGTGGTTCGCGCCGGCGACGTAGTCGCCGATTGCTTCCGGGGTGTGCGCTCCGATGAAGATGGCGCCGGCGTTGCGGACGCGGCGGGCGAGCCCCTCGGCGTCGGCAGCCGCGATTTCGAGATGCTCCGGCGCGATGGCATCGACGAGTGGCAGCGCCTCCTCAAGATCGCGCACCAGGACCGTCGCGCCGAAATCGCGCCAGGAAGCGGCGGCGGTGTCTTTGCGCGCAAGCCGCATCAGTTCGCCCTCGACCGCGCGTTCGACGGCGCCGACAAGCCCGGCATCGTCAGTGACGAGGATCGCCTGAGCGCTGGCATCGTGTTCGGCCTGGGCGAGGAGATCGGCGGCGATCCAATCCGCGTAACCGGTCTTGTCGGCAAGGATCAAGACCTCGGAGGGTCCGGCGATCATGTCGATGCCGACGCGGCCGAAGACGATGCGCTTGGCAGCGGCGACATAGGCGTTGCCCGGCCCGACGATCTTGGCAACCGGCGCGATGCTTTGCGTACCGTAGGCCAGCGCCGCGATGGCCTGCGCGCCGCCGATGCGGAAGATCTCGTCGACGCCGGCAAGGCTCGCCGCCGCCAGCACGAGCGGAGAGAGCACGCCATCCGGCGCGGGCACCGTCATCACCAGGCGCCGCACGCCGGCGACTTTGGCGGGTACGGCATTCATCAATACCGAGGAAGGATAGGCAGCAGTCCCGCCGGGCACATAGAGGCCGACCGCCTCGACCGCTGTCCAGCGCGCGCCGAGTTCGACCCCGAGCGGATCGGCGAAGCGGTCGTCCTGCGGCACTTGGCGGCGGTGAAACGCCTCGATGCGGTCGCGGGCGAGTTCGAGCGCGGCGCGCAAGTCGCGGCCGCAGGAAGCGACAGCCTCGGCAATCTCCTGCGCCGTCACCCGCAGGCCGGCGCGGTCGAGGTCGAAGCGATCGAATTTTTGCGTGTAATCTGCGAGCGCACGGTCGCCGCGAGCGGCAACGTCCGCGATGATGGCGCGCGCCGCCGCCTCGACGTCGGCCGATGCTTCGCGCTTGGTGTCGAGAAACGCCCGGAATCTTCGACTGAAATCGGCGGCGCGGGTGTCGAGGCGGATGGCCATAAATAAACCTGTCGGTGGCCCTTGAAGGGCGGGACCTGCGTCGGTCAATGGCGCGCCAGAACTATTCCGTCAACATCGCGATCCGGATGCCGGGAAGGCTTATTGTAACGGTTCTAAAATATTGGTTTCTATTGACAAAAGCCTTTCTGTCACCCACCTCATTGTCGCATCCATGATGGGAATGGGCGTCGGGGGCGCCTTTCAGGTCATGACAAAAGCCGCGCTCACGCTTGCCGTCATGCTCGCATCGATGTTGGCTTTGAGCACGAGGGCGACGCGCGCTGATAACGCGGTGACGTTGTCATTGATGATCGAGCAGCATCGGTTCGTGCCGGCGGTAGTGCATGCGCCTGCCGGCAAGGCAATCGAATTCCGCGTCAGGAATCTTGGTGCCGCCGCGGCCGAGTTCGAGAGCGGCGACCTGCACGTCGAGAAGGTGATCGCTGCGGGCAGCGAGGCCGTCGTCCATGTGCGGCCGCTTGCGCCGGGACGCTACGCTTTCTTCGATGATTTCCATCATCAGACCCGAGGTTCTTTGCTCGTGCCATGATCATCGTATCGCGAGGTTCCGGTGCTTCCTTCGCTATTGATCGTCTTTCGTGAGGTGTTCGAAGCCGGCTTGATCGTCGGCATCGTCATGGCGGTGACCGCCGGAGTCCCCGGGCGCGGTCGCTGGATTGCAGGCGGCGTTGTCGCCGGCGTGCTCGGCGCCTGCGTGGTGGCGTTGTTCACATCGGGCCTGTCGAACCTGTTCGGCGGCAGCGGCCAGGAATTGTTCAACGCCGGCATTCTCAGCTTTGCGGTGCTCATGCTCGGCTGGCACAATGTATGGATGGCGCGGCATGGCCGCGAGCTTGCCGCCGAGCTGCGTGCGGCCGGCGAGGCCGTGGTCGAGGGTTCAAAGTCGCTCGCCGCGCTTGCCGTCGTTGTGATGATCGCGGTGCTGCGCGAGGGCTCCGAGGTGGTCCTGTTTCTCTACGGCGTGGCCGCAGCGCAAGGCGGCGCCGGCGTCGGCATGGTGATCGGCGGATTTGCCGGGCTCGTGCTCGGCTCGCTGGTCTGCCTCACGACCTATCTCGGGCTGGTGACGATTCCGGCGCGGCATCTGTTCGCGGTGACAACGACCTTGATCTCACTGCTCGCCGCCGGCATGGCGGCGCAAGCGGTCGCATTCCTTGAGCAGGCCGATATCCTCACCGCGTTCGACGAGACGGTGTGGAATACCTCCAGGATCCTGAGCGAGCAAAGCTATCTGGGGCGGGCGCTGCATACGCTGATCGGCTATGTCGATCAGCCGACGGCCATGCAGCTCATCGTCTATGCGGCGGTACTTGCCGCAATTGCGACGCTGATGAAGCTGTTCGCCGCGTCGCCCGCGCGGGCGGCGTTGTCGTAGCGCGAGTCGAGCAAGGCGAACGCCGCTAATCAAACCTCCAGCACCGCCGTCACCGGCACGTGGTCCGAGGGCCGTGTGGCGCCGCGATAATCCTTGGCTATGTCGATGGCCGAGACGCGGTCGGCCAGCGCGTCCGCGGTCCAAATATGATCGACCCGGCGGCCGCGGTCGGCGGCGCGCCAGTCGGCTGCCCGATAGCTCCACCAAGTATAGAGCTTTTCCGGTTCCGGAACGGGCACCCGCATGGCGTCTGTCGTAAGCACATGAGTTGTCCGGGTTAGCCCAACTTGCGCAGAATCGACGGTCGGATATAGGCAAATCAATGCCTTAGCCGAAAAGTCGTCACTACATTTTTCGTCAAGATTCTGAGTTCAAGCGGTGGCAGCGAGCGCCGGCCACTCCGGCTCGGGGAGGCGCATGCGCTTGGGCAGCACGATGCCGAGGCGATCGAGGAGTGCAGCCTGGGCAGCGTCGGGCTGAGTGACGCAGCGCAGGCGGATCTGACCGTGGGTTGCGGTCGGCAGCACGACATCGTGTGATTGAATGCACGCCAGCTCGTCGAGGATGGTGCGTGGTGAGTTTCCCAGGCCTGCGCGGCTCTGCCACATCTCGAGGCTCTTCCACAGCACGAAGGCGAGAAAGCACACGAGGATATGGGCCTGCGTGCGATCTTCGCGCTGGTGCCAGATCGGACGGACGTTGAGTTGATCTTTCTCGATGCGGAAAGCGGCCTCGGCCTGAGTGAGCTGGATGTAGGCTTTCCAGAGTTGCCGATCGCTCCAGTCGGTGATGTTTGAGCGCAGGAGATAGGCACCCTCCGAGAGCGCGGCCCAATCATCGAACGAGGCACTATGATCGACGCGCAGGCGAAAGCCAGCCGCAATTACGGTGACAGTGCACTTAACTCTCCCGCTAAGCCTCCGGCTCTGCCGGAGCGAATAGAGGCAGTTCTACAGCTTCGGGAGTAGGATCACAAAATCATACGATCTCCTTGGGGAACCGCGAGGCCCTCAAGGAGATCGCAATGTCACAGGATCATAATCACCTGAACCACGCGACATGGGAGTGCAAGTACCAGGTC
>JAKAPE010000372.1 GCA_021811945.1 Pseudomonadota bacterium | reverse complement strand
CCGATCGATCAGCGCAATCGGGCCATGCTTGAGCTCGCCGGCGGCATAGCCCTCGGCGTGGATGTAGGAGATTTCCTTGAGCTTGAGCGCGCCCTCGAGCGCGGTTGGGAAGCTGGTGCCGCGGCCGAGGTAGAGCACGTCGCGGCATTTGGCGAGGTCGCGGGCGAGCTGTTCGATCTGCCGCTCTAGCGCCAGCGCCTCGATCAGATGCCGCGGTACTTCGACCAGGGCACGGATGAGCCGCTTCTCGTCGTCTGCGCCCAGCACGTTGCGGTCGCGGCCCGCCGCGACCGCAAGCGCAGCGAGCGCAGCGAGCTGGCAGGTGAAGGCCTTGGTCGAGGCAACACCGATTTCCGGTCCGGCGAGCGTCGGCATGACGATGTCGCTTTCGCGGGCGATGGTCGAGGTCGGCACGTTGACGACGGAGAGAATGTGTTGCTTGGCCTCGCGCGCATGGCGCAGCGAGGCGAGCGTATCTGCGGTCTCGCCCGACTGCGAAACGAAGATGGCGAGTTCGCCGGCGTCGAGCGGAACGTCGCGGTAACGGAACTCGGACGCGATATCGACCTCGACCGCCAGCCGCGCGAAGCGCTCGAACCAGTAGCGCGCGACCATGGCGGCGTAATGGGCGGTGCCGCAGGCGGTGATGGAGATACGCTTGAGCCCGCGCCAATCGAACGGCAATGCGGTCGGCAGCTTGACGCGCTCGGCCACCATGTCGATGTAATGCGCCAAGGTGTGACCGACCACCTCCGGCTGCTCGTGAATTTCCTTGGCCATGAAGTGGCGGTGGTTGCCCTTGTCGGCGAGCGCAACGGACGCCTGCGACTTGAGAACGGCGCGGTGAATGATGGAGCCGGCGGCGTCGTGAATTTCCGCGCCGCTGCGGCGCACGACGACCCAGTCGCCGTCTTCCAGATAGCTGACGGTATCGGTGAAGGGAGCGAGCGCGATGGCGTCGGAGCCGACGAACATCGCATCCTTGCCGAAGCCGATTGCCAGCGGCGAGCCTTTGCGCGCGCCGATCAGCAGATCCTCCTCGCCGGCGAACAGAAAAGCGAGCGCGAAGGCCCCGCGCAGCCACGGCAGGGCGGCCTTCACCGCGTCGACGGGCGACAGGCCGCGCTGGATTTGCGCAGTGACGAGATGGGCGACCACCTCCGTATCGGTTTCGGTTGCGAACCTGGTGCCGTCTCTTTCCAGCTCGCGGCGCAGTTCGCAGAAATTCTCGATGATGCCGTTGTGTACGACGGCGACCCGATCGGTCGCGTGCGGATGCGCGTTGTTTTCGGTCGGCCTGCCGTGCGTCGCCCAGCGGGTGTGGCCGATGCCGATCAAGCCGCCAAGCGGCTCGCGGACGAGCTTTTCTTCCAGATTTCTGAGCTTCCCCGCCGCGCGGCGGCGCGTGAGAACGCCATGATTGAGCGTGGCGACGCCGGCGGAATCGTAGCCGCGGTATTCGAGGCGCTTGAGCGCATCGATCAATTGCGGCGCAACCGGCTCACGGCCGATGATCCCGATGATGCCGCACATATTCGGGGATGCTCTCCTTCGGTGGCGCCGCGCCGGCCGCCGACTTTGCCCGCAAAAGCCGGCGGCGTTAAAGCGCGCCACGGCCGCGCGAAAGTCAAATAACGTTTCGTTCCGTAACCGCGCGGCGGCACGGCGGCGGTGCTCCCTTAGTGTCCCGATACTAGCCGTGCGGATGCGCTTTCTTCTTGCCGAGAGATTTGAGCGCACGCAAGCGCTTCGCCCAGCCTTCCTTAATAACCTGCCGCCCTCGCGCCAAGGCGAGTGCATGCGCCGGCACGTTCTGCGTGATCACGGAACCGGAGCCGATATAGGCCCCCTCGCCGATCTCGACCGGCGCAATCAAAGCCGAATTCGAGCCGATGAAGGCTTCGGCACCGATCGCCGTGCGGTATTTGTCGCGGCCGTCATAATTGCAGGTGATGGTGCCGGCGCCGACATTGGCGTTGGCGCCGACGGAGGCATCGCCGATATAGCTCAAATGATTGGCCTTGGCGCCGGCCTCGATCACCGCCTCTTTGACCTCGACGAAGTTGCCGATGCGCGCCCCCTCGCCCAGGCGCGTTCCCGGCCGCAACCGGGCGAACGGTCCGACCGAAGCGCCCTTGCCGACAACGGCCCCGGTAATATGGGAAAACGAGCGGATGACCGCCCCGTCCTCCACGGTCACCTTCTCGCCGAATACCACATAGGGTTCGACGACAACGTCCCTGCCGAATTTGGTATCGGCGCTGAGAAAGACCGTCTGTGGCGCAACAAGCGTTACGCCGGCCGCCAGCGCAGCCTGGCGTAAACGCTCCTGCGCCACAGCCTCCGCCTCGGCAAGCTGGCTTTTGCTGTTGATGCCACGCACGTCGTCCTCCTCGACTTCGACCGTCACGGCTTCGAGCTTCATGCCGCGCGCGATCCCGACTGCGTCCGTCAGATAAAATTCGCGCTTGCGGTTGCAGTCGCCGATGCGTTCCAGAATGGCAAGCGCGTGGACGCCGGCAAGCGCCATGATCCCGCCGTTGCAGAGTCCGACCGCCCGCTCGACCGCGCTCGCGTCCGCCTCTTCACGGATGGCGACGAGTTCGCCGTTGCCGATGATGAGTCGTCCGTAGCCGGCGGGGTCGGTCGGCCGAAACGCCAGCACCGCCACGGCCGCGCCGGCGGCCAGAGGTGCCCGCAGCCGCCTCAGTGTCGCCGCCCGGATGAGCGGGGTGTCGCCATAAACGACGAGAATATCATCCGGCCGCCGTTCGATGGCCGCTCTCGCCTCGAGCACGGCATGGGCAGTACCGCGCCGTTCACGCTGCACGAAGCATTCGGCCTGCGGCAGAACGCGTCTTGCTTCTGCAGCGACCGCCTCCTGCCCTGGCCCGACGACGACCGCAGTCGCGGTGACGTCGGCTTCCGCGATGGCGGCGAGCACATGGGCGAGAAGCGAGCGCCCGGCGAGTGCATGCAGAACCTTCGGCCGCGCCGAGCGCATGCGCGTGCCTTCGCCGGCCGCAAGCACGATCGCAAGGCAGGACCGAGCGTTCATGAACAGGCCCTCCGCAGCGCTCTCTTAACCCGGATATCTCACACATAATTGGCGCATCGGGGCGCCGAATCAGCGAAAGTTGTTTTGCGACAACTACTTTCG
>JAKAPE010000371.1 GCA_021811945.1 Pseudomonadota bacterium | reverse complement strand
GTGATCACGATTGTATTTCGGTCGGTTCTCATGCGTCCACATCAGTGGCCTCTCCGCGAATCAGATCGCCGTCCATGAAAACACAGATGATTCAATCGACTCAAGAAGTTTCGAAACGGACACTGAGAGAGGCCGGGGGTGCAATTCCCCCGGTCTACTCGCCGCATGCATTGGCTGCTCGATGCCGTGTTCCACGACGATCTCGCGCGGCTACGCAGCCGCAACGGGCCGCAAAACATGGCCATCGTCAAACATATGGCCATGAACCTCGTGCGCAACCCAAAAGACAAGCACAGCCTCAAGGTGCGGCGAAAACTCGCCAGTCTCAATCCCGACTACCTCGAAACTCTGATCCGTCACTCCAACGCGTTAACCTGACCTCGCCGCCCTGCCGTCCTGCCGCTCAGCGGTTGCGGTTGTGCTACGGCTGTGCTACATAAGGGCGCATGAAACAGGTTAACCTCCGCGAGGCCAACCAGGAGTTTTCCCGTCTGGTGCGGAAAATCGAGGAAACAGGAGAGCGCGTGCTCGTTCTGCGGAACGGCAAGCCGGCTGTAGAGATCGTCCCTTCGGGCGAAAAGCGGGCCGTGCGCGGGCGGACGCCGGCGCAGCAGCGCGCCATTCGCGCATTTCTCAGATCGGCGCGCGCAAAGCCGGGAAACTCTTCCGGTCAGCGCCGCTGGACGCGCGACGAGCTGCATGAGCGCTGAACGTTTCACGCTTGACACCAACATTCTGATCTATGCCGTGGATGCCCGCGAAGGACGCAAACGCGGATTCGCCGCCCAGATCATCGAAGCGGCCGCCAGCCTCGATTGTCCGCTGGCGCTGCAAGTCGTGGGGGAATTTTACGCGGCAGCGACCGTGAAGTTGAAGCTTAATCCGAAAGATGCCGCGGCCCGGGCGGCCCAATTGATCGCCGGCTTTGACACCTTCAGCTATTCGGTCCACGCGGTGCGCGCGGCGCTGGAAGAATCTCCACGGGGCCGCTTTTCCTATTGGGATGCGGTGCTGCTCGCCTCCGCCGCGGAGGCGGGCTGCACCACGGTCTTCTCAGAAGATATGGCCGACGGCGCCCGCTTCGGTTCCATTGCCGTTGCAAATCCGTTCCGGCGGAATGAGTTCGCGC
This sequence comes from Pseudomonadota bacterium, assembly GCA_021811945.1. Lineage (GTDB taxonomy): Bacteria > Pseudomonadota > Alphaproteobacteria > Rhizobiales > Xanthobacteraceae > BOG-931. The sequence continues at coordinate 2,046 of JAKAPE010000371.1, read as the reverse complement.
CACACGCCAGGGCGATCTTGGGGTTGGAACGGCAAGCGTAGCCGGATCGAGCAAGCGCGGTCCGGATTGAGTAAAACGAAATCCGGAATTAGCCGCGCGTCGCACCCCGGATTTCGCGTTGCGAAATCGGGGCCACTTTCTCACAGGTTGAAGATCTTGCCCGGGTTCATGATGCCGAGCGGATCGAGCGCGCGCTTGACCGCGCACATGGCTGCGAGCGCGCCTTCGCCATGCTCGCTGAGCAGATACTGCATCTTGCCCTGGCCGATGCCGTGCTCGCCGGTGCAGGTCCCGTCCATCGCCAAGGCCCGCTCGACCAGCCGTTCCAGGAACGCGTGGGTGCGGGCAACCTCGGCTTCGTCCTCCAAGTTGACCATCATCGACAGGTGGAAATTGCCGTCGCCGACATGGCCGACGATGGGAGCAAAGAGACGGCTTGCGGCGATGTCGCGTTGCGTCTCGGTGACGCATTCGGCCAGCCGCGAGATCGGCACGCAGACATCGGTCGCCAGCGGATAACAGCCGGGGCGCATGCCGCGCGCCGCCCAATAGGCATCGTGCCGCGCCTGCCACAGGCGCGAACGGTCCTCCGCCCGCGTCGCCCAATCGAACGGGCCGCCGCCGAATTCCGCCGCGATATCGCCGAAACGCTGCGACTGTTCGGCGACGCCCGCCTCGGTACCGTGGAATTCGACGAACAGCATCGGCGTTTCCGGCAATTCGAGCTTCGAGTGGAGATTGCAGGCGCGCACCTGCAGCGCGTCGAGGAGCTCGATACGCGCCACCGGAATGCCCGACTGGATGGTGAGGATGGTGGCGTTGCAGGCGGCCTCCACCGAAGGAAACGGGCAAACGCCGGACGAGATCGCCTCCGGAATGCCGGCAAGGCGCAAGGTCAGCTCCGTGATGATGCCGAGCGTGCCCTCCGAGCCGACGATCAGCCGGGTGAGATCGTAGCCCGAAGCCGATTTTTTTGCCCGGCGCGCCGTCGTCATGACCTCGCCGTCGGCGAGCACGACCTTGAGCGCCAGCACGTTGTCCTTCATCGTGCCGTAGCGCACTGCGTTGGTGCCCGAGGCGCGCGTCGCCGCCATGCCGCCGAGCGAGGCGTCGGCGCCGGGGTCGATCGGGAAAAACACCCCCTGGTCGTGCAACAGTTCGTTGAGCCGCTTGCGCGTCATGCCGGGCTCGACCACGCAATCGAGGTCCTCGGCGTGGACGGCGATGAGGCGGTTCATGTCGCGGAAATCGAGCGAGATGCCGCCCCGCGGCGCGTTGACCTGGCCTTCGAGCGAGGTGCCGGTACCGAAGGCGATCACCGGCACGCGCTCGGCGGCGCACAGGCGTACGATCTCCTGCACCTCTGCCGTCGTCTGCGGAAAGACCACGGCGTCCGGCGGCTGATTGCCGATCCAGGTCAGCGTATGGCCATGCTGCTCGCGCACCGCTTGGGAGGTGACGAGCCGGTTGCCGACCCTCGCCGCAAGCGCGGCGATGACGGCCTCGACCGCCTTGCGGTCGCAGCGAACATCCTCCCTTGCTTCGACCATGACCATCGCATCTGCTCTTTATTTCTCGTTCGCGCATTAAGGGTGGCGACCGCACTGTCTCCGGTCAAGTCGTCGAGCCGATCAAGCTTGCATTGAGCGCCGAATCCGCCACAGTCCAAAGCTTGTCAACACCGAAAAAGGCCAATGGACGATTTCCGCGACCAGGAACCCGCCTTTCCCGCGCCCTTCACGTCCTCGGTGATGCGGGTCGAGCCGGGCTGGATCGACTATAACGGCCATCTCAACATGGCCTATTATAACGTCTTGCTCGACCGCGCCGTCGATGAGGTCTACGAGCTCCTCGGCTGCGGCTTGGCCTATGTCAAGGAGACGCGGCATTCCTGCTTCACCGCGGAGGCGCATGTGCGCTATCTGCGCGAGCTCCACGCCGGCGATCCGGTGCGCGTTGATTTCCAGCTCATCGATTTCGACTCGAAGCGGCTCCATTATTTCGAGCAGCTTTTCCACGCCAACGAAGGCTGGCTGTCGGCCACTT
>JAKAPE010000092.1 GCA_021811945.1 Pseudomonadota bacterium | reverse complement strand
TCCGGCTAGGAAGGCCGGCAGCGCCTCGCCCTCGCCTTCGTCGCCGACCTGATCGGCCGACGGCGCGTCGTCATCGACGGTGCGCAGTGGCTCAGGCAGCCAGAAGCTGTCGGCGAGAAGCCGCTCGGCTTCCTTGGCCATGTCGCCCTTTTTCAGATGGTCGATGAGCTGGGCGGCGCGCTCGCCTGCGCCTTCGCGAACCGCTTCGAGGATGCGGCGCTTCGGCACGCGGCCGAGATAGTTCTCAACGGTCGGACGCCATCCGGCCTCCACCATGTCGAGACCAACGGCCCGGGCGATGCGGCTGGCCTCGCCGATGCGCTGCTCGACACCGTGGGACGAAATACCGGCGCCATAGCGGTCGGCCTTCTCGTAGAGCGCGTTGACCCCGAACGAGGCGCAATGCGCGAAGAGGGCGGCCTGGTCGTCGCCGGTCAGGGTGGTGAGCCAGTCCCAGAGATCGGCTCGATCCTTCGGCAGCCGCTCCTCCCAGCTTTTGTGGCGTTCGGAGATCGCCTTGGCCGTCGGCGTATCCTTCAGACCCTGCGCCTGGATCGGGAAGGTGACGCTGCGAACGGCGACCTCCATGGCGCTGCCGGATGGGAAGTAGCGCGAGAAGACATCCAGGCAGAATTTGTGCAGAACCGCCTGGAACGCGACCGACGGCGTGGTCGCGAGCTTGTCGCGCAGCGCCAGCGTCCGTTCCGCAGTCAGCTCGGTCACAAGGCGGTCGGGCAGCGGCTTCACCACGTCGTCGTCCTCGTCCTCCGGTTCGGAAACCTGGCCGCCGATAGTGATGACCGCGCGCTGGATCACCGGCGCGCCGGGTTCCACGCCGCTTGGGCTTGCCGCGCCGGTTTCATCATCGCCTTCCTGTCCAGGCTCCGCGATGGGCGCCTCATCCTCGGGCCGGACGTAGCCGCGCTCGACGGACAACGCGCCTTCGGCGTCGATGCTGACGAAGACGCCGGCACGGGCAATGTCGGCGGGTTCGAAAGTGACGGGACGATCGTCGAAGGCAGCGAGCGCCGTTTCGATTTCGCCGAGCCGCTCGTCCACCTCGTCGGGCAGCTCGTCTGCTCCGTCATACTCGGCTTCGAGCTTGGCGTATTCGGCGTTGAGCGCTTCAATCGTCGCCTGATCCTCGGGCGAAAGGTCGGCGGCAATTCCCTCCAACACGCGGAGCCCGCGCGTGTGGCCATAGGGGAAGTCGATCGCGACCTCGATCCACTTCCAGCCCTCGGCCGCGATCTTCTCGGCCTCGATCTTCAGCTTCTCAGCGAAGAGGCCGTCGAGCAGCGCCACGTCTTCGAGCCAGCCGCCGTCGTCGGACTGGAACAAGTCGCGCAGCACCACCCCACCGGCCGCCTCGTAGGCATCAAGCCCGACGAACACCGCCCGGCGGTCCGAGGCACGCACCGTCTTCTCCGTCAGCATGCGGCGGATCTGATAGGGCTCCTTCTGCCAGGATCCGGAGATGGCCTGCCAGACCTGCTCTTGGCGTGCATGGTCGGACGTGACCGTGAACGCCATCAACTGTTCCAGCGACATGCCATCCTCGGCGTAGACGTCGAGCAGGGTCGGCGAGACCGACGCCAGGCGCAGGCGCTGCTTCACGACGTTCACTGCGACAAAGAATGCCGCGGCGATGTCCTCCTCGGAGCGTCCCTTTTCGCGCAGGGCGTGGAAGGCGCGGAACTGGTCGAGCGGATGCAACGGCGCACGCTGGATGTTCTCGGCCAGCGAATCGTCCTCGCCGAGGATGTCGGTGCCAGGATCGCGGACCACGCACGGAACCGGCGCGGTCTTCGCTAGCCGCTTCTGCTTCACCAGCAGCTCGAGCGCCCGGTAGCGGCGGCCGCCGGCCGGAATCTCGAACATGCCGGTCTCGGCGCCCTCGGCGTCGAGAACCGGCCGGACGTTGAGGCTCTGAAGCAGCGTGCGCCGGGCGATGTCCACGGCCAGCTCCTCGATCGAGACGCCGGCCTTCACGCGCCGGACGTTGGACTGGCTCAGCACCAGCTTGTTGAAGGGAATGTCGCGCGAGGACGACAGGGTGATCTTCTGAACGGCAGTGGCCATGGGATGATACTCCGCAGCGGGCGGCCGAGAGACTCTCTCTCGACCTCCAACCCGCCACGAAGACCGGCGCAGCCCTCTTCCTCTGTTCCGGTCGTAAAGCCGGAAAGCAGGAGAAGCGGGACTGCGCCTGCGCGGATTTACGGAAACGACCCGGCGTCACGCCGCCGCCGCCACGTCTTCGACATCGTCGCGGGAGGCTGCGGCAACGAGCTGGTCGCTTGCCGGTGCGAAGCCGAGCAGAAAGTCCGCTGACTTGCTTGCCTGAGATGAGGCACGGACAATGGCGCGGTTGTCTTCACGCAGAACCTCGGCCCAGGAGCCGATGTAGTCGGCGTGCCGTACGGTCGGGACGATGCCGAGGGCCGCGCAGCAGAACGCTGCCGAGATTTCCGCGACCAACTCCTCGAAGGCGTACTTCTTCGAACCGAATGAACCTGAAAGGTCGCGGTTCAGGCGATGCGGCGCTCCACTGGCGTGGGAGCATTCGTGAAGGGCGGTTCGATGCCAATTGATCGGCTCGAAGAACGCTTGGGGCGGCGGCACCTGCACATAGTCCTGCACGGGCACGTAGAATGCGCGATCGCCACCGATGCGAAAGTCGATGCCGCTCGCCTTGATGAGCGCCGCCACCTTGGGTGCGATCAGGCCCGGCTCGGGCGGCGGAGCAGCGACCGCGACGTCGTCGGGGAGTCCCTCGCATTGCGAAGCGTTGAAGACTGTGAATCGCTTCAGGAACGGAATGGCCTGCGCATCCTCGCCGGTCTCGCCGGCGCGTCGCTTCTCGTCGTCGGGGATGAAGCGGTCGGCATAAACGACAGTGGTGCCGCGTTCGCCGCGCCGTACATGGCCGCCGAGCGCCAGCGCCTGGCGGAAAGTCAGCCAGCTCTGGCACGGATAACCATGCTGGACGACAGCGCCCCAGAGAATGAGCACGTTGATGCCGGAATAGCCGCGCCCCGTGGCGGCGTTCTTCGGCATGGCGAGCGGTGCCTTTGCCGCGGCCGTACCCCAGGGCTGGACCCAGGGAAGCCGCCCAGCCTCCAACTCGCTGATGATCTTGGTGGTGATTTCGTCGTACAGGCTGGCGCGGCCGGGGCCGGCTTCCTGGCGGTGCTTGGACATCGCGGGTCTCCGCGACGGGCGCCGGAGGCCTCTCCTCCAGCCCTCAACCCGTCACGGCAAACCCGGCCCGCACTCTCACTCTAAGAAGGGCGTTGCGGGGCGGCCTGCCCCGCAGAAGGGGGTGTGCCGGTGACCATGGCGCCGGCCAGGGGGAAAGCTTTCCCCCAACCGCGTACGGCCTTTACGGCCCGATGGATTTCTGGATTTCAGGAAGGGACTTCTCCTACCGATAGCCGAGGTGGGAAACGTATGCAGGAGGTTCAGCGTCCCTGGCCTGTTCTGTGCAAGCATCAGCCCATTTAGTCGATGCCGAGCTTGTTGAAGAATATCTTGTTCCGCATTTCCGCGTCGCGGAGCAGCTTTGTCCAGCTAACCACTTCCATGTAGAGGCTGATGTTGCCAAACCAGTTGAACCATCCCAGGCCATCTGGCATCGGGGTAAAGTTCTTCTCCTTTTGGAGCCAGTCCTTGACCTTTTTGGTGAGGTCGCAGACGACATAGCCGTAGAACGGCGTTGTGTCGTTGACGAGGATGTCGCGGCCAGTTGGGGTCTTGAACTTGCCTTCCCGGATTTGATTGACGTAGCGGATGATCTGCTGAATCGGGTCTTCCTTAGAGGACGGGTCAGCAAAATCGTCCCGCTGGGGCTTCTTGAACTCGAAAATCGTGATGGGGTTGCTGGCTTCATTATCGCCGCGATAGGCCACGCGGCGGTTATAGACGGTGATGTCCGTCCGATCCCCAGATGATTGAAGGGGTTTGTCAGACGAAACGTAGGATGTAAAATTCAGCCGTTCGTCCAGAATCCAAAGATTGTGCGCGTCGTAGTTCAGTTCCTCGGAATCCTTTTTGCGCGGCATGATGATGTCATGCACTTCGCCTTCGGATTTGTGCTTTCCATCAGCTCCGATCTCTAGCGATTTGGAGAATAGGTCGAGGACGCACTTCCGCATGGATACATAGTGAATCAGATCGTTCTTGCTGTTATCAGAAATGCTCTCGATCAACTGCGCGATTTTCTCGCCAAGATCATCCGGGTTCTCCGAGTTCAACAGCGCAGTAACCTGTGTTCGTGTCGCTATCTCCTTTTCAAATTTCTTCCTCTGTAGATGAAGCTCGATGTCCTGATTTGACGGCCTCATGGGCAGAGCGCTGAAATCTACTTCTTTTGCAAGGATGCGATGCCAGGGGGCGTCATTGGTTACGTACTCGGAGATGCGTACTTCCTTTCGCCTCTTCCTTTCGGCAATCTCCGCACCCACTACCGACTGCACGATCCCGGCGGCTTTCTGTTCGATGTCGTTCTGGGATATGCCGTTCAACAGGTCGGTATCGGTTTGAAAGCGAAACTCGCCTCGTTCGAGGGACACGTTGTCGTTCAAGTAGTCGCCGAACACATAGGCTTTGATGACGAAATTGCGCCCCTTAGCCAAATCCTGATCCGGCCCCGGCTCGAAGAACTCCTCCGCAAATTCGGGAATGTACGATTCGAGTGGATTGTCCGTCACTTCCCGTCGGTGCGCGACAAGGCTGACCTTGCTCTTCGCCGTTCGCGGCGCGAAGAATTTGAATACGCGGACCTGAAAGGTCTTTTCATCCTCCTTCGCTGACAGCGAGAACGTGCCTTCCTCCACCTTCAGTTCGACGATCTGGCTGTTCTCCTTGCCCAGGTAATCATTGAGGGAGACGGTATCAGACGGCTTATTGGCGTCCCGGATCACCACGCGCGGGCAGGCGCGCTCCTTATCCACGAAATAGGGCAGCAGCCGTTCCACCACGACCCGGCTGATCGTTTCCAGCTTCTTGTCGGGAACCCTTACCGATTTGATGCCGGAAATCTCGACGGTTGCACCCGTCGCCTGCGCTTGAGACGGGCCTTCCTTTTCGTCAACGATGATGTCCTTGTCCAAGCCCATCCTGAAAGAGCGATCACGGAAAGCGTCGCCTTCGGCGAAGGTGCTGGATACCTTCACCCGGTCGAAGTATTTCAGGCAGGTGAAGCGGCCAAAACCTTTGCCGCCGTCCGCAATTTTTTGTTCGGTGTAGAGGGTGTCGAAGGCGTCACGATTGCTCTTGGTGAAGCCTATGCCATTGTCCTTGACCACGAAGCCATCGACGTCCTCAAGGCGGTCGAGTACGTCGGCCTGTCCGTTTCGGAGAACTTCGATTTCGACCAACCCGTTCGGTATGCCCTTCGCGTCGATGGCCTGAATCGCATTTACGACCAACTCGACCAGCGGCGTGTAGATATTGGTGCCGGAACGGATGTTGTCGACTAGCCGCCTGACGTTGACATTGCTCATGTCAAGTCTCCCAGCGGAGGCAGCGCGCCGCGCTCTACCAGCCGCGCGCTGTTCGGGTCATAGACGTAGCCGGTGATCGTGCCGTCCTTGATCTTCTCCACGGCGTCGTCGATCACGAACAGCGGCACGAGGAACCATTCACGCGGGATGACGGGATTGCCGAACCTGTCCTTGATCTCGATGTCGAGCCGGGCAGGCTCGAAGATGCGGTGGATCAGGTTTTCGAGCTTGGTGCGACCGAGATTGTAGAGCTTGTAGGTCGCCACAACCTCCACGTCCGCCATCAGATAGGTCGGCTGGAGCCGCGCCCCGGCGATCCGCTGGGCGACATCCATGTTGGTGACGCCGATCTTGTGAACAAGGTCACGGTTGGCGGCGACGACAGGGTTATCGGACTTGCTCCGCAGCACATAAATGGTGCCGCTGGCCTGATCGTCCTCGGCCTGACTGCCGGAGAACAGCGGCCCGGCGACGGGATCGGTGATGCGGCGGCCCGCTTCGTCCTTGTTCAGCGCCCGCTGTAGCGAACGCATAAGCAGGTTACTTTCGGTGCCGTTGTCGAAGATCACCCGCAACCGGGCGTCGGATTTGCCCTGCGCGTTGGTGAAGGGCTCGCCCGCTTCGGCGACATAGGCTTTCTGCCCGCCGACGATGAACCAGCTTCCAGGCCGGATTTCGGCCTTCAGCTCGAAGGGGCGGGTCTGCCGAATGCCGTTTTCGATGTCCGCCTGCACCTGTGCAAACAGGGGCTTGAAGCGGTCGAAGTCCTCACACCGTTCCCGGTTGGCGATCTCTTCGGCGGCGCGTTTGTCGGCGGCCGAGCGGACATGCCGCAATTCGGTGATATCGTCCGTGGCAGTGGCATCCACTCCAAGCTGGGCCAACAATTCGTCGTCGCTAATGTCGTCGGCCGCGTCGCCCGAGGCGGATGTCGCGCCCTCCAAAAGCCCCTCATGGTCGAACGGCGCTAGCAGAGTGCGGCAATCCTCCTGCGCGCGAAGCCGGTCGAGCCGCACGGCATAAAGCCTCTCGAAAATATCGCGCTCCTCGCCGTGTTGCGGCGCGTGACCGTGGGCGGCGGTGAAACGCTGAATTTCCTCGAAACCGGCGATGATCCGTTCCTCGCGCGGAGTCCGCGCAGCATCCTTCTTCGTCTCGATCTCGACGCCAAGCTCGGCCAGAAGCGCGTCGTCCTCGTCGGTGAAACCCTTAGCCACGCGCGGCCTCCGCCTTCATGCGGGCGAGGAAGGCGACACCTTCAGCCATGCGTTTTTCCCATGCGTCGGACGACGTGATGGATGGCAGGCGCCCACGCTCCTGCTTGAACTTCAAGGCTCGCTTGGCCAATTCGCGCGCTTCCTCCACGGTTAGGGTGGCGCGCTTGGCCCCGATCACGGCGGCGACCTGCTTCAAACTTTCCTCGGTCATCGCCTTGGACAGAATGGCGTAAGCTTCGCCGAACGGGTTGATGCGGTCGATCAGGTCGATGTCCAGCTCGCGCACGTCCATCGCAAACTTGCGGACGCCTTCGATGAAGGCGGTGTTCGCGCTTTTCTCGCTATCGCCCGCGGCCCCGCCCAGGGCAACCTCCTTGGCCTTCTGCGTAAGGTTCAGGGCGGCGACTGCGTGCTGGCGCACGGCCTCCTGATCCTCCTCGTCCAGCTCCGGGTATTTATCCTTGATGATCTTGCCCATGCGAAGCTGTGTCAGCTCCTCGGGCACGAGCTCCTTATCGAATAGCCCGCGCTCAATGGCTGTCTTGTCCTGCACGAAGGCGGCGATCACCTCATTCAAGTCCTGCTGGCAGATGCGGGCCGCTTCCTCGCTCTTGGGTTCGGCCAGCCCCTTGATCTCGATTTGGAAGGTGCCGCGCTCTTCGTTGAAGCCGACATTGCACTTGTCCGGCTGATAGCCGTCCTCGCCGTAGTCGAAGCCTTCAACCGGGCCGCTGGCCGGGTTCTTGGGCTTGAACTCGAAGCGCGGCGCAAGCACCTGCTCCATGAGCAAGCTCGCGGCTATGGCCTTCAACGTGTCGTTGACAGCCTCGGTCACGGCTTCCTCGGAAGCGTCCGGTTCGGCGATTAGGTTGGTGAAGCGGGCGCGGGTCTTGCCCGGGGCGTCGCGCGTGGCGCGGCCGATGATCTGCACGATTTCAGTCAGGCTGGAACGATAGCCGACGGTCAGCGCATGCTCGCACCAGATCCAGTCGAAGCCTTCTTTCGCCATGCCGAGCGCGATGATGATGTCCACATGATCGCGGTTGTTCTTCTGCGCCGGATCTTTCAATGCGGCGGAAACCCGGTCGCGCCTGGCTCCATCGTCGTCCACAAGGTCGGCGATCCGCAGCACCTTGCCTTCGGGCGTCTTGACCAACTGGAAGCCGGTGGCGTCGTCGGCGCCCTGCCAATCGCCCAGCGCCGACAGGATATGCTCCACCTCCCTGATCTTGTCCTTCGTGCTTTCGCGGGAGTTGACGCTGGGAATGTGGATGATGGTCTTCTCGGCGGGGTCCAGAACGCTGAGAATGTCGTCGGCGTAGGAACCGGAATAGAAGAAATATCCGATGTCGAGCTGCTTGAGATACTGATAGCCGTTCAACTGCTCATAATAGGTATAGGTCACGGTATCGAACTTGGCCTCGTCCTGCGGGGCCAGCACGGCATCGGCGTCGCCCCGGAAGTAGCTGCCGGTCATGGCGACGATATGCACCTTGTCGCGAGCGACGAAGGCCCCAAGGTGCAGCCCCAGCTTGTTGTCGGGGTTGACGGAGACGTGGTGGAACTCGTCCACCGCGATCAGGCGGTTATCGAACGCCTCCACCCCGAACTTGTCCACGGCGAAGCGGAAGGTGGCGTGGGTGCAGACCAGCACCTTGTCATCGCTTTGCAGGAACGCTTCGACCGAATTGACCTTGCCGCCGTTGTCCGCGCCGGGCGCGTCGCAAAGATTCCATTTCGGCTCGACATGCCAGTCGGCCCAAAAGCCGAACTGGCTTAACAGCTCGTCATGGAAGCTCGCGCCGATGCTCCTTTCCGGCACGACGATGATCGCCTGCTTCACCCCCTGATTGGCCAGCTTGTCGAGCGCGATGAACATGAGCGCGCGGCTTTTGCCGGAGGCGGGCGGCGACTTGATAAGCAGATATTGCTCGCCGCGCTTCTCATAGGCGCGCTCCTGCATCGGGCGCATTCCGAGGGCATTTGCCTTGGTCGAGCTGCCGTTTCGGGCGTAAGAAACGGAGACGGAGGGAACGGATTTCGCTTCTGGCTTCATTTTCTTTCCCCCGCAACGCTGGCAAGCGCCGCCTTTAGCACCTGAAAGCAGACTTTCGCCGTGTGCTCGTCCGGTGTGAAGCCGGATACCATTTGTTCGTATGGATGGATGTAGTTGCGAAAGTCCCGAAGGCCGTGACTGAACTTCTTCACGTCCGGCTTTAACAACCCAGCCTCGCAAGCAACATCTATGAATTGCGCGAGGCTCCATTCGTGAAAACGCTTCACGCTGCCGTCAACGGCCTTCGGACTGGCCGAAGCCCGATTGAAACGAGCTGGTTCCTTCTGCGCCGCCCCGAGAAGGACGGCTTCCAACACGCTGCCGCACAGGAAAATGGTGGAGAGATATGCGCCAGCGCCCATCGCCGCCCGCGCTTCGTTTAGGCGGCTCTCGATGATCGGCACGGCCATCGCCTCAATCGGCAGTTTCTGGACGTTGGGGATCGAAAATTCGCTATGCAGAAAATCGTCAACGGTCTGGGTCGGTTTTGCAGGCGCGCGCGCCCCTAAAAGACGCGCGACGATGCCGCGCGATTTTTCGAGGACGGAGGCCTCGGCGTCGCGATTGTTCAGGGTGCAGTCGGCCTCATAGGCATCCAGCATCTCCCCCAGCACTTTTCCGACCAGAACATCAGGCTCCTGTTCCCAGAAAGCCCGCATCTTCTTGGCCTTGGAGCTGCCGTAGGTCTGATACTTCTGGCCGTGAATATTGACCCGGTGGCGATTGAAAAACTCGCCGAACGTCGCATCGGAATAGTCCAGAACGTAGCCGCTCTGCATCCCAAGCAGCTTCTCAAAATAGCGTTTCTCGATGTCGGTGAGGCTGCTCATGCCGCCCCCACCTTACGTTTCTTCTTTGCGCCCGCCCCGACAGTCATCTTGGTGTAAAGCTCGAACAGCTTTTCCAGCCGCTCCGTGTCGTTGCGGAAGCGGCGGCCGATATAGATGCGCTCCAGCACTTCGTCGTTGCGCTCGTGCGCCTCGCGCAGATCGGCGGGCATTTTGCTCTCGCCATCCTTCACTTCGTAAAGGTCGGCGATGGTCGCCGGGAAATGCGCCTCACGCGTCAATAGGATGTCCTCGGCGCAGCGCGTCAGGTCGGCTTTGTTCTTCTCGGTGAGAACGGGCAATGGGAACGTATTATAGACGACCGTATTTCCATACCGTGTCCCATTGCCCAGCCGACCAGCGATAGTATCCGCCCACACGCGATGTAGCGTCGACACCACTACAGAAAATGCGTCGAGAGGTGCGCCATATATAGTGAATGCGTTGTGATTTGATACATATCCGCGCTTCCTCAAATCAGCCGGGACAAACGGCAACGTGTTACCTATTGTATTCCCAACATGAATGAAGTCTCTCAGCTCAAATGTTGAGTAACAGAATGCGTGTGGGCGGCGCGCGGCCTTTTTAGCATCCCTTCCTGCGCCTTCCCGATACCTTCCGCAATTCTCTATTATTTCTCTTAGGGGCGCTATTTCTTGCGCATTTGAAACCTCGGAATCCTCAATCCAGACGCACCAACGATGCACTCCAGAAAGCAACTCCTGTGTGCCTCCGTATTGTCGAATGTACCTGCTCGCATTTGGTGCCTCGGAAATGATTCTCTCAACATCCTCTCTCTCCAGAACAAGCCGTTTTCCGTCTACAGCATTGCTCCCCATTTTCATGGGCGGCAGATCGCTTATCGGCTCGTCCACCGGAGAACAATAAACATCAGGCCCCGCGATCAGATATGGAGAAATATTATCGCAAATCTGAACTTTTTCTTCAAAGAAGAGTTGTTTCGACCTGCGGGCTGAGGAATCCAATCCAACGATCGTGCACCAAACTCCAGCATTGTTTGTAGCGGAATTGGCCCATTTGAAAGGGCGATATGCAAAATTTATTACTGCCTTTTTCAGGACGTTAGGCCACAAAAGGGCCACTTGTTCTCCTTGACTAATCGAACTCGTTGATACCAATGCCATTCCACATCGTGTCTTCTGAATGATGTCGAGGCCCTTTACGATGAAGGCGCATACGTAATCCAGAAGCTGAAGGCTTCCTAATCCAACAGCGACCATGTCTTCGGCTTGAGATTTTGATTTCTTCTTCGCCCCCAAGTAGGGAGGATTACCGCAGATATAGGTTTCTCCGCCCTCGTTCTCGAAGTCGATCTGGGGCTGATCGAGCGGCGTATGGAATAAGTCGTCCGCTTGGTGCTTCACGCCCGTTCCTGTCGGCGGGCAAATGCTCAACCAATCAAGCCGGAGCGCGTTGCCGCAGGTGATCCAATTTTCCTTGTTCAACGGCAGAAACTCGGCCAGCGCCAGCTTCTGCCCGCGATACAGCACATCGCATTGAAACTCCGCGATGATGAGCGCGAGCCGCGCGATCTCGGCCGGGAAGTCGCGCAGCTCGATCCCGCGAAAATTGGTCAGCGGGATCTCGGACGCGCGGTCGGCCTCGCCGCGCCGCTCGTTGATGACAGCCTCGATGGCCCGCATTTCCTTGTAGGCGATGACAAGGAAATTGCCGCTGCCGCAGGCCGGATCGAACACCCTGATCCGCGCCATGCGCCGCCGCAGGTTCAGCACCATCCGGCTGTTGTCGCCCGCCTCCTCGAGCCGCGCCCGCAGGTCGTCGAGGAACAGCGGATTCAGGACTTTGAGGATGTTGGGAACGCTGGTGTAGTGCATCCCCAGCGCGCCACGCTCCTCGTCGTCCGCGACGGCCTGGATCATTGACCCGAAGATGTCCGGGTTGATCCTGGTCCAGTCGAGGCCGCCGATATGGAGAAGGTAGGATCGCGCGATCCGGCTGAACCGCGGCACGGCGGGGCTGCCGGAGAACAGGCCGCCGTTCACATAGGGGAACACGTCCGCCCAGCGCGGCAGCTTCGCGGTCGCCCGCTGGGCGATGGGCGTGTTCATGGCGCGGAACAACTCGCCGATCACCTCATGGGTGTTGGACGAATCCCGTGCGCTCATCTGTTCGATGGTGGCGGTGAACAGGCTCTCGCCGTTGAAGATGTCAGTGTCCTCCGCGAAGAAGCAGAAAATCAGCCGGGCCATGAAGTGGTTCATGTCGGGGCGGCGGGCAGCCGTGCCCCAATCGGGATTGTCCTTCAAAAGCTCAACATACAGCCGGTTGAGGCGTCCGGTCGCCCGGATGTCGAACGAGCTTTCACGGATTTGCTTGACCGTGGTGATTCCGGCCAGCGGCAGGAAGAAGCCGAAATGGTTGGGGAAGTCGGCATAGGCGCAGGCAACCGTCTCGCCGGACTCCAACTCTTCGGCCTCGAAGCCGTCGCCATCGGTGGCGAGGATGAATCTCGCCTTGGCCTTCGCCGTGGCGGGGCTGGCCCGGAGCGCGACAAGGGTCTGCGTCACCGCACCAGGGGCGGCGACGGCGATGTGGATGTTGCTTCGCTGGAGAACACCGCTGGGCAGGTCGGACGCATTGGTCGATCCGGCGCGAAGCCGCTTGATCGTGGTGTCCTTGTTCCCGAAGGCGGCGAGGAACTGGTACGGAAACTCCGCCGCGTCGAAGGGCTTTTCCGCAAGCTCGGTGACCGCCTCCTCGATTTCGACCGCGTTCATGCCTCACCCCGCCTTTCACCGGCGGGAGTGTGGAACGGCTCGACCTCGATCTCATCGGCCCGGCGCATGACCTCGGCCAGTTCATAATCGAGCTGCCGGATCAGCCATTCGCGGGCGGACGTGCCGAACGCCTTTTCCAGCCGCACGGCCATCTCGGGCGAAATGCCCGACCGGGCGTTCAGCAGGTTGCTGAGGGTCTGCCGATCCACGCCGAGGATTCTGGCGGCGTCGGTGACGCTCAACCCGTTCCTTTCAAGGCAATCCTGCCTGACCGTCGTTCCTGGGTGCATCGCCTGCCGATTCGCATTGAGCCCTAACGCCATGATCGTATAGTGATAATCGACACTCGACAAGCGGCGCGGAGTATTTCCGACAAGATCGCCATACCCTTCCGCCCAAAGTGATCTAGCCAGTGATCGTGCCATCCGATGGCCTACTGCGAAGGATGCGCAGCGGCACTGCCAGCCTCCCCGCAGAAGGGGTGCGTCGTTGACTGCGGCGCCGATCGGGGGAGGCTTCCCCTCCTGGACTTCCAGATCGCGGCCCTGTAACTTCCAATTGGCGGACCATTGACTCCCAATCAGCCGAACCCGATAGTTCCAATCTTCCGGATTCGGAGATGGCATGTTCGAGCGATTTGTGGAGCGACGGGCGGAGGAGGCCCTTTCCGATACGCCGGTGGTCCTGATCGTAGGCCCGCGCCGTGCCGGCAAGACCACGCTTGTCCGAAAAATGGGAGAAGCCGGGCGGACCTATATCACGCTCGATGACCAGACGGTCCTCGAGGCCGCCCAGTCCGATCCCGCCGGCTTCATCCGCGGCCTCGATCGGGCCATCATCGACGAAATCCAGCGCGCCCCTGACCTGCTGCTGGCCATCAAGAAGACGGTCGACGAGGACTATCGGCCGGGTCGCTTCCTGCTTACTGGCTCAGCGAATGTCCTGACCTTGCCGCGGGTTGCCGACAGTCTGGCCGGCCGGATGGAGACCATCCAGATGCTGCCGCTCGCCAGGGCCGAGGTCGAAGGCCGGATCCCGACTTTCCTGGAGCATCTCTTCGCAGGAAAGCTCCAGAGTCAGCGGGACGCAATCCTGGGCGACGATCTTGTTCAGCTTGTCCTGGTCGGCGGCTTCCCCGAAGCGATTAGTCGCGACAGCGAGCGCCGGCGGCAGGACTGGTCGAGGTCCTATCTCACATCGGTGCTGACGCGCGATCTGCGGGATATCGCCGACGTGGAGAAGCTAACCGAGCTTCCGAAATTCGTGCGGCTGCTGGCCGAGCACTCTGGCCAGTTGGTCAACTATTCGCAGTTCGGCGCCGGCATCAATGTCAGCCACAAGACGGGGCAGCGTTACGTCGGGCTGCTTGAGCAGGTGTTCCTGATCGCGACGGTGCAACCATGGTTCACCAATGCCCTGAAGCGCATCGTCAAGACGCCGAAGCTGCACTTCCTCGATTCCGGCCTGCTGGCGGCTGTGCGCGGTCTTTCCTTCGACCGGGTCAAAGCGGACCGTGGCACGTTCGGCGCGCTGCTCGAAAGCTTCGTGTTCGCAGAGGTTTTGAAGCTGATGACGGCTTCAGACCTGCGGCTGACGCCGCACCATTTTCGGGATCGGGACGGGCGCGAGGTCGACATTGTGCTGGAACGCGACGACGGGATGATCGCAGGCATCGAGGTCAAGGCGAGCGCGACGGTCAAAGCCAGTGATTTCGGGGGCCTGCGGGCCTTGGCCGAGGCGTGCGGAGACCGCTTTGCCTTCGGCATCGTCCTTTACGACAGCGCGGACCTCGTGCCGTTTGGCGACAGGCTGGCGGCGGTGCCGTTGTCCTCTCTGTGGGGCTGAACACGATGAGCTGGGCGCAGAACGACAACCTTGTCGCTTCTCATTATATCGGGCCTAGGCTAATGCGTCCCGGCCTTAGACGGTTTCGGCTCGCCTGTGCCAGGTTGACGGTATTCTTCACAAAATCCAGCCGCGCTACCGCCGTGTGGTAGCTCCGGAACGCCTCGCCGAGAGCTTCGTCGGTAATCTCCGGCGAGACCTGATCGTCCTGGCCCATGGTGATCGGCACATTGGTCAATGCCATGCCCCGGCTAGCAAGAAATGTCGTGACAATGACCTCAAAGGTCATCGGCGGGCGATGGTCCATGTGGCCGGCATCGCGCGTCAGCCGTTCGCCGGTCACGGCGCAGGACACATACCCATCGGCGCCGACGTGCCCCGCGAAAAATGCATCCCGCGCACGATAAAGGTCGAACCTCACTACTCGCCGGAAGGCCTGGCTTACCTCTTGCTTTCGGCTGGGCGCGCGTTGGGCGATACAATGCGGATAGGAAAAGTCCGTACCGCTGCCATCCGTGCGGATGATCCGGAAGCATTGCGTCCCATGCTCAGTCATCATGACCTGAAAGTGGCTGACGCCGCAGCCCACCTTTGCGACATATTCTGTGTGACGTTCGAGAAGCGCCGCGACGTCAAGGCCGTCCTCGTCGCTAACCCTCTCGCCGGGTTGGTAGCGGTTCAACATGGCCTTAAAGAACTCCGTGGCGTCGCCTTGCTTCTCGAAGCTGCGGGTGGCAGATCGGA